>LFSK01000135.1:23614-38597 GCA_001512555.1 Clostridiaceae bacterium DTU059 | reverse complement strand
TTTGAGAATTATAAAATTGATCCAGATTTTTATATAATCGAGCCCCGCAAGGAAGAGCGCCAGGAAGAGAAATATCATCTAAATCTCAGCTTCTATACAGGCCGTTCGGTGAAGGCTGTTGAGATAAAAATCGATGGTATTACCCAAAGGCAGTTTACTGTGTTCTCGCCGGGCGAGAAAAAGGTAAGCCTTGATATCAGAGATATTGCCATAGGGTCACATTCGTTGGAAGTACGGCCTGTTTTCGCCGATGGTACTTTTGGTGAGGCATATTCGCGGGATTTTATCGTTCCGGAGTATAACGTGAGAATCCGGGTGTATGATGCAGCAAATCAACTTGTCACAAATCCCAGAATCAATATCCTGGGGTTTTCCCAAAAGGACAGAAAAGTAACAAAACTGCGTATAAACCCGGCTGTAGTTAACGGGGTATGGATGGCCAATCTTGACTTTGAGCAGCTGACCCGCAGTTATAATAAGATCCGATGCAGTGTGGAATCACGCCTTAGTGATGGTCCGAGGGATGTTCCATTCTATTTCAGAACCATCGGTACAACGGGAGAGAAGGATTTTGATACATCGGAGTGCAATGTGCTGGGACTTACATCCAGACAAAAGATTCCTGGTTGTACAGTAACCACCCGGATTCTTGGAAATCCGTTGGTGGGGTTCAGTGATGTCCGGGAATGGGGCGGAAGCGTTTTTGAGACGGCGGTGAGCACGAAAGATATTTCCTTTGTCGAAATCCGGGAAGATGGTGGCAGCCAGCTCTATGCCGGGCTTCTCTATTATGACATGGCAGATCTCTGGGTCGATATCTATTCATACTCAGGGGGTGAAAGGACGGAGCCCGCCAGGGATGCGGACATATGGTACCATTCAGGAAAGCTGGACGGTATGGACAGCATCATGCGGCTGGATACCTCAACCCTGAAGACCATCAGGGTTGAGGCAGACCTTGCCACGGTAGAAGAGGCCGAATACATGCTGCTCAACATTCCCACAGGAAATACCATATCAAATGCGCTGAACAGTCCCACCGGCTCGGTCGATATAATGCCGGGCTTCTTTGACATTTTTCTTCTCACAGGAAGGGTCTTAAAAGGTGGGGGCACCGCATCGGATGCCTATTTCAACACCTTTCATACAGAGTTTGGCGGTAAGGAAAAGACTTTCAGGTTTGGGGGAGGCCTGATGGATGATTTTATTTACGACACCCAATCCCAGAGGATATTGCACAGATGGACAGATATACATGGCAATGGATATTCGGTGATGGTTCGGGATGATGGCAGGACAGATTCATGCATACCAATTCTGTCCCTTGTTGATGTCAGGGGCAGTTCATACAGGCTTCACGGGACCGAATCCCGTGATTCCGGTGACTATATTCACGCCTATTCATTGGCAAAAATCCCTGACGGTGTTTACCGGCTCAGTTTTATCAGTGACAGCGAAAGGCTGGCTTTTCCCGTGAATCCTTCCACCACATTGGTTACAGTTTTTAACGGAGCAGCCTATGTTCCGGACAATACGCCTCCTGTTGCCTACTCGGACTACACATCCAGTATCAGGCCAGGGGATCTGTTTGTTTTTGACCTTAGTGAGGAGTTTTCAGACAGGGAGCAGGCAGAGCTCAAGTTCTCCGCTACAGCAGGCTGGATTGTTGACGGGCTTTTCTTTTACAGGGATTTGATCGGCCAGGATGCTGAGATCATTATCACAGCCTATGATGGTGCAGGAGGAGTCACAAGCTTCAGGCATACCATCAGGGTTACCGACAGGACCGCCCCTGAAAGCGACTACATACCTATTCCTGAGATAGACAGCATTGGCTCCTCCAGTTGGGCAGTTCCATATGTACAGCAGGCCATCCAGGCAAATATTGTGCCTGTTGAGCTTCTGGACGGGTATCAAACCGGAATAACCCGGCGGGAATTCAGTTCTATGATTGTAAGGATGGCAGAGACCTTTTTAGGTGAAATAATTCCCTCCCCCGGTGTGAGCTTTTTGGATACTGAAGACCAGGACGTGCTGAAAGCCGCCTCCATGAAGTTTCTGACCGGGAGCAACGGTATTTTCAGCCCCAACGAATACATAAGCAGGCAGCAGCTATGCGTGATTATCTACCAGGCCGTGAAAGTTCTCCGCCCCGATCTGGCAGGATCGATACCCGGTGCACCCCAGTTCAGGGATGCGGGTCAGATTGCCCCATGGGCCAGGGAAGCAGTAAACTTCTGCAGCGCCAACAATATCATCGTTGGAAGCAGCGGTATAATGAATCCCACGGGTAGCCTGACCAGAGAGCAGGCAATCATCATGGTATATAAAACCTTCATCCTCTTAAGTCAGGAGGATGGTCTTAATATCATGCCCGGCATGGATAACCGTGCTGCGTGAAAATCACTAGCTCTTCCCGCTTGGAAGCTGTTCTATGGGGTCGTTCTCCTCTATGAAGAAACTTTGCACCTGCAGGACAGACAGTGTTGATCTTCAGGATTTTATGTTTTATATTGAAGTGAAACAACAGATAAGGGGTCGGCTGCCGGAGCCCTGAAAAAGAATCAGGTGTGAGGCATCCGATCTTTAATGTCTGACTGGAGGGCTGATCTTATATGACTCGAAGAATGATGGGAGACAGGCCTAAGGCCATTATATATCTTATTATTACAGCAATTTTGTGGAGTCTCGGGGGTATCCTGATCAAGCTTGTGGATTCAAACGCGCTTGCAATAGCGGGAACCCGCAGTGCTATTGCTTCACTTATTATCTGGCTGTATCTCGGAAAGCCTAAATTTAACTGGTCAGCCGCACAAATCGGAGCTGCCCTTTCCTACACCGGGACTGTAATCCTCTTTGTTATGTCAAACAAGATGACTACCGCCGCCAATGCCATACTGCTTCAGTACACAGCGCCTGTATATGTGGCCATATTGGGGGTATGGCTGCTGAAGGAGAAGACAAGGCTCTTTGACTGGGGAGCTATCTTCCTGACCATTGGGGGCATGGTTCTTTTTTTCATGGACAGTCTTGATACCAGTGGGTTTGCGGGTAATATCTGTGCCCTGCTGAGCGGTATATGTTTTGCGTTGTTTACGGTGTTCATGCGGATGCAAAAAGATGGATCGCCCCTGGAATCAGTGCTTCTTGGCAATATACTTACAGCACTTATTGGGATTCCTTTTCTTTTCGGAGACTTGCCGGGTACACAGGGCTGGATTGGTCTTCTCCTTCTGGGAGTGGTCCAGCTGGGGGTGCCATATATTCTTTATTCCAAAGCGGTCAAGCATCTGACAGCCCTGGAGACCATTCTTATACCCGTTTTGGAACCCGTGCTCAATCCTGTTCTGGTATTTCTGACCATTGGTGAAGTGCCCGGCACCATGGCATTTGTAGGTGGCGCTGTGGTTTTGGTGGTGATTACCGTCTGGTGCAGTATCCCGGCTATCAAAAACAGACGAATGAAGACCGCAGAGGCCGGATCCATGAACTCCGACGCCTCCTGATCTTGATATGGTATGATGATCTCCAGCAGCCTGTTATTAATTGAATTACACAATTCTTATGAATAAAATCACCCTATGAACAGACAATAAGTGTGGCTTCTTTCATAATCAAAGGTTTGTGCTTGCTTTGCAGTTGGCTCTATTTCTGATCATACCGCTGGCTGCAATGAATTGATGGGGAGAAGCCAAAAAGGGACTGCCCAGGCCTTATGGCAAAATGCTGATGGCTTTACGATGGATGCTTTTTGTCCGTCGGGCAGTCCCCATTCCTTAATGGATCCATTAATGGGAACCATCCATTTGAAGCGCCATGCACTGGTGCCAGTGCCAGTATATCACCCTGGTTGGATAATAAAGGAGAACGGAAATGAATAAGGTCTATTGGATTGAAAGCTCGGAGGGTAGGGGTTACAAAAAACTGGACAGGGATATCCAGGTTGATTACCTCATTATTGGGGGCGGACTTGCAGGAGTTACCTGCCTTTATCTTCTGGTTTCGGCAGGACTTAAGGCGGTATTGATTGATGCGGACAGGATCGGATATGGCTGCAGCGGCCGGAACACCGGAAAAATCACTGCGCAGCATGCCCTTGTCTATAGTTCCATCGAGAAACAGTTTGGCCTTGAAAGAGCCCGTCAATATTATGAGGTGAATGATAAGGCACTGGAACTTATAGAGACGCTTATTGCCAGGTATAACATTCAATGCGATTTTCAAAGAATGCCGGCATGTGTCTTTACTCAGGATGAGAGCTATGCCGAGAAAATCAGGCAGGAATATGAAACCTATCAGAAGATGGGACTGGACTGCAGGCTGGAGAAAGAAATCCCCATACCTCTTAAGATTAGGAACGCCCTCATATTGAACAACCAGGCACAATTCAACCCCAAAAAATACATCGATGCGCTGGCAGATGAAGCCGTAAATCAGGGCGGTACAATATATGAGGATACCCGCATTGTTGATTTTCAGCCAGGAGAGCGCTGCACCCTCAAAACAGGGGACAAATTTACAATTGAAGCAGGCCATGTGGTAATTGCCTCCCATTTTCCCTGCTATGACGGGATGGGCTTTTATTTTGCCAAACTCAAGCCCATGAGAACCTATGCAGTCATGGCAAAGTATGACAAGAGTTTCCCGAAATGTCATTTTATCAATGCTGAGGATCCTACAAGGTCTCTGAGATATGTGCATGAGGCCGATTCCCTGCTGATTGTGGGTGAAAGCCATAAGGTGGGACACCAGAAAGAGGATCACTATTTACTACTTAAAAAATTTGGCAATGAGGTATTCGGTATTGATGAGTATCAATATCAGTGGTCGGCACAGGATTATGAGCCGCCCAGAAACATTCCGTATGTTGGGTATCTGAACAAGGATACCCCGAATATCTTCGTTGCCACAGGCTTTAACAAATGGGGCATATCGGGCGGCACGGCGGCAGGTATGGTTATCAGCAATATGATCCGAAATGGGAGTTCACCCTATGAAGAGCTCTATTCTCATACAACCCTTATGGATGTAGCATCCTCAACCTTTGTTACAGAAAATGCAGATGTTGCAGTTCAACTGATCAGCGGCAAACTGAAATCCGGCGACACGGAAATTCCAGAGTCTGCGGGAATAGGCCGGGTTATTAATCTTGGCGGTAAGCGCTGCGGTTATTATAAGGATCAGGATGGAAGGGAGTACATTGTGGATGTCACCTGCACCCATATGGGATGCGAGCTTAAGTGGAACCAGCTTGAGGCATCGTGGGATTGTCCCTGCCATGGCTCCAGATTCGACTATAAGGGAAATGTCCTGGAAGGGCCGGCTTGCCTGCCCCTGAACCGTCATGACCAGGAAAAGAACAAGATCAACCCGCAAATCAGATGAAATGGGCATGAAAACAGAGAATCCACCACTTGCACACCATCCGGTTATCTGGGACAATGAATTAATAGGACATGAATTCTTGTAGGATGGTGAGGCATATGTTGGATTTAGCAGCGATAGGGGAATTGTTGATAGATTTTACGCCATCGGGCAAATCGGATCAGGGAAACCCGCTGTTTGAGTGTAATCCCGGCGGTGCGCCTGCCAATGTTCTTGCTGCAATAACCCGGCTGGGCGGAACAGGAGCCTTTATTGGCAAGGTTGGATCGGATACCTTTGGCAGCTTTTTGTCCGACACTCTGAAAAACAATGGCATTGATGATAAGGGTCTGATGTTTGACACAAAGGTCAATACTACACTGGCCTTTGTGCACCTTAGCGAAACTGGTGACAGGAGTTTCAGTTTTTACAGGGATCCCGGCGCAGACATGATGCTCTCCTTTGAGGACGTTGATAAGGACATCATAAAGAATGCGAAAGCCTTTCATTTCGGGTCGGTCTCCATGACCCACGAACCTTCCAGAACCGCAACTCTTGAATCCGCCAGCTGTGCCAGGGCGATGGGCAAGACCATTTCTTATGATCCGAATCTGAGGCCTGCGCTGTGGAATAGTTTAGAAGAGGCAAAGGAAGTCATCCTAAAGGGTATGGAATTCGCCGACATCCTCAAGATTTCAGAAGAGGAGCTGACCTTTCTGACTGGGGAGACTGATTTGGAAAAGGGCGCCGATCGCCTGGCGGATCTGTACAACGGCAGAATCCTTCTGGTCACACTGGGTCCTGATGGTTGCTTTTTCGGTATGGACGGAAGGTATGACAGGCTTCCCACCTATGATGTAAAAACCATCGATACTACTGGTGCCGGTGATGCCTTCCTTGGAGGATTCCTGTTTAAGATAAGGCCGTATTTTGGCCGTCTTCAGGAACTTACCTTTGAGGAATTGCATGATGCGGTGGATTTTGCCAACGCGGTAGGCTCTCTTGCAACAACAAGGAAGGGAGCTATTCCGGCAATGCCCCGCCTGGAAGAGGTTATGGCGCTTATAAAATAAGCGGATTCCGGCCTTACAACATGATATTGTGAAATAGTGCGGCGAGGGAATTACCCTCGCTGTTTTTTTGTTCAACACAGTCGAAATAAACGGCAGGCAATTTAGGTGAAATTGGATGGGTAAAAAATAATCCAATTGGTTGTTTATATGGGCAAGAAACCGATGTATAATAAAATTGGATTAATCCAAAGAGGTGGGTTTATGCAGATAAAGATTGACCGCAATAGCAAGACACCAATATATATCCAAATTCGAAACCAGATCCGGGCCATGATTTTTGATGGGAGGCTTCTTCCCGGCAGCCTTCTTCCTCCCGAAAGAAAGCTGGCGGAAAGCCTTGGTGTAAATCGCAGTACGGTTCTTACTGCTTACCGGGAACTTAAGGCGGACGGCCTGGTGGATTCCCATGTGGGAAGGGGAACCATTGTTCTTTCTGTAATGGCGGAGGTGTCCGAATCCCGCAGCGAATTTGACCCGCCCCTCTACACCCAGTTCTTCAGCCGGATATCTGAAAGAGCCAATGATCCTTTTTTGAGAGATCTTTTGGTGATGGCCAACCGTGAAGATGTTGTCTCTTTCGCCGCTGGTATGCCGGCCATTGAGAAGGATCCTGTTGATACCCTGCAGGGAATTGAAGAAGAGCTGATAAAGCAGCCTAACCACGAGGCGCTCAAGCTTACGCCCACTGAAGGGTTCTGGTCCCTGAGGGAAGCCATATCGGATCTCATGCAGAAAAGGGGTATATGCGCTTCTCCCGACGAGATTCTGGTTTTGTCCGGATCGCAGCAGGGGATTGACATTGCAGCACGGGTCTTTATCGATCCGGGGGATGTGGTGATTGTTGAGGAACCGTCTTTTTTCAGTGCCCTGCAAATCTTCAATGCTGCCGGAGCCAGGATCATCGGTGTCCCCGTGGATGATCAGGGGATGCGGGTTGATGTTTTGGAACAGCTTTTGCAAAGATACAGGCCCAAGTTGATTTATACCATGCCGACCTACCAGAACCCGTCAGGTGTTTCCATGAGTCTGGAGCGTCGCAGGAGACTTTTGGAACTGGCATACCGGAGGAAGGTTCTGATCATTGAGGATGATCCCTACGGTGAGATTAAATATGAAGGAGCGCGTATGCCCTTTTTGAAGGAGCTTGACACATACGGATATGTAATATACCTGAGCACCTTCTCAAAGATACTCTTTCCGGGGATCAGGATCGGGTGGATGTCGGCTCCAAAGCCAATCATTCACCAGTTTACCATGATCAAACAGCTTCAGGATCTTCATGCCAACAGCATCTCTCAATGGATTGTCGAGAGATTCCTGCGTAGCGGAGGGTTTGAGGCTCATGTTAAAAGGATTTGTGAGGAGTATCGGGTAAAACGGGATATCATGCTCGACGCGCTGATAGACAGGCCTGTTCCCGGGTTGGAGTGGATCAAGCCCATGGGAGGCTACTATCTATGGTGCAAACTTCCAGAGGGCACCCCCCACATGTCCCTTCTGGTGAATGCGGCGGAGCGGGGAGTCAGCTATGTGCCCGGAACGGCCTTCTACCTGGGAGGAAAAGGCGGGCAGTATATGCGCCTGAACTTTACCTACCCCACCAAAGAGGATATTCCCATAGGAATAGAAAGATTGAAAGAGACCGTAGCTGCTACTCTGAAGAAAACACCCCTTAATACTTCAGGGGAGGAAAGATCTATAAAACCCATTGTATGAATTTAGTGTTATCCCGGCATAGCCAGGGATGGGTGTCAGAGTGCTGAAATAAGGCTATTTTGATCAAGAAAGGCGGATAAGAATGGTTACATCTTTATTGGCGGATAGAATGAAATATATAAAGGCTTCAGAGATCCGGGAACTTTTAAAGATAACTGAAAGACCGGAGGTTATTTCCTTCGCAGGCGGTCTTCCCGCCCCTGAATTGTTCCCTGTTCAAGCTCTGGCAGAACTATCAAGCCGTCTCATACTCGACGATGGGCAAAAAGCCCTTCAGTATTCTACCACCGAAGGTTATACTCCGCTGCGCGAAAAGATCGCAGGGCGTATGAAGAAAGTGTTTCAGGCGAATATAGCTGTTGATGAAATAATGATTACATCCGGATCCCAGCAGGCTCTTGACTTTATTGGAAAAGTGCTGATCAACCCTGGAGATGAAGTGTTCATGGAAAGTCCGTCCTATCTGGGTGCCATCAATGCCTTCCGAGCCTATGAGCCGAAATTCGTAGAGGTGGAGACAGACTCCTTCGGGATGATCCCGGAGGCTCTTGAGGAGGAGCTGAAGAAAGCCAGGCATCCGAAGTTTATCTATGTGATTCCGGATTTCCAAAATCCAACGGGCCGCACCTGGTCCCTCCAGCGGCGGAAGGCTCTGGTGAATCTGGCCAGCAGGTATGGTGTTCTTGTGGTGGAAGACAACCCCTATGGTGAACTCAGGTATGAGGGCGAGATGCTGCCCTCTGTTAAATCCCTGGACTCCGAAGGCTGGGTTGTTTACCTCGGTACGTTTTCAAAAACACTCTGCCCCGGTATGCGCATAGGCTGGATTGCGGCTCATAGAA
Organism: Clostridiaceae bacterium DTU059; assembly: GCA_001512555.1. GTDB lineage: Bacteria > Bacillota > Clostridia > DSM-8532 > DSM-8532 > Thermoclostridium_A. The sequence continues at coordinate 29,602 of LFSK01000135.1, read as the reverse complement.
ACCTTCTTAACAAGCTATTGCTGGTCAAGCAGGGAGCCGACCTCCATACCTCAACCATCAGCCAGATGCAGATAAACCGATACATCGAAACAGAGGATTATGATGCACATATTCAAAAATTGAGGCGGGTATACAGGATGAGGAGGGATACCCTCACCCAAGCCATGGACAGGTACTTCCCCGGAGATGTTTACTATAATCATCCCCAGGGCGGACTTTTTGCCTGGGTAGAACTTCCCGCCGGAATTGATGCGGCAAAACTCCTTGAGGAGGCTCTCAACAGGAATGTAGCCTTCGTGCCGGGAGCACCCTTCTTTCCATGCACTCCAAAAAAGAATACTTTAAGGCTCAACTTCTCGAATATGCCGGAAAACCGTATAGAGCAGGGAATCATGTGCCTTGCCGATGCCCTGGTCAGCCTTCAATGATCTTGATCTTGACCTGCCTGTTTCTTGGACCATCGAATTCGCAGAAATATATTCCCTGCCATGTTCCCAAAAGCAGCCGCCCTGACTCTATGATGATCTGTTCTGAAAAACCAAACAGACTTGCCTTGATATGGGCGGCTGAATTGCCTTCCATATGTTTATAATCATCGTTGAAAGGGATTACCTTGTTCATTTCTTTAAGTATGTCGGAGACCACATCGGGGTCTGCGTTTTCATTGATGGTAACTCCGGCTGTGGTATGAGGGACGAAGACTGTGCAAAGGCCGTCCTGCACGCCGGATTCCTCGATAATACGCCGAACCTGGGATGTAATGTCCAGAAGCTGTGTTCTGCTGCTTGTTCTGATGGATAGAGTTTTGACCATAATACCTCCCCCTCTTCTCATATGTCCGCCTTACACCTGCATCGGTCAGAGCTTCCAGGAATCCCGCAAAGCCTGATCCATATGCCGGAAAGGATCCCGTAAAGTCAAGGTGCAGCCGTGCAGCACAGTGGCCGGGCTTACGGGATCACTGTAAGCATCTTAATTTACTGTACCATTCTATCTATCGTTCATTCAAACTTGCGTGTAAACAGATTATCAGACTCCAGCAGGCTTTCTATTGTGTGAAAGCCCAGCCTTTCCAGCAGATGTATCACATGGGGATTGTCTATGGGAGTAGGGTAGATGGCATTGTCGCCATACTGATTTGCGTGGATTGTTCCCAACTCCTTATCAATGATGGCTTTAGGACCTCCCACACAGCCGCCCCTGCAGCCCATGCCCTCCATGAAATTTGCCTTGATATTGCCTTCCATGACCTCTTTCAACAACCGTTTGCAGTCTGCGGCTCCATCGGCCTGTATCGCCTTTAGCTTGATATTCCTCTCGGGCTTTAACCTGTTGAGTGTGTCCTGGACTGCTTCGCTCACCCCGCCGGTGCGGGCATATATACGGCCGCCCCTCGAAGAATGGTCGCGCATGTCCTCCGGAAGGGCGGAGGGGTCTATGCTCATCTTTTGGAATACATCTGAAATCTCCTGGAAAGTCAGCACATAATCCACCGCATCTGAAATGTCGGCCTCCCGAGCCTCTGCCTTTTTTGCAACGCAGGGACCTATAAAGACCGTCACTGCTTCAGGATGGATACGCTTGATGGCTCGTCCGCAGGCTACCATGGGCGAAACCGATGGAGGCATGTGGGGGATCAGCTCATGGTAGATTTTTTTGATCATGACCACCCAGATGGGACAGCAGCAGCTGGTGAGCATATAGTCCTTATCGGTATGGATGGATCTGTCAAATTCCAGAGCTTCCTTTAGCGTCAGAATATCTGCAAAAAGAGCCACCTCGATCATCCCGTAGAAGCCTGCCAGCTTAAAAGCTGTGCGCAGTTTGCCTGCGGTGACATCCATGCTGAACTGGCCGTTGAAGGCAGGTGCGATCATGGCATAGACAGGCCTCTTCCGGGCGTTGAGCAATTCCAGAACAGGAATGATTTCCTTGCGGTCGGTCAGAACCTTGTTCTTGCATTCCTCCACGCATATCCCACAACCGGTGCAATCAGCTGTGGATATCACCACATTGCCGTTTTCATCCCGGTCTATGGCTGAGAATAGGCACTCTACAGCACATTGCTCGCAGTTTTCCCCCGGCGGGCATTTGCAGTCTTCCGTTCTCATCACAACAGGATGTTCCATGGGATGTAAAAGCCTGTCAACTTCCTCCCGTCCGTACTCACCTGATTCAGTAATCTCCCTGACCTCTTTTTCAAGATCGTTCCGCAACGCGGCATCCACGAGCCTGTTATATAATTCTCTGAAAGTTCCCATAGAGTGATCACCACTTTCATAACCGGATGTAGAAGAACATTATACCCAGATCATGACCTAGTATAACTTATTTTTATTATTTGCCTGATGCAATCCTTTCTGGTTTTCCTTACAGATATACATGGATTTGTCGGCTCGCTCAAAGACATCATGCAAATCCTTATCGTGATCCTTAATGAAGCTTGCAAGGCCATAGGCGATGCTTAGTTCGAAGGTGGGGGCGCTTTCGTTGAAAGCTGAGATCTTTTTATTGAGGGTATCCAGCTCTACTTGGATGAAATAGGGTTCAATATTGGTGGAAAGCACAACAAACTCGTCACCACCTATCCGGAATATTTCACCCAGTTGTCCCAGGGTTTCTTTGATAAGACGGGCTCCCTGCACAATCAACTGATCCCCTTCCCTGTGGCCGAAGGTGTCATTCACATTTTTCAGGCCATTGATGTCAAGGATGACCATATGAACCGATGAATAGGCATCCAGCCTTTCATTGATGGCGGCTATTCTTTCATCAAAGGATCTTCGGTTCTTAAAACCTGTCAAGGTATCGGTAAAGGCTAGTGACATGAGAATATCGTGGCCGATCTTTTCCTCGCGGGTAATGAATGTATTATGAGCCAGAGCCGCAACGGTGGCAATCATGAAAATGAAGAGTCCATACTGATATATTACCGGCTTCACAACCCATGGCAGGGTGCGGAAGTAATATCTGAGAATATCGGCACAGATGGATATACTAAGTAGGATACAGCCCAGAAAAAAGAGCCGGACACTTTTATTACTGCGCCGCATCTCGGTGAAGGCCGTCAATACAAGAATAACAATTGAGCACGCAAGAAGGGAATGATACAGTATGGCTGTATCATAAAACTCTATCCGGCCAAGCATGTACAGTATTGACGACGCAAAAAAGTGAGCTGCAAAAATATACTGAAATCTCTTCAGCCAGTGACTGTATTTTGGTCTGTATGTATCGATAACAAACGAAAGAAGCGGAATGGGCGCAAGATACTGGGACATGAATGCAATACACATGATGAGCATGGGGTTTCTGATGAACAATTCCAGAGCCCGGCTTTCGCTGCACATCCAGCATCCCGATAATATCACAAATAAGGCCAGGTAAAGAATACTGGGGTGTCTGGAACCTGAGAAGTACATAGACAGATAGAAAGCCAGCATGATGAATCCAAGCATTATGGCCACCACGGCAAGGAAAAGGCCGATGCTGCCCTGTTTGAGGATATATAGAATATGGGCTGTAATACTTCCAATCCGAACTTCGTTGGCCACTCCTGAGAACTGGTTAAGTGGAGATGACAGAAAGATATCCAGTCTTCCGCCCTCATACCCTGATGGCAAGCTGATAAAATGATACATGCTGCCAGGTGCCCTCTGGGGATCCCCGGGTACGAACTCGTAGATGGGAATACCATTCAGATGAACGGCCGCACGCTGTTCCGATGTGCGGATCATCAGGCTTGGTCTATCAAAAAACCTTACTGGTAAGGTATTGGTAAGATGAAGGGTTCTTCCCGCATACCCGTCGGCCACTGTTCCGGGAAGGCTTATTGAGATGGTATCATCAGAGTCTACCCAGGAGCAGGTCCAGCCATGGGATATGGTTAGGGATTCATCTTTTGAGATAGGATTGACACTGCCGACTGAGGAAATAATAATAATGGCAACAATAACAAAAAGTGCAGCCAATGCTGATAACAGTGCAGCAATTCTGTTTTTACTCAACATGATCACCCTAAATCCAACTTCGTCAAAAATATACAAAAACAACAAACTAAGCATAGCAAAAAGTACCGGATTAAACAATATTAAATAGAAAACTCCGGGATCGGGTCATAGCCTGCATACGGTTTTTGCCCAGGGTTATCAAGGCCTATTGAGGTTTTCTTCTTTCTTTTTCAGGACAGGTCTGGTAAAATCATGTTATGTAAAAAGGCGAATTTAACAATTACAGGTTTGAAACTCATGCAGGTTGCAGACAGGCAATCTTTATTTGGAAGAAATGGGGTATGATGGTGAAATATGAAAATTTGTATGAAGTAAGACCAATCCGGGATCTTAAAGAGATGATCACCTCCAGCGTCGAGCTGTTTGGTGAGAAGGCTGCTTTCCTCTTGAAAAGAGAGGGCAATCCCGACTATATACCCGTATCCTACAGGCAATACAAACAGGATATCGATGCTCTGGGTACGGCTCTGGTCGATCTGGGACTGAAGGATAAAAGGATAGCCATAATAAGTGAGAACCGTTATGAATGGAATGTGGCCTATCTGGCAATTCTGTGCGGAACCGGAATTGCCGTTCCTCTTGATAAGGAACTTCCGGCCAACGAGATCGACAATCTTATCAAACGGTCTGAAGCCAATGCAGTTATCTATTCCCAGCACCTGGCTGAATCCATGGATACCATAAGAAAGAGTCATGAAGGGGTATGCTTTATCAATATGGATACCGCTTCCGACAGCGACGATATACTGTCATATTCCCGTCTCATGGAGCAGGGCCGGCAGCTTCTGGAAAAAGGAGACAGATCCTTCCTGGATGCAACCATAAATCCGGAGATTATGAATATTCTTCTGTTTACTTCTGGAACCACCGATACCTCAAAGGCTGTTATGCTATCACAGAAAAATATCTGTGAGAACCTTATGAACATGTGCTCCATGCTTTATATCGATGAAAAGGATACCTTCCTTTCCCTGTTGCCCATCCACCATACCTATGAGTGCACCTGCGGTTTTTTATGCCAGATGTACAGGGGCTGCACCGTTGCCTTTTGTGAAGGACTACGGCATATTGTTAAAAACCTGAAGGAATCGGGTTGCACAATAATGAATGGTGTTCCTCTGATTTTTGAATCTATGTACAAACAGATACTTCATCAGGCATCCAAAAAGGCGGGAGGTCTGACAAAGCTCAAGGTTGCCGTTAAGATCAGCAATGGTCTTCGAAAGATTGGAATTGATATCAGAAAGAAACTCTTCAAGCAGATTCATGATGCTTTCGGTGGAAACCTCAGGCTCTTTATCAGCGGGGCGGCGGGCATTGATCCCCATGTAGCCAAAGGCTTCAGGGATCTTGGAATAACCCTGGTTCAGGGCTATGGTCTTACCGAGTGTTCACCCATTGTGGCTTTAAACCGTGATATCTGCTATAAGGACGATGCAGCCGGGCTTCCCCTGCCTAACCTGGAGGTGAAGATTGCCAATCCTGATTCTGATGGCATCGGTGAGATCATATGCAAGGGCTCCTCGGTTATGCTGGGATACTACGAAGACGAAGAAGCCACTAAAGAGGCCATACGGGATGGCTGGTTTTATACAGGTGACCTGGGATACTTTGATGAGGACGGGTTCCTGCACATTACCGGACGGAAAAAGAATGTTATTGTCACCAAAAACGGAAAGAACATCTTCCCTGAAGAAATTGAGACCATTCTGGGAAGAAGCCCATACATCAAGGAATCCCTGGTATACGGAAACAAAGGCGAGGATGATGATGTGGTTGTTCATGCCATTATTGTCCCCGATTACGAAAAAATTGAAGAAGCCATAAAAAACGGCACTGCTCCGGGAAATACTCCCCATGATGTGATCGGCAACGAGGTCAAGAATGTGAACAAGCAACTGGTGCTGTATAAGTACATCAGGAACTTTGAACTCCGGGATGAAGAATTCGCTAAAACAACCACCAGGAAGATCCAGCG
>LFSK01000135.1:13784-23578 GCA_001512555.1 Clostridiaceae bacterium DTU059 | reverse complement strand
AAAAGTTCAATTCGATTCATAACCAGAACCGCTATTCTTCTGGCATTAACAATAGTGTTCCAGACCATTGGAAGAGCCATCCCTCTGGGTCAGTTCAACCAGTTCATCACAGGATCGCTGGTCAATGCCTGTCTTCTGATTGCTGCGGCAATTACGGGATTATGGGGAGGGGCAGCTGTTGCTCTTCTTGCACCCTTCGGAGCCATTTTGACCGGCGCTGCCATGCCGCTGCCCTTTGCGCCCATTGTGACCATTGGAAATTTTATACTGGTGTTGCTATTTGTATTGATTAAGAAAAACCATATACTGGGTATTGGAGCCGGAGCTGTCCTTAAGTTTGCGTTTCTCTTTGCAGGAGTTAATCTTTTTGTGAATTGGATGGGGATGCCCGCCCAGAAGGCGGCAGCCATGATCGCTGCTTTCAGCTGGCCCCAGCTTGTGACAGCCGCCATAGGCGGGGTTATTGCCCTGCTGGTCATTAAAGCTCTGGGCAGGGCGGTGGAGAAGTAGAGATACTGCATGGAAAAGCGGATCAGGAGGGATCGGGCAGATGCGCATAAAGCTTGTTGCCCGTCCTTTTTTATGGTATGGTATTTATCTGTCCATGGCCTTTTTGGGGGAAGAGCGACTGATTCGTGTGAATCATTTCTGTTTCCTGGGTAAGCATAAATATAAAGATGTATTCGGATACAGACCGATTTTAATGTCAATGGGATTTGGGGGGAGAGGTTTTGACGGACTTTTTATCCAGTGATCTGTTTTCCTGGGTTGTATTGCCCATAATCATCATTCTGGCGCGTATGGTGGACGTAACTTTAGGAACGGTACGCATCATCCTCGTATCCAGGGGAAGCCGGTTTGCGGCACCCATCCTGGGTTTTTTTGAGGTACTTATATGGATTGTGGTTATAAGCCAGATCATGCAAAACCTGAACAATCCGCTCTGTTATATTGCATATGCACTGGGATTTGCTCTGGGTACCTATTTTGGCATTATGGTGGAAGAAAAACTGGCTATTGGATTTCTGGTGCTCAGAATTTTCGTCCCCAAAGAGAACCCAGGAAAAGAAAGTCTTATGGAAAAGCTTATAAAGGCGGGCTTCGGTGTAACCGCCGTTGAAGGCAGGGGATCCACCAAGGAGGTCACCCTGTTATTTTCCCTGATACGGAGGAAGGATCTGGATGAAGCTGTGGCCATAATAGAGCAGGCAGATTCCAAGGTTTTCTATTCCATCGAATCGGTAAAAGCAGCTCATGCAGGCATTTTCCCCGCGAAAAAACCCCACAGGATACCTTTTATGGATCAGGATGATACCCGCCGCAGGATGTTTAGCGGTTTCAGAAAATAAGAGTCCAAATCTCCCGGTCCGTAAGCCAGACGGCCGTGTTTCGGATCATTCTGTCCGGTAAGGGTTTTGCATTCTTCGGGCCAGATTTACCAGCGGATCGTTGATGTTGATATTGGATGATAAAATAAGGTTGACATCCCTTGGAGAGTTATATTAAAATAGTTGAAATTTATAGGCTAACCAATCATTATGTAGGGGAGGAGATTATCATGGCTACCATTTATTCGGATATCTCAAGAACTTTCAGTGAATATCTGTTGTTGCCTAATCTAACCACTAAGGACTGCATGCCTGAGAATGTTGATCTGGCAACACCTATCACAAAATTTGCTAAAGGCGAGAAGCCTTCCATTCAGTTAAATATTCCAATTGTATCCGCTATTATGCAGGCGGTTTCCAATGATACGCTGGCAATTGCACTGGCCAAATGCGGCGGGCTTTCCTTTATTTATGGTTCACAATCCATAGAGGATCAGGCCGAAATGGTCAGAAGGGTTAAGAAGCATAAATCAGGATTTGTGGTAAGTGACTCCAATGTTTCGGTGCATCATACACTTAGGGATGTACTGGCCATTAAGGAAAAGACAGGGCATTCCACTATTGCGGTAACCGATGATGGAACAGCTACGGGCAAGCTTCTTGGAATTGTTACCGGACGGGATTACCGCCTGACCCGGGATCCTCTGGATAAAAAAGTGGCGGATTTTATGACTCCCTTCAAAGATCTCATCGTTGGGTATGTGGGGATCACCCTGAGTGAAGCCAACGACATCATCTGGGAACACAAGCTCAACAGCCTTCCCATAATCGATAAGGATCAAAGACTTCAATATCTTGTATTCCGAAAGGACTATGACGACCATAAACAGAATCCCGCACAGCTTATGGACTCCAAAAAGAGGCTGGTGGTTGGGGCGGGCATCAATACCAGGGATTATAACGAAAGGGTACCTGCCCTGCTGGATGCTGAAGTGGATATCCTCTGTGTGGATTCCTCAGACGGGTTTACCGAGTTCCAGAGGGAAACCATCCAAACCATAAAGAAGAAATACCCAGATGTCAAGATTGGCGGCGGCAACGTGGTTGATCGTGAAGGCTTCATGTATCTGGTGGAATCAGGAGCCGATTTTGTGAAGGTGGGTATTGGCGGTGGTTCCATTTGCATTACCCGTGAGCAAAAGGGTATAGGGCGCGGGCAAGCAAGTGCTGTCATTGAGGTAGCCAAGGCAAGAGACGAGTATTATGAGAAAACCGGTATTTATATCCCCCTCTGTTCAGACGGCGGCATTGTACACGACTATCATGTGACCCTTGCCCTGGCCATGGGTGCCGATTTTGTCATGATGGGCAGATACTTCGCCAGGTTTGATGAAAGCCCCACAAAAAAAGTTAAGAGGGGCAACAGCTATGTTAAGGAGTACTGGGGCGAGGGTTCCAACCGTGCGAGAAACTGGCAGCGCTATGATCTTGGTGGAAACGCCAACATGAAGTTTGAAGAGGGAGTAGACAGTTACGTACCCTATGCCGGTAAGCTGAAGGATAACCTGGATGTTACGTTGAATAAGATTCGGGCAACCATGTCCAGCTGCGGCGCCAAGTCCATCAGACAGCTGCAGGAGACCGCCAGAATCGTTCTTGTATCTTCCACCAGCCTGATTGAGGGCGGTGCTCATGATGTAATCCTGAAGGATAGTGAGTACTAAGATTGAAGCCGAAGGTATACTCCCCTATATTTAAACCGTGGAGTACGGGAAATTGAGCCGCTGATCCCCGGAAGGCAGGGATTGGCAGGTTCAGGCTCTACTGAAATTTTAGCAGATCACAATGGATGCTGCTGATACGGCTTGGGAATTATACGACATAGAAAAGCACTTGAGGAGTGGACATATTGCAGAAAAAGAAGGATTATCAAACCATACTCTTTGATCTGGACGGAACGATCATCGATTCCGTGGATGGCATAGTCCGTTCGGTCAACCATGCTCTTACGGCTTTCGGCATGGGAGTAAAGGATCTGAGCAGCCTTAAAAAATTTGTTGGTCCGCCTATCAAGGATTCCTTTAAGAATCATTGCGGATTTGACGACGAAAAGACCGAGGAGATCATAAAAATATACCGTAAATACTATATTGAAAAAGGTATGTACGAGCATACAGTTTACCCGGGGATACCCGAGCTGATCAAAAGCCTGAAGTCCAGGGGAAAAACGCTGGCCGTGGCAACCTCCAAGGCAACAGTATTAGCAAAGGAAATACTGGGATATCTTAATCTGGTGGATTACTTCACGGTGATTGCGGGCAGCAATATGGACGGCAGCAGTGCCAGTAAGGATAAGGTTGTATTGAACTGTCTGGATGAGCTTAATATCAGCCAATACGAAGGAGTCGTGCTGGTAGGGGACACCATATTCGACGTAGTGGGTGCAAGAAAAGTGGGAATTGACTGCATTGCTGTACTCTATGGATATGGTCCCGTTGAGGTTCTCCAGAGGGAGAATCCCACATATCTGGTGGAAACAGTGGAAGATCTGGGAAGGTTCTTTATGGCGTAATTGGGTGTTCTCACCCATTTACGCCTTTTCCCTCCATTCAAAGAACTGAAGATTCCAAGTTGGATAATTATGATGAAACATGGGACGAACCCTATATTTTAAGAGGTGCAGTAACTTATAAATTTCTATTGACTGAACGTCAGTCAGTGGATTATAATGGAAACTACAAAAGGGAGTGGCTATCATGACACGCATATCAAAAACCCCTGCCGAAAGGAAAAATGAAATACTGGATGCAGCCATGGAGTTATTTCTGACCAAAGGTTATCAGAATACCTCTGTCAGCGATATTGTTCAGCAGATCAATGTGGCGCAGGGCCTTTTCTATTACTATTTCAAATCAAAAGATGAGGTTTTCAGGGCGGTTCTGGAGAGGCTTACCGATGAATTTGCAGCAAAGCTCATCGCCATTATTCAGGATGGATCCCTGACCTTCAAAAGCCGCCTGGAGAAGATTAGTGAAGTATCGAACAATGTATTACCCATGTCAGACAGCGCCTTTATAGAGGAATCCCATCAAGCGGAGTTCATGGATATGCATACCCGATTATCACTCCACGTAGCAAGAGCCTTAATAGAACCCATAGCCAATCTATTAGAGGAGATGAATGGACGGAAAATTATCTGTATCAAAGACCCTCAAATGACTTCGGCTTTCCTTGTGTTCGGCATATTTGGGTTAATCCACGGAGAAGACGACCATATCCACAACAGAGATTATCTTAAGCCCGATATTCTTTTGGATTTAATTTCGCGACTGCTTGGAGTCAGCCCCGAAGTTTTGAGCAATATCTAGGAAGGAGACCAGAAGTGGAACCTCTCATACGCTTTCAGAACGTAACCAAGGAATATGTCACAGGTGAATACCGGCTGCGTGCTGCAGACAACATCAACTTTGAGATACATAAGGGGGAATTCACGGTTATCCTGGGTCCCAGTGGGGCAGGGAAAAGTACCGTGCTCAATCTTCTGGGAGGCATGGACAGGGTTACTTCCGGATCAATCCTGATCAACGGGCATGATATTTCGGAGTATGATGAAACAAGGCTCACCGAATATAGGCGCGATCATGTCGGATTTGTCTTCCAGTTTTATAACCTGATACCTACTCTCACGGTCTATGAGAATGTGGCACTCACTGGTGAACTAGTCAAGAATCCACTGGATGCAAAAGAGATACTTGCTTCGGTTGGAATGGGTCAACATATGAGCAAGTTCCCCGCACAGCTTTCAGGGGGAGAACAGCAGAGAGTCTCCATCGCCAGGGCAATCTGTAAAAATCCTACACTCCTTTTATGCGACGAGCCTACAGGAGCTCTTGACAGTGAAACAGGTGTTGTCATCCTTTCCCTGCTCCAAAGGATGAGCAGGCAGCAAGGTCACACCGTGATCATAGTTACCCATAACTCCGCTCTTGCCCCTGCAGCTGACAGGGTTATCTGGATGAGGAGCGGAAAAATAGTTGATGAAGTCAGGAATCCGTCACCTGTGGGAGTGGAGGAGGTAAACTGGTGATGCTCTTTAAAAAGATGCTCAGGGACATGCGGCAGAATCTGTCTCAATTCATTGCAATCTTTCTGATGTCCGTGCTGGGTGTTGCGGTTTTTGCCGGAATCAACGCAGAGTGGAATGGCATGAAGTACGAGAGAGACCGTTATTATGAAGAAAATCGCCTTCCCGATCTCTGGCTCATGGGAGAGGATTTCTCAGAAGCAGATCTGACGAAGGTATTTGAAATATCTGGAGTTGAGGCTACATCCCGCCGCTTTATCGCTGATGCGGTGATGACCTCTGGAAAAAAGCCTGTCTTAAGGATACATATCGTTGAGAACAATGAAATATCAAAGCCCCATCCGGTGGCAGGTCAACCCCTTGATCTTTCAAAGGATGGAATATGGCTGGACTGTTTTTTTGCTGAGGCCCACGGCATTGGTGTGGGTGATGTGATTCAGGCAGAGACTGGTGGTATCACTGTTGAGAAAAAAGTCCTGGGTCTTATCATGCACCCGGAATACATTTATTGTGCAAGGGATGAGTCCCAGCTCTTCCCTCAGCCAGAGAATTTCGGATTTGCTTTCATGCCAAGAAAGGCTCTTCACCACGCCTTGCCCCTGCCATACAATCAGCTGCTGATCAGGCTGGATTCCGGAGCTGATGAAAAGAAGGTTAGAACCGAACTGGAGAATCTTTTCGAAGGGGATTACAGCCTGCTTCTGACACACGAAACCCATATCAGTACATCCATGATGGACATGGAAATCCGTCAGAACAAGGCCATGGGGAATGTGTTCCCCATTGTGTTCTTCATTATAGCGGCACTGGCCATGCTCACTACCATGGTTCGAATGACGGGTAATCAGAGGATACAGATAGGTACCCTGAAGGCCATGGGATTTAGCAGAAGAAAAATACTGTTCCATTATGTTTCCTATGGCGTTTGGATAGGGCTTGCAGGAGGGCTTTTGGGATTGTTGATCGGTCCGCTGATTGTGCCTCCCATCCTGTTTGAAATACAGCGTACTATCTATTACCTGCCTGCCTGGTATGCAGTTTTAACACCCGAAGCATTTACCGTGGTGACCATTGCCGTCCTCTGTTGTGGTGCCTCCAGTTATTTTGCATGCCGCAGGGAGCTCGAAGATGTTCCAGCTGCGTGTATGAGGCCAAAACCACCCGGAACAGGGCGTCACACCCGTTTGGAAAAGAGAGCCGTTTGGAATAAACTTGGTTTTTCTGCTCAATGGAATATCCGTGACATCCTGAGAAGCAGAGTCCGGTCAGCCATGGCGGTAACAGGGGTGGCAGGGTGTATGACCCTCCTTCTGTGTGCCTTGGGAATACAGGATACCATAAATGGCCTAGGAACATGGATGTATCAGGATCTGCATATCTATGAATACAAAATCAATCTGAAAGAGGATGTCCAAAGTGACGAGATTTATGCCTTAAAGCAGAGGTATAGCGGACAGCTGATCCAGGAATCCGCCGTTGAATTCAGAAAGGACGGCAAGGAAAAGGCTGGTTTCCTGACCGTGGCCGAACCTGGAGATCAGCTAAGGTTTCAGGATCCTGACCAAAACCCTATAGATCTTCCCGACAGCGGGGTTGCCATGTCCTACAAAATGGCGGAGCTGCTGGATATAAAAGTGGGAGAGGAGTTTGAATGGCGAATGTCCGGCGATACAAAATGGTACGAATCCAGGGTTACAGCAATCTACAGAAGTCCAGCGGGACAGGGAATAACCATGACTAAAGATACTTTTGAAGCTCTGTCTGAGACCATGGAGCCCTCCGCCATGCTAATCTCCGGGAATGGCTCCGATGCTGTTGAAATGCCAGGTGTCAAGGATGTAAAGAGCAAGGAAGAGATGCGAGCAGGTCTTGAAAAAACACTTGATAGCATGCAGATGCTTGTGGGAATACTCATCCTGGCTGCTGTTATTCTGGGGTCTGTGGTTCTGTACAATCTTGGAGCCCTGTCTTTCACAGAGCGTATTCGCGAACTGGCCACAATGAGGGTTCTGGGCTTTTTCCCGAAGCAAATACGCTCCCTCCTGAGCAAACAGAATATCTGGCTCACCGTTGCCGGGATTCTGATCGGCATACCATGCGGTTATGCTCTTATCACATATATGGTGTCAACCCTTTCAGATTCAATTGACATGATGGCCAAGGTCGGATCGGGTACTCTCATCCTGTGCATTACAGGAACCCTCGTGTTGTCCATGTCGGTGAGCCTGATGATGTCGCGGAGGGTCGGGAGCATCGATATGGTGAGCTCTTTGAAGGCTGTGGAATAGCGGGTTGGTGTCACCCTTTTATTTCCGTCATTTCTTTTGACTGCCAGCGGAAGCTGTGATATCTTTGGAATTGGATTATACTGGTCTTAATACTATAAGGATATGGGAATTCATATGAAGGGACATTCATGCCGGATTTTNNNATTGAAGGCGGAAGTGAAATCATGCGTTTTGACCTGTCAGCCATGATGCCCTGGAAAGTGCAGGCGGCCGATATTGATGGGGATGGGGAATGGGAATTGTCCATCGGTGTTTATACCGCTGCCCGCTCCGATCCAGAAATGAATAAGCGGCCTTTTATTTTCCGCCTCACTGATAAAGGGCTCCACCCGGTATGGCTGGGTACCAGATTATCAAAGCCATTTGAGGATTATGTGTTTACCGATCTTGACGGTGATGGCAGGGATGAACTGTTGGCCATTGAGTACCTGGTGGATGGCAGGAAGGTTTTGAACTTATATGGATGGAAGGGTTTTGGCTTTGAAGGACTCTTCCAGAGCCAAGGTTTTGAGGATATTAGGGAACTTAAGGCTGGCTATCCTGATGGCGCGAAAGCGTCTGCCCTGGTGGTAACGGGTAACGGAAGGCTTAAGAGGGTTGCACTGTGTTATGAACAGGGTATTTTGACTCTCAAATGAAGGAGATGTTGATCATGAAATTAAAAAGAAGCATGTGTCTGCTGGTATGCATCCTGTATCTGTTTGCAGCCCTGACTGCCGGCTGCTCCGTGCGAACCAATCCGAATGAATCACAAAAGCCTAATGAAACCGACAGCGCAAGCTCAACATCACCCCCCGTGGATACTCCTGCGGTTAAACCCGGCGGGGGTGAAAACACTCCTGGACCATACACAAAACCCGTCTTTTCGGAGGAGAGGGAAAGAAAATACATCCCGTCAGCTTACGAGCTTCCTTCCTTTGAATGCCGGGTGCCCGCATACAGTACTGATATTCAGCTTTCCAACATAGTCAATCTGGAGCAGTTCGGTGAGTTTTCCCAAGAGCAGCGGGAAATGATTGCAAAAAACGGGTTTGTTGTGACTTCCGGGCAGCAGGAACAGCTCTTTTACATCTACGAACTCAACGAGTATTACATGCTCCCCAGCTTTATTTCAACAGACTCGGTTCTTCAGGTATATCATGTGTTTTTTGACTATTCACTGAGAACCCTTGAAGCTCAACAGTTGCTGGGTGATCTTGAGATACTGACTCAGAGCATGCTGGATAAATCGGTCTATCTGTATGAGAACATCAAGAATCCACGGGTCAGGGAACAGGCCTTAAAGAACATCGCTTTTTTCTCGGTCGCCCACCTGGCTCTCGGCGGGGAGATACCCGGGCATGTGCCGGATGAAGCCGTGGATTACGCCAATGCCGAATATGCCCTCATGCTGGATGCACCAGGTTTTCACGAATCACCCCTGTTCGGGTTTGATATGGATTATAGCCAATACAAGCCAAGAGGTCATTACACCCGAAGCGAGGAGCTTGAAAAATTCTTCAGGGCTATGATGTGGTACGGACAGGTACCCTATCCTCTGCTTGCGAAAAATGAGGGTGAAGTTTTTCTGGATGAGGAAGCAATCTGCCGGGCGCTATTGATGACCTATGCCCTTTTCATGGGGAGCGGACAGGTACCGGATCTGGAGCTTTGGGAGAACATCTACGATCCTACTGTGTTTTATGTGGGAAGTGCCGATGATCTGACGGTTTATGATTATAAGGATCTTATTATAAAAGTGTTTGGCGAGGATCCGGATCTGAATACCTTCCTGGATCAGGACAAAACTCAGAAACTTTTGGAGGAGGCTAAGAAACTGCCCGAACCTCAGATACAACAGCAATGGATATCGGCGGATGCTCCTACGGGCAAGCAGTTCCGCTTTATGGGACAGCGTTACATCCCTGATTCGGAGATCCTGCAGACCCTGGTTGAACCTCTTAAGAGGCCTATGCCGTCGGGACTTGATGTGATGGCAGTGCTGGGGTCTGAAAGAGCCTATGATTACCTGATCCGGGACTACAAAGTGGCGGAACAGTGGCCTGAATACCCTAAGAAATTCAATGAAGTGAAAGAGAAGTTTTCAGAGCTTTC
>LFSK01000135.1:0-13777 GCA_001512555.1 Clostridiaceae bacterium DTU059 | reverse complement strand
GGCCTGGGAGGATAAGTCCCTCAGTACAGCCCTGGCAAGCTGGAGCGAGCTACGCCATGATACCATACTCTACGGCAAGCAGAGCGCTGCGGAGGGCGGTGGCGACTGGCCTCCTCCCGTGGTGAAAAGCTATGTGGAGCCCAATGTGGAACTCTATCAGAGGCTGCTGTGGCTGACGCGTTATTCAAGAGAGAATCTGACTGCCAGGGGTATCCTGCCGGAGGATCTTCAGACGAGGATGGAAGCCTTTGAAGAGCTTCTTGACTTCTTAACCACCTGTTCCATCAAGGAACTCAATAATGAAGCCCTGTCAGACGAGGAGCATAACAAGCTTTTAGCATATGGGGCTACCCTGGAATTTCTCACAAGCTCCATGGCCGACGGTGGCATGAGTTGGTTTGAGATTACATCTGAAACCGACAAGAACATGGCAGTTGTAGCCGATGTGCATACCACGTCCGGAGCTTATCTTGAGGAAGCTGTGGGGCTGGCTGCCGAGATCTTTGTTGTGGTGCCTATAGATGGTGAATTATACCTGACCCGCGGAGCAGTTTTTGATTACTATGAGTTTGTGAGCGAAACAAGACTTACCGATGAGGAGTGGCAGCAGATGCTGAAGGAAAACCGTCAACCTCCACAGCCTGAATGGACGGACTCCTTCAAATCCGGAGTCAAGTCGAAGATTCCCCTGCCCCAGGATCCATACGAGCCAAGGATGGGCTCTGCCGTTCCTGTTCCTTCTAATTGAGCTATCATACACCATTGTATTAGAATGGCATTAAAACTGGCGTGTAAACTTGAAGGTAAGCGGCACAGGGGTATATAATAGTTTTGGTGGAACATTATCCGAAATTTATCTGACTTCTAAAATAATGTGTCAGGTTGTCAAAGTATTTATGGAGGTATCTGCATGGGTCTGATTACTGGGCAGTTTAACGAGGCATTCAACCCCATTATGGATGGGGTAACCAATGTGGTCAGAAACTATGCCTGCTGGTTGAACAGGAAATACGGTATCAGCTATGTTATAACACCTCATTTCCCAAATTATGTGGATAAAGAGGAGTTTGAGGTTCTGCGGTATCATTCCATCAGCGTACCTACAAGGCCGCCATACCGCACGGGAGTACCTGCATTGGATATTCAGTTTATGCGGCGGATAAGGAATATTCCTTTCGATATTGTTCATGCTCATTCCCCCTTCAGTGCGGGCAGAATTGCTATGAACATCGCCCACAAGCGCGGGATACCTGTTGTTGCTTCCTTCCATTCCAAATACTATGATGATCTGCTGGAATCCCTGAAATTTGAGAGTGCCGCAAAGATCGGTGTATCCGTGATTGTCGACTTCTACAATTCAGCAGATTTTGTCTGGACAGTCAATAATGCCACCGCCGGTACATTGAGGGAGTATGGCTATAAAGGTCATATAGAAGTAGTTAATAACGGAACGGAATACGAAACCGCTGAGGACAGAAAAGCTGCAGGCCATATGGTCAATGAAAAACTGAATCTGAAGCCTGAAGACCTGGTATTTCTGTTTGTGGGTCAGCTTGTCTGGCAGAAAAACCTGAAAGTACTGATCAATGCCCTCGACCTTCTCAGGAATATGGGAATGGATTATAAAATGCTTATTGCAGGCATGGGGTATGCCGAAGAAGACCTTAAGAAGATGGTGGAGGAACTGAATCTCACTGACCGTGTTATCTTCCTGGGGCCTGTTTATGACAGGGAATACCTGAAATCACTGTTCTGCAGGGCTGACTTGTTACTGTTCCCGTCGGTATACGATAATGCTTCCATTGTTGTACAGGAGGCGGCATCCCAGAAATGCCCCCCCCTTCTGATAAAGGGTTCGAACACAGCTGAAGGTATTATTGATGGGGAGAACGGACTGCTGTCGGATAACAGCCCGGAAGCCATATCTCAGAGAATCTATGATGCGGTTCACCAATCCGACCTATCAAGGATCGGAGAAAGGGCTCATGAAACCCTGTATAGGAACTGGGAGAGCATTGTGGATGAGGTTTACGGCAGGTACAAGGAAATCGTGAACGCCTATAAAAGAATCCGCGCCTGATGCAATGTCTGCCTTAGCTTCTGTGAATTATTCTTTTTTAGCTCCCGTTCGGCGAAAACTCTGCTTTACATCCTACCTGTATTTGTTATATTAATATAGTATAAACTGGGAACGGTTGGCGTATTGTGCCGTTTCACAGGGGCTTATTTCCTTGTTTTCGAAAGGAGCACGCATGGACCTTTTTGTGAGGCGAACAGGTGAATTGAGGGGTCCGCCGCTGGTGTTTCTCCATGGCGGCGGCGTTGCCGGCTGGATGTGGGACAGGCAGGCCGAATTCTTCAAAGATTACCACGTGATTATTCCCGATCTGCCCGGTCATGGAGGAAGCGCAGAAATCCCTTTCATATCGATAAACGATGCTGCCTCAAAGGTTCTTACGGCGGTAAGGGATGCGGTGGGATCTGAGAAGGTCAACCTGGTGGGTTTTTCTTTAGGTGCTCAGCTTGTGGTGGAGATCATGAGCAGATGGCCGGAAAAGGTTGAGTCTGCCGTTATCCTCAGCGCTATGGTACGCCCCATGAATGCCGGGAAATATTTCTTGCTTTCCCTTCTTAAAATGTCTTTCGGACTGTCACGGATCAAATGGTTTTCCAAATGGCAGGCCAACAGCTTATGTATTTCCAGGGAATACTGGGACCAATATTATCAGGACTCACTTAAATTGACCAGGGACAATTTCATGCGTGTGATGGAGTCTAATATGAGTTACATACTGCCCGACTCCTTCGCTAACTCAAATATTCGGACTCTCATACTGGCAGGGACGAAGGAACTGGGCAGGATGCGGGCTTCGGTGGAGGATATGGTTCGGGCTAACAGGAACTGTATGGGATACATGGTTTCGGAAGCCGGCCATGGTCTGTCATTGGCGGAGCCTGATCTATTTAATGAGATTGTCTTCAATTTTTTAAATAATATCCATCTTCATAAGAATAAAAGACTGGAGAGGGTATAGGGCGTCAGACTATATCATAAACAGATAGGAGTATGATGATGGCCAACAGTTGGGAAACAAGAGATGTCCCGAGAAGAATATCAGCCGGTAAGGTTACCGATTATCGACTGGAGAACAACAAGGCATTTATCAACTTTGAAAGGGGAAGGGCAAGGATTGAATCCTATGGAGAAGGGATCCTGAGGATGACCCTGACAACAGGGGAGTTTTCCGATTCTGAATCCCTTGCCGTGATCTCAAGGCCTGATAACCGTTTGAAGCTATCCAGCGAGCAAGGCATTGTTTCCATTAGAAACAGCTCGTTGGCCGTCGGTTTCAGGAAGGACAAAACCTGTCTTCTGGTTACCGATCAACACAACTATCCCATATTGGACATGGATGAGATCTTTCACAAGGTGGGAAAGACCATATCTATTTCAAACAGGATTAACAAGACCGAGATGTTCTTTGGCCTTGGTGAGAAAACGGGCTTTCTTGATAAAAGGGGGCGCCGTTATATCATGTGGAATACCGACGATCCTCTGCACACACCAGACAAGGATCCCTTGTACAAGAGCATTCCCTTTATGATCGGTTTTGATGGTGAGAAGGCTTACGGCCTTTTTGTGGATTCCACTGCCCGCCTGGAGTTTGATCTGGGGTATGAGGACAGAGAACGCCTTACCATCACGGTTGAAGATAATCAATTGGATCTTTATATTATCAATAGCCAATCCATAGCTGAGGTTATCCAGCAATATACCATGCTGACGGGGCGCATGGAGATGCCCCCCATCTGGAGCCTTGGTTTTCAGCAATGCCGATGGAGCTACTATCCCCAGGAGAGGGTTATGGAACTTGCTGAAACCTTCAGAACAAGGCAAATACCCTGTGATGTGATCTACCTGGATATTGACTACATGGATGGATACCGCATCTTCACCTGGAATTCAAACCGGTTCCCGGATCCTGAGGGAATGATGGCGGAACTGAAGGAACAGGGATTCAGGGTGGTCACAATTGTGGATCCCGCAATCAGGAAGGATTCGGATTATCCTGTATATATGGAGGGTTTGGGGGAGGGACATTTTTGCAAATTCCCCACAGGCGAGATCTACCATGGGAAGGTGTGGCCCGGCACGGCCGCATTCCCCGATTTCTCCAGGGACAAAACCCGGAAATGGTGGGGATTGAAGCATTCAAACCTGTTTGACGTGGGTGTTTCCGGGATATGGAATGATATGAATGAGCCCAGCGACTTCTCTTCAGAAGCACAGGACCGTATCATGATGACGGTGCCCAATGACCTTATGATGGATTTTGACGGAAAGCCCCAACCATTCTCCAAATGCCATAATGCCTATGGGCTCCTCATGTGCAGAGCCACCCATGAAGGATTTAGGGTATTGAAACCCAAGGAGCGTCCGTTTATTGTCACTAGATCAGCCTATGCCGGCATACAGCGCTATGCTGCAGTCTGGACAGGGGATAACCACAGTTGGTGGGAACACCTGGCATCGTCAATACCCATGCACCTGAATATTGGATTATCCGGCATTCCCTTTGTGGGAGGAGATGTAGGGGGGTTCCAGGGTAATAGCAGCCCGGAACTCTATGCACGCTGGGTTCAGCTGGGTGCCTTCACTCCCTTCTTCAGAGCCCATTCTGACAAGGACTCACGGGATCATGAACCATGGTCCTTTGGCTCCGAGATAGAGAGAATAGCACAAAAAGCCATCCGGCTGCGGTATGAGCTTCTGCCATACCTCTACAGCGAATTGAGACATGCCTGCGAAACAGGACTGCCTGTCATGAGGCCTCTGATCCTCGATTTTCAGGATGACAATAATGTTTACGGTATAAATGACCAATTCATGTTCGGCAGGGAGATCATGGTGGCACCAGTTACTCGTCCCGGCGACAGGAAGCGGATGGTTTATCTGCCCAAGGGAGGGTGGTACGATTTTCACACCAAAGAGCGGCTGGAAGGTGGCAGATTCATCATTGCCGATGCTCCTTTGGACCGGATACCGCTCTTTGTCCGTGAAGGTGCCATTATTCCTATGGCGCGAAGTGCCTCCAGTACACAATTCATGGACTTTGGCACCCTGTGGATAGAGATCTATGCCGGACCGGAAGGCGACTTCATCCTGTATGAGGATGATGGTCTTACCATGGATTATCATTATGGAGCTTACAATCTCCGTCGCTTTACACAGAACTCCCCCTCCCCCAGAGCCTTCCGGTTCACTGTGAAAAACCTGGAGAACGGTTATGCAATGGGCTTAAAACAAGCCTTTGCGACTGTCTACGGGCTGGATCAGGATCTCGTATCTTCAGATTGTGTATACAAGGATCAGGCCTGGCATTTTGAGTTGGATGGATCCGATACCGAAGTCAGGATCGGGTAGGGTAGGATTTCTCAATGGTACGGATCATCCTGAATAACACCTCATTGACAGGAGTGGGGATGCCATGCTTCTGACCAAGCTGTATAACGGTCTCGGCAAATAATTCCACTTCTGTTTTTCTTCCCGCCTCCACATCCTGGAGCATGGAGGTTTTGCCATCGGGGGAGAGGGTGTCGATGATTTCCAGAAAATTTGCTATATCCTCCTCATTGAGATTGATTCCTTCCTTCTGGGCAATAGGTAGGACCTCCCTTGCAGCGCTCATCATAAGATCCCGTATTTCCTGAACGTTATGATAGACCTTATAGGGCGCTCTCAGTATGGCAGAGGTCTGATTGATGCCCACATTCATAAGGAACTTCCACCACTGTTCCTTCATGATGTCGGATGGATTGGAATAGGGGACGCCCGTCCGGTCAAAGAAGGCTTTTACTGCCTGTACATCTGCAGAATCAGCCTGATACCTGTGGCCGAAAACAATCTTACCTTTATTGCCGTACCTGGTGTCCAGTCCCTCCCTGATGGCATCAGTACCCACCACGAAGGCGTGGAGTATATGGGCATCGCCAAATTCACCTGCCAGAATGTCCTCGCTGCTGATACCGTTGAGGAGTGACATCAGGATGGTATTCTCACCCACGAAAGGCCTGATGGATTCAATGGATTCTTCAAGCTGATTGCCTTTGACGGCAATAAGAATCAGATCCGCGGGTTCGGCAGGGGTCTGGGAGATTACATAATCGAAATCGTACCTTTTTCCATTTACGGTAACACCCTGCGCCTGGTACCGGCGGGCTCTTTCAGCATCCACAATTACTTTTACCGATTCCCTGTCATGCTCGTAGAGAATGGAGGCATAAACACTCCCTACAGCCCCCAATCCTGATATATGTGCTTTTCTAATGGTTTTTACCATGTCTAACATCCTCCTGTTATCATTGTGAAATATGCAGAACTATTCACGAATATTGCTTATTACTTTTTCTCTGCGGCCAGCCATACTTCATCCACCAGAACCCTGGTTTCTTCATCGGCCACAGCGGCCGTAATCCTGACCGAGAAATCCCTGATTCCCGAGGCGCTGTCGGGAAGTTCCACGTCAAGTTCGGTCCATCCCTCAACCAGGGGTAGTTCTGTGACGGGTACATAGTCGGTTCCGTTAAACCAGTCGATCTTAACTGTATCCCCCGGTTTTCCGCCTGCAAAGTTATAGGCGAGATGGAGCTTAAGGTTTTCATAGGGTACGGAGGTAACGGCCCTTTCAAGAAAACCATCCTTGCCGATGGACGCTCCGTAGTCTCCCTTGTATGGGTTCTCGGTTTCATAGGTGGCATTATCTCTTTTCCATTTTCCATGGGAGAAGGTTTTTGTCTCAAAGCCATCGGCAAAGAGAACCGTCTCCTTCGTGCCCTTGATGGCATACTTGGCAAACAATCCACCTTCTGTAAGGTCTATATCTGTCCACTTAGCCTTTACATCAATCTTTTGCCGCAGGATGGAGGCGCCTTCCTGCTTTACGCTGAATGCCCAGTTCACATGACTTATCATCCGTTCATCCAGGTATTTGATCCATTCCATGGATTCTTCATGAAATGTGGGGCCGTCTCCGGTGTTGAGGCAGCTGCCCCATTCACTTACGAATATGGGCAATCCCCTGGAAAGGGCGTAGTCGATTTTATCCCTGAGAGGCTGCCCGTGGGAACCTGCATAGAAGTGCAAGGCATACATGAGATTATCCCAGGGCAGAGGGTCATCCGCGGCAATATCCACATCCTGACTCCATGTAGGCGTACCCACAATAATGATGTTATCGGGATCGTTCTGGCGGATTGCGGGTATGACCTCCTCCGCATAAGGTTTTATATGGCCTTCCCAGGTGGTGTCGGGGCCATTGGGTTCATTGCAGATTTCATAGATGATATTGGGATAATCGCCATATAGGGCGGATATCTCATAGAAGAATTCAACAGCATGATCTTTGTATTTTAAGGGCGTATTGTCGTAGAGTATATGCCAGTCGATGATCACATATATGCCCAAATCTATGCAATGGTCAATAATCCGGGTTACAGTTTCCATCACGCCGGGGTTTCTCACGTATCCTGTGGCATCTTCGGTGTACATGGCTATTCTGAATACCGTAAGATCCCAGTCATCCCGCATGTTTTTAAGAGCTTCGTATGTAACCAGATAGCCAAAGGAAGCAACTTCGGAAGAGCTTACACCCTTGAGCTGTACAGGATCACCTGCTTCATTGACCAACTGAACACCCTCCACCCTCAGGTTTCCATTAAGACCCACGAAGGTGGGGCCGGGCTCAGGGGTGGTCTCGGCAGGTTGGGTTGCCTCAGGTGGGTCGGACGTCTCCTCCGGTGCAGCGCTCTGGGAAGGTGGAGGTGTTTCGCTTACAACCACTGGCGGTGTCTCGCCGCACCCGGGCAGGATTAACAGGATCATTGAAAGGATCAGTGCCCAAAGAAGTGTCTTCGTTCTAAAACGGTATTGTCTCATAGCATACCCTCCATATATGGACATCTGACTTATATTATAGCACTGATCCTAAATTTTCCATAGACCTCGGGGACTGTTTTCAGCCAGCGGCGTTTTTCCCGGCAGGTTCAGAAAACATCTGCATAGCTTAAGGTGACGAATTGGGCTTCTTTCCGTCATATTTAATGGGGCGGGCTTTTTGCTTGGTGTGTTTGGCGTGACCCTGCAATTCTGGTACAGGCGGCTCCTCGTTTCGTTTAAAGTGCTGGGGCCGGTGATTCTCTGTTCCATGAGCTTTGGGATCGGAAGGATCAGGTCTTCTCATTCCTGATTTGTCCATTGCTCTCATCTCCTTTATATAAAGATGTTTGTAACTATTGTTTATCAAATCGAAAGCAATATGCATGCTGAAACTCACGAGGGCTTTCACCTCGTAACAAAAGTGGACTGGCCTGAATAATATGTATTGGGCTTGTTCGACTGACTGAAAAGCCGCATCATAAAAAGAAAGGAGATGAAAATATGGGCAAGAAAGAACTTCAGGTGCCTGTTGTCGTAGGTGTAGGCAGTGAGCAATTCTTTATCGAGAAAGAGATAAAGGTTTCTCCTCCGAGCCCGCCGATTTTTGAAATCAAGGAGATTAAAAAGTGGATTGAGGTTTATGACGTTAAGGTCATTCCCGGAAAGGTTATTTTCAACGCCTACCTGTGGAAAGACATTAACTACAAGACCGTAGAACACGTCCATGATGACTCGGTAAACGGACCTCTCTTCCACCTTACCACCAAGATTCCGTTCGGTGGCTTTGTACCCATCTGCCCCGCTGAAGGCGAAAAGGTCTGCCCGGGAGATATCCCTGAACTGATTGAAGCCTTTGTAGAGGGCGAGATTGACGACCTGCAGTGCAAGACCATTGTATGCGGAGTTCCCGTCTATGAAAGACTCCTTGAGAAATCGGTTGTCCGCGTCACCTTCAAGGTCGTAAGGATACAGCATGTCATGGTAGACGACTTTAAGGACAAGTGCAAGGACAAAGACTTTGACAAATGCAAGGACAAGGACAAATGCAAGGACAAGGACTTTGAAAAAGACAAGTTCTGCGCAAAGGACAGCGCTTTTCCCTTTAAAGGCTGTTATTACTAAGAATGGGGTCTGAGGGCTGCGCTACAGCCCTCTTTCTTTCCTATTCCTGGGTATGGCTTTTGTTGAACTGCATTAAAGTATCCCTGTCTATGCCCAGAAGCTGTTCTATGGTATGTTTTTTCGAACTGTCCACTCTCCATACCTTAACAGAACCGCTGTCGGATGATTCTGAATCTGTACTTTCCTTATCTGCAGGTCTATTTGAGAGATCGGTGTTCTGACCCTCCCCTGATTCCCAAAACTCAACCCGATAGGATAGGTTAATGCGACACAAAGCATTCTTGTTAACAGGTTTTATGTCCATATCCTCCAGATTGCACTCAGGAGGATCGCCCAGGGAGACCTGGAGTTTGGAACTGTCTGAAAAAGCCAATAGCCTGTCGCTAATGGAAACGGTTTTAATAAAAGGACAGCGGATGGCCTTTATGCTGTAATCACTTTTTTTATCCAAACTCTTCAACAGCAGAAATAAGGTATACTCTCCAAAAACCAGAAAAGATTTATCTTCGGCTTTTTCACAACCTATATAGTTCACATTTGCCCTGACTTTGAAGATTTCGTATCCTTCATGCCTGTACTGAAGGTTTACTGTGTCAGTGATATCATATGCAACGGTTGTTTTGCTTCTGAGCACAAAAATCCCCCTGCCTTGTCCCTGCGCTTAATCTATCTATACGCAGAAGGCAGGGGGATTAGTATAAGTACGATCAGATCCTGGCGACACCCGTTTTCCTGGCAGCATCCGCCACTGCGGCGGCAACGGCCGGGCCCACACGCTTATCAAAGGGTGCTGGAAGGATATATCCCGGCTCCAGTTCCTCATCGCTGATCAAAGACGCGATGGCTTTTGCTGCCGCAATCTTCATCTCATCGTTTATATCACTTGCACGAACATCAAGAGCGCCCCTGAAGATACCAGGGAAGGCCAGTACATTATTTATCTGATTGGGAAAATCCGAACGGCCTGTTCCCACAACCCTGGCTCCGGCAGATAAAGCCTCCTCGGGCATGATCTCGGGTATGGGATTGGACATGGCAAAGATGATGGGATCTTTGGCCATGCTCCTTATCATTCCCTCATCAACTATTCCGGGGGCCGAGAGCCCGATGAAAACATCAGCCCCCTTGATAACATCCCTTAAGGATCCCTTCTTCATTTCAAGATTGGAAATCTCGGCCATCAGCTCTTTTTCGGAATTAAGGTTTTCACGTCCCTTATAGATAGCACCCCTGGTATCGCAGAGAATGACCTTTTTAAGACCCATGCTCATCAGAAGCCTGGTTACGGCAATACCAGCCGCGCCGGAGCCGTTGACCACCACTTCCACATCGTGGATGTCTTTTCTGCAAATCTTCAGTGCATTGATCATGGCAGCCAGGGTGACTATGGCGGTGCCATGCTGATCATCATGAAACACGGGAATATCCAGTTCTTCCTTCAGCCTTCGCTCAATCTCAAAGCAGCGTGGAGCAGATATGTCTTCCAGATTGATCCCACCAAAGCTGCCGGCAATCATCTTGATGGTGTTAACAATGGTATCCACATCCTTTGAACGCACGCAGAGCGGAAAGGCGTCCACATTTCCAAAGGATTTGAACAGAACGCATTTGCCTTCCATAACCGGCATGCCCGCTTCCGGGCCGATATCGCCAAGACCCAGCACGGCGCTGCCGTCGGTGATGACTGCAACCAGGTTCCAGCGCCTTGTATAGGTGTAGGACTTTAAGACGTCTTTTTGTATCTCCAGACAGGGCTCGGCTACACCCGGAGTATAGGCCAGGGACAGATCCTCCTTGTTGTTTACCGGGGCACGGCAGACCACCTCGATCTTGCCGTTCCATTCCAAATGTTTTTTTAAAGATAATTCTCCGATTGTCATGACATTTCCTCCTGCATATTGGGCCATTTCTGTTGCGGCAAAAAACCGTTTATATCGTAGCATGACCGCATTGTGCCTTCTTGCCTGCGTCATGCCATTCATCCATCTATACTATCACAGAAGTTTCCTGTTGTCTGTATGATCCTTCCAGAAAGCCATATTCATAGCAGCCCCGGATAAGGGGAGAGGTTGCATGCTATCATATTGCATCGGGGTATATACGCGTCAACATGAATGCCCTTGTACGGCCTGTTCTGTCATGCCTTCACAGCCCAATATGGTCAATCTGTTATGGTCTGCCTCCATGATAGTTACTGGGTTTGGGAGGTAACCATCCTATAAAGACGGTAGCCACCTGACAGGTTATATACCTGTCCGAACCCCTTCTGCATAAGGATACGGGAAGCCACATAGCCCCTCAGTCCAACCTGACAGAAGACATATACCGGCTTATTTCTGTCCAGTTCATTCAGACGTTCCCTGAGAGAGTCGAGAGGGATATTGATGGCGCCTTTCAGGGTTCCTTTCCTGAATTCATATTCTGTTCGCACATCCAGAAGGATGGCACTGGAAGGATCAATCTCATCCACATCGTGCCAGTAAAATGCCTGCATACTGCCGTTTTGTATATTGGAGGCCACATACCCTGCTATGTTGACCGGATCCTTGGCTGAACCAAAAGGAGGGGCATAGGCCAGTTCAAGCTCCACCAGATCCTGAACCTTCATTCTGGTCCGGATGGCTGTGGCCAATACATCGCAGCGTTTGTCAACTCCCTGATAACCGGTAATCTGGGCACCAAGAATGACACTGGTCTTTTTATCAAACAAGAGCTTAATGGTCATGTAGGTGGCACCAGGGTAGTAATCGGCATGGGACGAGTTGTATGTATAGGATTTTTCATAGTCAATTCCCGCAGCCTTAAGGGTCCTTTCATTGCTTCCGGTAACAGCCACGGTCATATCAAAGGCTTTCAGGATGGCTGTTCCCTGGGTACCGTTATAGGTGCTGTCAATGCCGCATATATTGTCTGCAGCAATGCGTCCCTGCTTGTTGGCCGGTGATGCAAGGGGCACAAACACCTTTTCCCCCGTTACAAAATCCACCACCTCCACAGCGTCACCCACGGCGTATATGTAAGGGTCAGAAGTCTGCATACGGGTGTTGGTAACGATGCAGCCCCGAACACCGGTTTCAAGTCCGGCTTCCTTAGCAAGTCTGCTCTCGGGACGAACTCCGACGGCCAGGATAACCATATCTGCAGGAAGGCTTTCTCCGCTGCTTAAGACCAGCTCATAACCCTCCCGGGACGATCTGATGGCAGTCACGCCTTTTCCGAGATAGAGGGATACTCCCTTGCTCAGAATATGATGATGCACTTCCGCGGCCATATCGGGATCCAGTGGTTGGATCACATGATCAGACAACTCGATGATGGATACATCAAGTCCAAGATTATGAAGATTCTCCGCCATTTCAATGCCGATATATCCGGCGCCGATCACAGCGGCGCGACGGGGCTTGTTTCTTTGCACGTACTCCTTGATTCTGTAGGTATCCGGAATGGTGCGAAGGGTAAATACAGCGTCAAGCCGTGACCCTTCAATGGGAGGTACCACAGGCTCTGCTCCGGGTGAAAGAATGAGTACGTCATAGCTTTCATTGTACGTTTTTCCGGATATGAGCTCCTTAACTGTTACCGCCTTGTTCTGGCGATCGATACTTATAACCTCGCTCTTAATCCTTACATCCACATTGTAACGCTGTGAAAAGGATTCAGGAGTCTGGAGAGTAAGTTCCTCCTTATCCCTGATCACATCACCGATGTAGTAGGGAAGGCCGCAATTGGCAAAGGAAATATAGTCGCCCTTTTCAAACATGATTATACGGGCTTCCTCATCCAGTCTTCTCAGCCTGGCCGCGGCCGTAGCGCCTCCTGCGACGCCGCCGACAATTAAAACCTTCCTGCTCAATAGAAACACTCCTCTCCATGGAACTATAAAAGATTGCTCTTCATGTATATCCTGTCTTCAGGTATGCCATTGTCTGTTACCTGCAAACAGGATATGTCTATTTTTTAACAACTATATCATACATTGAGGAAAGGATATGATCAGTGACTATGGTTACAGACCGGATACCCCCGGCACCTCAAGGCTTTAGCAGCAGAATCTTGCCACGGCTCAAGCTTACAATGCCCTTACTCTCCATATCCTTCAGCAGCCTGCTGACCACTTCCCGTGCGGTTCCAAGGTCGGCTGCAATGGATTCGTGAGTGGCATAGAGGGGGTATGTGCCACCGGCGGTTTTGGATATTAAAAGATCTTTCAAACGATCACTGGTGCGTTTAAAGGTAATGCTCTCCAACAGTCCCAGCACTGAGTAGAACTTTGCGGACATAGAGGAAAAGATGAACTTCTGAACCGATTGGGACTCGAAAAACAGCCTTCTGAAGGTTTCTACAGGGATCAGAACCACAGTCGCGTCCTGTTCGGCATGTGCGGAAACAGGGAAGGGAACATCACCTGTTCCCAGGAGGCAGGCCACAGTGAGAACACAGGTTTCTCCTCTGCTGATGCGGTACAGAGTGATCTCCTTACCCTCTTCCGACAGCTTTAGAATCCTGATGACACCCGACAGGACAAAAATCACTCCGGAGCAATTCTGATTTTCATCCATAATAACCGTACCTGCATCAAACTGGTGCAATCTGGCCGAAGACCGGAGCAGCCCTTCTGAATTCCTCAAATCCCTGACGAAGGGGAAAGCCTTTTTCATATCGGTTAGTGTCTTAGGATCAAGCATACCTTACCACCCGCTGAATTATGATGAGATTCTT
>LFSK01000054.1:16545-25300 GCA_001512555.1 Clostridiaceae bacterium DTU059 | reverse complement strand
ACAAGTTGAAAACGGCAGGAATAATTTCAATCTGACACATAGTATTTGTTGTGTGGAAAGGGGGGGTGCCGTTCCGGGTGAGAGTTAATGGTGCTTACTGAAAACTGGTGTGTTCAGGGCAAAACGAAATATGGATACCGAACAAACTGTAACAGAAAGGAAACAGACTGTTAACATAAATAACCTATCTTGAAGGGTCATTATATGCTAAACTTTTCATATCTGGCACCATATTCTTCAGGAGGTTTCATACATGAGAAAAAGCAAGCAGAGAGTTACCAAAGCTGTCTTATCATTTCTTATCTGCATCTGTCTTGTTTTCCAATTTACGCAAAGCCTGTACGCCTATACTAATGGAAATGGCATGGGCGAGCTGGTGTTCAATGAGAGGAGAGAAATTGCTCAAGGCGTCTTTCTGGACACCTGGCTGGGCAAGACCCCTTCAGGAACACCAAAGCGGGGCCACACCATTTCTTTCAACCCAAAAACCTCCGATGCCCAGGTGCTGACCTTCTATGGGGACAGAGTAAACGGCAGGGCGACCCTTTCGAGGATGATTGCAGACGCCGAAGCACAGGGTTATATGGTAATCGGAGGCATTAACGGAGACTTTTATAACCTTAGTAATGGAGTGCCCATCGGCCTTATGATTAAGGATGGCAAGCTGATCAGCAACAATGCCACCAGATGGGGTGCCATTGGCTTTAAAAGCGATGGATCTGTTGTCATAGGCATTCCTGGTATTCAGATAAAGGCCATACTTGACGAAACCGAATTTGACATTGCCAATTTCAACAAGGCCCAGGGAGACTGGGGCCCTTATATGTATACTTCGGATTTTGGACCAACAACGGGGAGCACCGAACCCAGCCTGGAAGTGGTTGTGGATATCGGTGTGGGAACGCCGGAGCTTGGGAATATGATGATTGGTGTGGTTTCATCGGTCAACGCCAATGCCAATGCCACCCCAATTGGTGAAAATCAGGTGGTTCTCTCCGCCCGCCATGGCAAGAATGGGGAATATGTGCTGAGCCAGCTCAAGGTGGGGGATGCTATAGGCTTTTCCTTCAATGATCCTGAAGGGAAGTGGCTTGACGTCCAGCAGGCTGTAGGTGGCGAGAAAATCCTTCTCCAGAACGGTCAGATACCGGACGGGATCCCATCCGGCGATGTAAACCCCTATACCGCTATTGGCGTGAAAGCCAATGGAGAGGTGGTATTCCTTCAGGTGGACGGCAGAAGGGAAGCCAACAGTGTGGGCATATCCAGCATGGATGCAGCTAGGTTTTTGAAGGATCAGGGCTGTATAGATGCCATTTCCCTTGATGGCGGAGGATCTTCCACCATTGCTGCACGTCTTCCAGGCGATGTATCGCCCAGAGTAATAAACAGTCCTTCAGATGGCACCCAGAGAGCCAATTCCAACGCGCTTCTGCTGGTATCCAAGAAGGCAATCAGGATATACAGCGGTGAGGATAGGCTTTCACTGGCCCTCAAGCTATTACATATCTATCCTGGAAAGACATATATGCTGCCGGGTTCAAAGGTTAATTTCAATGTGAAGGGTACCGATGAATACTTCTTTTCTGTTGCAGTCTCTGAATCGGTTGAATGGCAGGCTACAGGAGGAAAGATAGAGGAAAATGGAGAATACACTGCTCCCGATGCCCCCGGAACCTATACGATTACCGCCCGTAGTGGTGGGGCCAAAGGCAGCGCCACTGTTGTGGTGATCCCTCCCAGCAGGATTACAAGCATTAAGCCGAGCGCCAGCAGTTTTACCATTCTGCCCGGTATGTCCCAGAGGATTGGTCTGACGGCTCAGATGGACAATCTGTCTGTGGCCACCGACAACCGGCAGGCCCAGTGGAGGGTTGAGGGTAATGTGGGCACCATTACGCAGGACGGCGTGTTTACCGCCGCTGAAAACGGTGATCCCCAGGGAACCATCAAGGTAACCATGGGAAAACAAACCGCCAGCATCACTGTGAAAATCGCTCAGGCTCCCATTGTATTGGAGGGCTTTGAAAATGGAACCGCCTGGGGTTCGTCGGGTGTACGAATTGCCTCACATAAGGTACAGGTGGTCAATAACCCGGATATGGCAGCCTTTGGGAATAGGATGCTGAAGATAGACTATGACATGACACTGGCTGACGGTGTGGAAAAAGGCGTGGCAGGCGTTTATGCCTATCCGCTGGATTCGGATGGTTTGAGTTCCGGTATTGTAATTGACAGCACTCCAACAGCTATCGGGATGTGGGTGTATGGAGATAACAGTAAAACATGGCTCCGTGCCAGGGTCAGGGACGGAAAGGGCGAGACCTTTGATCTTAACCTCACCCCTGATTACAGAACCGATACCCTCACTGGAGGTATCGACTGGACGGGCTGGAAATATGTTGAGGCATCCATTCCTGCTGGCAGAGAAGGCCCCTTCACACTGGAGATGCCTGTCCGCCTCATGTGCTCCCGCGATGAGATGCGAACAAAGGGCACAATCTACATAGACCAGATCCGTGCTGTCTACGGGGTAAAGAATGATGACCTCGTGCCACCGTCGGGAACTATCCTATCCCCCAAAGAACAGACTGTCTTCCAGACCGGAAGGGTGGAATTCAAGGCTCAGATCACTGACAATAAAGCTATTGATAAGAACAGCATCAGCCTGCATCTTGACGGTGGAAAGGTGAATGATCTGAAAATAACCGAAACAGAACAGGGATATCAGGTAGAAGCCCTGCTGGGTTCAGCCGTTCCTCTGGCTGATGGCCTGCATGTGGCCACACTGAGGTTTACCGACCAGTTTGGTAATAACGGATCCCGGTCGGTTACATTCAGAGTCAGTACAGGCGGTCCCGAGGTTATTGGGACAATTGGTGAAAGCACCGATGTTGGAGGAGCTTATGATTACACCCTCAGTGTCAGGAATCCCAACAGCCTGAGGAAGCTATACCTTAATTTTGCTTACGACAGGGATAATGTGGAGGTTGTGGATGCTGATCCCAACACTCCGGGAATTCAGGCCGGGCTTGAAGGCTGGATGGCAAAAGGAAGGATTATTAATAATATTGTAGACACAGACAACGGCAGGATCATGATTGAGGTAGACAACCTGAATGCCGCTACCAATGAACCTGTTGTCAAGGCGGCCACCATCAGGTTCAGAACCAGGTCGTCATCTACATCGGGTACCGATATCACTCTGGTGATGGGAGCCATGATTGTAGGTCAGAACAAGAGTGGTTCCTGCTTCAGCCTTTCACCTGCTGAAATTAAGCCTGAGCATGATCTGATTCTGAAGGTGGACGGCTTCTCCAGGGGAAGCGTTACTGAAATCAGGGTCACCGACAAGGAAGGGAATCCCGTTGATAATGCCGGCATCTACTATAACGGAATGATGGAGTTTCCCATCATGGTGACCGACAGGAATGGCATTGTCCGTTCCGATGTGTTTACCGATATGGCACCTGGTAATGTGGTGACCTTGCAAGCAAGCAAGGACGGGCTACTAAGCAACATATTCCGCTTTACCGTAAGCGAACCGGCTTCAGGCCTTAAGCCTCAGGCGCTTAGTATATCCTTTGATGACAGCCCGTCGGTTTTGAGGTTTAATTATATGACCCCTCCCACACATACGGGCACTATTATCCAGTTTGTAGAAAAGAGTAAATTCAATGGGAACTTTAATAGTGCGGCATCCTTCAATGGAACTGACAGTGAAAGCTATATAATCGATCAGAACCAGCCGGTTATGGTGCGAACACATTCGGTGAGTGTGAAGGGCTTAAAGCCCGGAGTTACTTATGTATACCGTTTCAAGGATGGCGCAGGAAGAGTGAGCGAGACATATGAGCTGGTCTGGCCCGATACCTCAAAGCCCTATTCCTTCCTGTTCCTGACCGATCCCCAGGCATACAACGCCGCAAGCTACGCAGTGTATGGTAATGCCCTGGAGCGGGCATATGCTGTTGCTGATAACCCTGCATTTGTCATACTGGGCGGGGACATGGTGGATCGGGGCAACAACAGATCACAGTGGGATATGTTCTTTGAATATTCCCTGGGCGTGTTTGCAAGACTTCCCATGATGGCAGCCCCGGGCAATCACGAGACCTATGATGATAAAGAACTTGCCAATTACCGGGCATATCTGGGGCTTCCCGAAAACGGGCCTGAGGGGTATGAGGAAACAGCCTATTCCTTCGAGACCGACAATGCTCTGTTCATGGTACTGAACACGCAGAAAGCTTTACAGCCCCAGCTTGACTGGATGCAGAAAAAGGTGGCATCCACAGCCAAGAAGTGGAAGATTGTAGTGATGCACAGGGGGCTGTATGCCGGGTTCTATGATGAAACCGAACTCAGAAGTCTCATAGCACCGGTCATGGACAAGATGGGAATCGACCTGGTGCTCAACGGACATGACCATTTATATCTTCGCACAACCATGAAAGGTGGCGTCAAAACTACACCCGGTAATGGAACTACCTATATAACAGGAGGAAGCTCGGCCAATAAATACTATGACGCCGAAAATCGTCCCTGGACCCAGGTGTTGTTTGACGACAACAAGCCGGTATTTACCGTGCTGAATGTGTTGTCTGACAGGATATCGATTACCTCATATCATATTGATAATGGAAAGACTGTGGTACATGACAGATTTGATATAAAGAAATAGATAAGGTGTGCGACAGGGATCCTCCTTTCAGTTACAGAACTGATTAAGGATCATGATGAACAGGCCGGATATTCGAAAGATATCCGGCCTGACCCTTAACTATAGCATTACTTTCGTTTACAGTTGTGAACGGTATTATGGATGAATGAATAGAATGAACCAGGGTGAATTTTGCAGGTATTGCCTTATGAATAGGTATAGGGAGATCAGCCCAGAACTTTTGGGGGTCTATGCCTCCCTGGTGTTCGTAATAGGGTCGCTCATTACCCTGGCGGCCTCCATCATCAGTTACAGGGAGAATAAAAGGTCAAGGATTATACCCGCTTCTGAGACGGCTGATATTCCTATTCTTATCAGGTGATCTGTAACATCAGACCATACGGATGGCAAATTCACCGCATGAACTGACACAGTAGCCGCAGGTCAGACACTTGCTCTCATGGATAACAGAAACCCCTTCGCTCTCAGTGATAGCTTCATTGGGACAGGTATCCCTGCAATTGCCGCAATTTGTGCAAAGGGCTTTGACTACAATGAACCGCTTCCTGGCCTGAGCGGTGTTTATTGCGTCAGCATCGTCCAACTCACCGTTAAAATAGCGTATGTTATATAAAAGCTCCTGGACGCTCACCATGCCCATGGCAATCGAGGCGACTCCCGGGATGCTCCTCACATAGTCCAGAGCCTGCCTGTAAGAATCAATGAGGGTGCCGCCGCTCAGCGCCTTCATGATATATACACCCTTGCCCTTGTCGATGCAGGATTTGATGGCGTCTTTCATCTCTTCCCTGGTTCCGTGAAGAATGCCGAGTCCGTTGAGATTAAGGATGGGAAAGACGATGTCCAGATCTTTGTTGTGGGCAGAGGCTCTCACGGATCTGACCGAATGGGTGCTGATCCCCACAGCCTTAATGATGCCTCTGGCTTTATAGTCCAGAAGGCATCTTATCGCCTCAGCCCTTTGGCTGAAGACCGATTCATCGGTCCTTGCGGCATGGATCAGGAAGATATCTATGGTATCAAGATTAAGCTGCGTCAGGGCATCATCTACGGCCTTCTGCATATCCTCGTATGTACTGGCAGCTGATTTGGTAGCAATGATGGGTCGAATGCCGGTTGCCTCCATAGCCCGGCGGATGGGCTCATAAGTCAGATACATCTGGGCGGTGTCGATGAAGTTTATTCCTGCCTTAAGAGCCTCTGAAAGTATCTCAGTGCATTCATCCACAGGCATATTCTTTTGAAGCGGGCCAAAGGGAAGCGCACCAAAGCAGAGCTCTGTTACATATAAATCGGTTTTTCCAAGCCGGTTTTTTTTCATAACGTCATCGAACCTCCTGACAACTATTGAGAAAGCATATCCATGATATCTTTCAGACCCTTCCCCTTCAGATTGGAGCGGTAGTATTCCAATTCCTGCTCAACAATCTTGTTGAGGGATTTCTGTCCCAGAATTTCTACGGGAGCCAGATCATCGGTCAGTATCAGATCCAAATCTTCGACTTCTGATATATTGTTGCCCACATACCTTGATATGGAGTAGAGATCGTGATCCTCCGACATAGTAGTCCTGGTGTTTTTCTCATAGTTTTCCAGCATATTTGGGATATCGCTTACAAAGAGCACCGAGTTGGTCACATTGGTGAGATCCACCCGGTAAACGCTGTTGAAGCAGCTCTTTACCGTTCCCGCCAAGTATTCTGGTACGCCTTCGAAATCACCGGATCTCATATTGATGTTCACAATGAGGATGCCGCCGGGCTTCAGATGCTTTTTGACACTTTGGAAGAACTCCACAGTAGACATATGGAAGGGAACGGTGATGTCCTGATAGGCATCTGCCAGAATGATGTCATAGAGCCCTGCGTTCTCTGTTTCCAGAAAGCTGCGGCCATCATTGATGTAGATGGTGGCTTCATCCTCTTTAAGGTTAAAATACTCCCCGGCAAGCCAGGCTATTTTCTCGTCGATCTCCACCGAATCGCAGGATGAATTGGGGAAATACTTCTTAAGCTGCTTGGAGTAGGTGCCAGTTCCCAGACCTAATACGAGAACATCCAGATCCTTGTCAAAAGAGGTCTCATCCATAAAGAAGGGAGCCATCAGGGCATATTCGTAATAATAACCCGACAGGGAACCGTCCTTCTTATAGATGGATTGGACACCGAAAGCCACATTGGTGGAGAGGATGACCGAATCCTTGGTTTCGCTTACCTGGAGGTAATTATACAAGGACTCGCCTTCATATACGATATTGCTTTTCCAGTAGGCGAAGGAATCCTGAAAGGGCATGAGAAGAAAAACAAGGAGCAGGATGGATGTAACCACGTTCTTGATATTGCGCTTTTTATGGAATATGAGGTAAAGGGCGCAAACTACGTTGAGCAGGAAGGCAAACAGAAAAAAGGTCTTTCCTGTCCCTATGAGGGGGATGGTTAAAAAAGTGGGTATGAAGGTTCCTATGATGCTTCCGATGGTTCCCATGGCATATATCTTACCGGCGATCTTTCCGCTGTTTTCCATATCGTATATACCCAGCCTGACCAGATAGGGAGAGACCATGCCAAGCAAGGCCATGGGAAGAGCAAAGATGACCAGGCAGGAAAGTGCGGAGCCGGCCACAACAAACTGGCTGCCGGGAACAAAAAGCAGCAGCAGTCCGATAATCCCCGAAATCAGGTACTTGCCCACAAAGGGGATGGCTGCAATCCAGAGGGAGGCTATCCAGATATAGAAATACAGGCGGCTGAGGCTTTTATGCTTGTCCGCCAATCTGCCCCCCAACATATTGCCTATGCTCATGGAGATCATAATAAGGCCGATGATGATGGTCCAAACTATCTGTGAGGAACTGAAATAGGGAGCAAGCAGTCTGGAACAGGCCAGTTCAACAGCCATGACCGTCATGCCTGACAAAAATGAAGTGACATAGAGGATCAGGTTGTTTGGTTTGTTCATTAAAATCATACCTTTCCCAATGGATTCAATTGCATTTGCTTCTATATTAACATGTAGACAGAGGCCATGCCACAGTGAATTTGAACCGTCTGTACCCGGGAGAGTGTGTATCTTTAAAAGGTGCCAGGGCAAAAGTCAAACTGAGCCTGGTGTATCGTCATGGCACAGGATCATGGCAGACCTGGGTGGAACAGCAATGGCACTGTCGTGGATGGTGTAGAGGATACCCGTTCCGGCCCTGTTCTCGTCGGCGACAACATGCCAGGGACCAGACCCTGGGAGGTTTACTGTCTCGGGCTCTATTCCGGCATTGATAGCTACCATGATTGTTTGCCATGGATCACTATTGGCATGATGGTTCAGGGTGAAAACAATGCTGCTCTCTTTTGAAGGTAGAAAATTCAGGTGCCTTCTTATATCGTCCGCCATGGCCATCCTGAAAGCAGGGTGATTTCTTCTGAGACTGATGAGACCCTGATGATAGGCAAATACCTTGCGGTATCTGGATTTGTTGCTCCAGTCAATCTGGTTTATCTCATCGGGGGCGTTATAGGAATTATGTTCACCTTGTTTGGAGCGCATCATATCAATACCCAGCATGAAAAAGGGAATCCCCTGGGATGTCAGGACAATGGCTCCTGCAAGATTGACCAGTTTCATGTATTCCTCGTCGTTCAGGTCAGGCCTGCTGGCCTTAAGCTTATCGTACAGGGTCAGATTATCGTGGGAAGCAGCATAATTGACACAGTGCCATGCGTGTCCTGCCCAGGGAAAGCTGTTATAAATAACCCGGGAATAGTCAATGCCGTGATGCCATACTGCCCCCGCGATCCCGAACTTGACGCTCTCCTTCATATAGTAGTTTCCTGTTATAAAGCCTGTTTGCTCACTGTGGAAGTTGTCACCCTTGATGGCATCCCGGGTGCTGTCATTGAAAAATCCGATACGCTCCAGCTTGGGAGCATTGGTTTTGAAGGCGGCCACAGAACTGTCCAAAAGTGAAGGCCCCCCGACCCATCCCTCCCCGTAGATGATGGTGGAGGGATTGATGGCATCCAGTTCTTTTCTGACAAGGTTCATGGTGTCTATATCGTGGAGCCCCATCAGATCAAA
>LFSK01000054.1:13207-16536 GCA_001512555.1 Clostridiaceae bacterium DTU059 | reverse complement strand
TCGGTGCGATAATAATAACCCGGTACGATCTTGTTAAAATCCGATTCGGCGGTCTTGTAGGTATGGTTATAAACCACATCCAGAACCACGCCAATACCGGCATCTTTCAAAGACTTTATCAACTGCTTAAGCTCTTTCACCCGTAGGATGCCATCCTCCGGGTTGGTGGAATAGGAACCGTCGGGCACATTGTAGTTGACCGGGTCATATCCCCAGTTGTACTGTGGTTTGTCCAGCTTGGTCTCATCAACTGTAAAGAAATCAAAGACGGGCATGAGGTGGATATGGGTAATTCCGAGCTCCCTGAAATGTGAAATGCCTGTGAGTTCCCCCTGGGGCGATTTGGTTCCTGNNATATATCCTGTCTTTTCCCAGTCCGGTGGATTTGTCCTATCAAGGTCGATGATCATGCTTCTGCGGCCGTTCACGCCCGATGAGCGAGCATAGGGATCGGCTGCTTCAAGGGTCATGCCCATGACAATAACCGTGTATGTATAATACTTGCCGGAAAGATCCCCCGGTATTCTGGCAACCCAGGTGCCCTTCTGGTCACGAACCATCTCTACCACGGTTTCAAGGTTTGGACCCGATCCTTTTTGAAAGATATTGACATACACAGAGGAAGCAATGGGTGCCCATACCCTGAAGCGGGTTTCCTCGGGTGTCCAGCTCGCTCCCAGGTCATCCCCTGTATAGGTGAATTTATCCTCAAACTCCTGGGTGTCATAGAGTATGCCATAAGCCACCGCACCAATGCGAAAACCGGGTTTGGTGATCATATAGGAGCTTCCCATGACCATATCATCCTCAAGGGAAATCATGAATTCGCGAGCACCCCTGATCTGGGTCACATGCCGTACAGGAATCTCCAGGCCGTTTTGAAGCACTTTGAAGGGCTCCTGATGCAGGGGAGCCGTTGCAGGAGCCTGAAGCTTTACATATATCTCCCTGAAATTCTGAAACACGGCGGTCTCAAAGCCCGGTGTGAGGCACAGATCCTTTTCGGAATACATGATGTCTATGGTATCCTGAACGATATATACATCAGCTACTCCCGATCTTGCTTCCTCCCCAATATGGAAATAACGATCCATATGGAGATCCCTTTCATGCCAGCCTCCGCGCCTGATAATAATCCCGGCCTGATTGCTCTTAAAGGATGAGACATCCACTTCAGCCACCATGGCTATCCTGCCGGGATCCTGGTTCAGCATCTCCTGATGCTTAAAACTATGAAGGGAGCCTTCCTGGCCATTCTCCCAGATCCACAGATCCCAGCCTGTATAATCCTGATCATATCTGTAATAATGTATCCTCAACATAGTAACCTTGCCAGTGTGCCGGCCTTGTTCAGCCGTTATTATTTTGTATCTATTATAACCTTACATTCCGCTATATTGTATAAATTATTACCAGAAAAAACTTGACGCCACTCAATTGAGGTAGTATAATTTATGCATCGCTTATGTAACGCTTTAACGTGATAAAGCAATGAAGTGATAAAGGGGTATCAACCATGAAACGATGGAGCATCTATACACCCGAAGGGGTACAGGATATACTGTTTGATCAATGCCGTATGAAAAGAAGGCTGGAAACCGGGCTGAGAAGGCTGTTCACCAGCTATGGTTATATGGAGATGGAAACTCCCACCATTGAGTTTTATGACGCCTTTGGCGGGGAACTCGGGCTTATAAAACAGGAAAGCATGTATAAGTTCTGCGACGCGAAAGGAAGACTTCTGGTTCTAAGACCCGATATGACCATTCCCATAGCCAGAGTTGTGGCAACAAAGATCAAGGATGAGCTGCTGCCTCTTAAGTGCTGCTATATAGGCAACACTTTCTGTTTCGACGAGTTGGGCGGTGGCAAACAAAATGAGTTTACCCAAGCCGGGGTTGAAATCCTTGGTATCCATTCGCCGGAGTCCGATGCAGAGATTATTGCCATGGCGGTAAAGGCTGTGAGATCCTGTGGCCTTAAAGAGTTTCAGATTGACATAGGGCAAGTGGATTTTTTCAAGGGCATAATGGAGAAGACAGGACTTTCGCCTGATGAGGTGGAAGAGGTACGGGAATTGATAGACAGAAAGGACTTTGTGGCAGTTGAACAGGTAATAAACAGACATAAGGTCAGTGAGGATCTGAAGGCACTCATTTTGGATCTCCCCAGGCTGTTCGGCAACAAGGATATTCTGGCGGGGATCAGCAGAGACCCAATCGGTGAGAAGGCATCAGCGGCTCTTGACTACCTCCAGAAGGTGCTGGATATTCTGGAGGACAGGGGGCTTGCCCGATATGTTTCCATTGACCTGGGCATGGTCCAGAGTCTCAACTACTACACAGGGATCGTGTTCAGAGGCTATGCCTATGGGGTAGGGTTTCCCATATTAAGCGGAGGACGCTATGACGGGCTGGTGTCTAAGTTTGGAAAGGATTGCCCGGCTACCGGATTCTCCATGGGGGTCAATATGGTCATGATGGCTCTGGAAAGGCAGAACAGAGCAGATAATGGGAGCCCCGCCGGAATCCTTATCACCTATGAGGAAGGCGGCCGTAAATTTGCCGATGCTTACTGTGAAAAAGCAGTTGAAGAGGGTCTGACTGCCGAACTGGATATCGGCATGGGCGGGCTTGAAGCCTGCCTTAGGTATGCCCGGGTCAAGGGACTTGGGAAGGTTGTCTTGTTCAATGCCGATGGAACCTTCAAAGTGTTTGAAAGGGGCACGGATCTATGAGATATATAACCATTGCTCTGTCAAAGGGACGATTGACCGAATTGTCCATAAGTCTTCTTGAAGGAGCCGGGATTGATTGCTCCGAGCTTAAGGAAAGTTCAAGAAAGCTGATTCTCACCGATGAAAAGAACCGGATAAGGTTTTTTCTGGCCAAGCCTGCCGATGTACCGGTCTATGTGGAGTACGGAGCTGCCGATATCGGAATTGTGGGAAAGGATACCCTGTTGGAGGAAGGGCGCGACCTTTATGAGGTATTGAACCTGGGCTTTGCCAAATGCAGAATGTGTGTTGCCGGCCCCAAAGAATTGGAGGGGAGGATGGACAGTATCACCATCACCCGAGTTGCCACAAAATACCCCGAGATAGCCCGGACATATTTCAGGCATAAGAGACGTGAGTCAGTTGAGATCATCAAGCTCAGCGGGTCTGTGGAACTGGCTCCGCTGGTAGGCCTCTCGGAGGTCATCGTGGATTTGGTTGAAACAGGGAGAACCCTCAAGGAGAATGGCCTTGTGGTATTAGACACCATTGCCGATATCAGTGCCAGGATGGTGGTCAACCGTGTAAGCATGAAGATGGAGAACCAGCGCAT
>LFSK01000054.1:0-13098 GCA_001512555.1 Clostridiaceae bacterium DTU059 | reverse complement strand
ATTGCGAGCGAAGCGAAGTGAAGCGCGGCAATCTATGAGATTGCATCGTCGCCTGCACCTCCCCGCAATGACATATTAGAAGTGAGAAGTGTAGGAAGGAAGATTAATCATGAAGATATTTGAATACGGCAAGGATGATTTGGAAAGCTTGTTTGAATCCCTGCAAAGACGCGCACCGGAAGGGAGAAGGGATGTTGAGGAGAAAGTATCCGAGATTCTTCGCGACGTGAGGGAGCGGGGGGACCAGGCTCTTTATGAATATACTCTAAAGTTTGACGGGGTATCAGTCCCTATCCAGGATTTGGAGGTACCCAAAAAGGAAATAGAGAAAGCCCTTTCAGACATGGATAAGGAACTGATTGAGACTATAGAGAGATCAGCAGCCAACATACGGGCTTATCATGAAAGGCAAAGGGAGAACTCCTGGTTCATGACCCGGGAGGACGGAACTATACTGGGGCAGAAGGTAACCCCTCTGAGCCGTGTGGGTGTCTACGCACCTGCAGGAACCGCCCCCTTGCCATCGACAGTTCTGATGGATATCGTTCCAGCCAGGGTGGCCGGTGTGGAAGAGGTTATCCTTTGCTCGCCGCCCCAGAAGGATGGAAAGGTTAACCCCATTATTCTGGCCTGCGCAATGATCGCCGGTGCTGACAGGGTATTTGCGGTTGGAGGAGCCCAGGCCATTGGAGCCATGGCCTATGGTACCCGGACAATTCCCATGGTGGATAAGATCGTCGGACCTGGCAATATATATGTTGCAACTGCAAAAAAACAGGTTTTTGGCATCTGTGGCATTGATATGATAGCCGGACCCAGTGAGGTGCTGATTATAGCTGACGAAACGGCCAACCCTGAATATGTAGCGGCAGATCTCCTGTCCCAGGCCGAGCACGATCTTTTGGCATCCTCCATACTGGTGACCACCTCAACAACCCTTGCTGAGGCTGTGGTAAAGGCTATTGAGGTTCAAACTCAAAAGCTTGCCCGTAATGAGATTATTAATAAATCCCTGGATGCCTATGGTGCCATAGTGGTGGTGCCCAATCTGGATGAGGCTGTGAAGATCTCCAACCGCATTGCTCCTGAGCACCTGGAAATCAATACTCAGGATCCCTTTGCTCTGCTTTCGGGCATCCAAAATGCAGGAGCGATCTTCCTGGGCGAGTATTCCCCTGAGCCAGTGGGTGACTATTTCGCAGGTCCAAATCATACTCTTCCCACTGCAGGAACAGCCAGGTTCTTCTCACCCCTGGGTGTTTATGATTTCATAAAGAGATCCAGCATCATCAGCTATACCCGGAAGGCTCTCATGGAAGCAGCGCCTTATGTGTCGTCCTTTGCAGATGCCGAAGGACTTCAGGCTCATGCCGAATCCATTAGAATCAGATGCAGGAACCAATGAGGAGAAAGGAAATCAATATGAACCGGTTTTGGAGTAATATAGCCAGAGAAATAACCCCCTATGTTCCCGGAGAACAGCCAAGGGACAAAGTGAGGATCAAACTGAACACCAATGAGAATCCCTACCCGCCGTCCCCCGGGGTGATTGAGTGCCTGAAGGAAGCGGCCAACGAAGATATCCGCCTCTACCCGGATACAGAATCCAGGGCTTTTTGCGAAACGGTGGCACGCTATTATGGCCTGTCTCCCCGTCAGGTGTTTCCAGGAAACGGGTCTGACGAAGTACTGGCCTTTTTGTTCCAGGCCTTTTTTAGCCCACATAACCTTGTTGCTTTCCCGGATGTGACCTACAGCTTTTATCCCGTATATGCGAACCTTTACCGCATCCCCTACAGGGAGATACCGCTCAGGGAGGATTTTACCATCGATTTTTCAGCCTATCCTCAAGGCCTCAAGGGCATTCTCTTTGCCAATCCCAATGCTCCCACGGGAATATATATCCCGCCGGAGGAG
This sequence comes from Clostridiaceae bacterium DTU059, assembly GCA_001512555.1. GTDB lineage: Bacteria > Bacillota > Clostridia > DSM-8532 > DSM-8532 > Thermoclostridium_A. The sequence continues at coordinate 11,181 of LFSK01000054.1, read as the reverse complement.
ATTGAATGCCTGCTAAAATCCAGACCCGACACCCTCATCGTGGTGGATGAGGCCTATGTGGATTTCGGGAATGAATCGGTAGTTCCCCTTGTAAACAGGTATGACAACCTGCTTGTGGTACAGACCTTGTCCAAATCAAGATCCCTTGCAGGTATGAGAATAGGTCTGGCCATGGGCCACCCACAGCTGATTGAAGCCCTGAACCGGATCAAAAACTCCTTCAATTCCTATACCATGGACAGACTGGCGCAGGCGGCTGCCGTGCGTGCCTATGAGGACGACGGGTATTATAGGGAAATAAACAGCAAGATTATCAGGGAGCGTGAAAGTTTCAAGAAGACCCTCGGTGAGATGGGCATCCCATGCACCGATTCCAAATCCAATTTTGTCTTCATTACCCTTCCCGGCATCAAGGGGCCGGATGCCTTAAATCTTTTCAGAGAACAGGGTATCCTGGTAAGAAATTTCGCCAAGATTCCGAGGATTGCTGACTGGCTCAGAATAACCATTGGCACAAAAGACGATATGGTCAGGGTTGTGGAAGCCATTAAAAAGATCGTGGAACGGTGAATGCTTCCAATGATATAATGAAAAAAACCTATTGAAATTGCGGGGTGAGTTTGTTGAGAAGAGCGGATATTGCCAGAAAAACGAAAGAAACAGACATCAGGCTTGCGTTGGATCTGGATGGCGATGGCAGGAACACCATTGCTTCAGGTATTGGATTTTTGGATCATATGCTGTGTTTGTTCTCAGGTCATGGGCGTTTTGATCTGGAACTTAAATGCAGCGGAGATTTGGATGTGGATACACATCACACTGTTGAGGATATCGGCATTGTTCTCGGTAAGGCCATTTCCGAGGCATTGGGCAGTCGTGAATCCATCAAAAGGTATGGGAGCGCTCTGATTCCCATGGATGAGTCACTGGCTCAGGTATCCCTGGATCTTTCCAATCGGCCCTACCTTTATTTCGATATTCCCTTCAGCAACCCCCAGGTGGGTGGAATGGATACCGAGATGTTTGAGGAATTCTTCCGTGCTCTGGCTGTTAACGCCGGCATGACGTTGCATATCAGTATTCTGCACGGGAAAAACAACCATCACATGATAGAAGCTGCATTTAAGGCTTTTGCCAGAGCCCTGAGGGAAGCTGTAACCTTAGATCCATCCATAAAGGGCGTAAATTCAACCAAGGGTATGCTTTAAGGAAAAACAAATACAACATAATCACACCAAATTATATTGCAAGACGGAGGAAAACAGCATGCTGATTCGAGACACAAGTTTCATCAAGTTGCCCGTATTCATCAGGGGCAAGGTCAGGGATGTGTATGAGGTAGGAGATGATATGCTCCTCATGATCGTAACTGACAGGATTTCGGCTTTTGACGTGGTTTTTGATGACCTGATACCCAATAAGGGTAAGGTTCTCAACAGCCTGTCGGCATTTTGGTTTGAGTACTGCAGTGATATAATCGGGAACCATCTGGTTACCACCGATGTTTCCGAATACCCCATGGGTCTTTCAAAGTTTAAAGAGGAACTCCAGGGCCGGTCCATGCTGGTGAAAAGACTGAAGATGGTGGAAGCCGAATGTATTGTCCGGGGTTACCTGGAGGGTTCTGGTCTTAAGGATTACAAAGCCACCGGCGAGATCTGCGGAATCAGACTGCCTGAAGGTATGCAGCAGGCTGAAAAGCTTCCGGAACCTATCTTTACACCCTCCACCAAGGCTAGCGAGGGGCATGATATCAATGTCAGCTTTGATTATGTGGAGAAGAAGATCGGCAAGGAGCTTGCAGCAGAGTTGAAGGAAAAATCCCTGGCTCTCTACAATAAGGCTTCCCAGTACGCTTTGAGCCGTGGTATTATCCTTGCCGATTCCAAGTTTGAGTTTGGGATCATGGACGGTAGGCTTGTGATAGCCGATGAACTTTTCACCCCCGATTCTTCACGGTTCTGGGAACTTTCGGACTATAAGCCTGGTAAGGCACAAAAGAGCTTTGACAAGCAATATTTGCGGGAATATCTTGAGACCCTTGATTGGGACAAGAAACCTCCGGCGCCTAAGCTTCCCCGGGATGTAATCGAAAAGACAGAAATGAAATATATTGAGGCATACGAGCGGATTACGGGTAAGAACTTTGAACCATGATCGCCTTTTCAGACGGCGATATAGCCTTAAGACTATCAGAATTTTTATGAAGGTGGCATTATAGATCATGATTATTTATCCGGCTGTGGACATAAGGGATGGCAGATGCGTCCGCCTGAGACAGGGCAGTTACAGTGATATGACCGTATATGGGGATGACCCTGTGGCAATGGCTCTTAAATGGCAGAATGCAGGATCACAATACCTCCATGTGGTGGATCTGGACGGTGCAAGGGGACAGGGCAAAAACAACAGAGATATTATCGGGAGAATGGTAAAAGCTCTCGGTATTCCTGTGCAGACCGGGGGCGGCATCAGAACTATGGCCGATATTGATGAGGTTCTGTCGCTGGGAGCAGCTCGCGTGATACTGGGTACCTCTGCTGTAAGGGATCCCGGGCTTGTGGAGGAGGCTGTTTCCAAGTATGGCAGCAGGATAGCTGTAGGGATAGATGCAAAAAAAGGCCTGGTTGCCATTGAGGGCTGGGAACAGACCAGCCGGTATACAGCCATTGAGTTTGCAAGGCATATGGAGAAGCTGGGTGTAAAGACCATCATATACACCGATATAGCCACCGATGGCATGCTCACAGGCCCCAACCTTGAGGCCATGATTGAAATGCAGCAGGCGGTTTCCATGGAGGTTATCGCTTCGGGCGGCGTAAGCAGTATTGATGACCTTGTAAGGCTCAAGCAGACCGGAGTTGCCGGAGCCATTGTGGGAAAGGCCATATATACAGGGGCAGTTGATCTGAAAGAGGCACTGAAAAAGGTGTAGTATTTCCGCTACAGAGCCAGTTACGGAATTTTTATTGATGAAGGTGGTACCAATATGTCTGTAAAGAGAATCATACCGTGCCTTGATGTTCATAATGGCCGCGTCGTCAAGGGTGTAAAATTTGTTAACCTTGTGGACGCGGGGGATCCTGTCAGCTGTGCAGCCGCCTATAATAAGGCCGGAGCCGATGAACTTGTGTTTTTAGACATCACCGCCTCGTCCGAGTCCAGGGATACCATGACCGATGTGGTAGCCAGGGTGGCCCGGCAAATTTCCATTCCGCTTACTGTTGGTGGCGGTATCAGAACCGTTGAGGATATCCATCGGGTTCTTATGGCTGGTGCCGACAAGGTGGGGATCAATTCTGCCGCATTGAAAAGACCCGAACTCATATCGGAGGCGGCAGCGCGTTTTGGCAGCCAATGTGTGGTTCTAGCCATTGATGCTAAAAAAAGATCGGATGGCTCGGGCTGGGATGTCTACTTGAACGGCGGGCGTGTCAATGCCGGAAGAGATGCAATTGAGTGGGCTGTTGAAGCCGAAAGACTTGGAGCGGGAGAGATCCTCCTTACCAGCATGGACCGGGACGGTACCAGGGCAGGTTATGACACAGAACTCACCAGAAGCATCTCTTATGCCGTAAAGATACCTGTAATCGCATCGGGAGGCGCCGGAACCATGGAGCATTTCAGGGATGCCATCATCCATGGCCATGCAGATGCGGTACTGGCCGCTTCATTATTCCATTTTGGTGAATTGAAAATTCCTGATTTGAAGAAATGGCTCAAAAGCGAAGGAATAGATGTCAGGCAATAATGCGCCCCTTACCAACTAATTGACAAAAAAATAACAAGCATGATATAATTATTTCATGCTAAAAATCCAGGGATATTAATAAAGAACTGGATTTTCAACTGCAGTTTACTTTTGTAAGTTAGGGGTTGATGTCAGGATGCCGGAAGAAAAGAAAATATCCATGGCCGTAATAAGAAGGCTTCCAAGATATTTTCGTTATCTCCAAGATCTCATCAAATTAGACATTAAGCGGATTTCTTCAAGGGAACTCAGCGAACGGATGGGTATTACTGCTTCACAGATAAGACAGGATTTGAACTGCTTTGGAGGCTTCGGACAACAGGGATACGGCTACAATGTAGAATTTCTGTTCAATGAGATCAGCAAAATTCTGGGTGTGGATAAACGGTTTTCCTGTGTCATTATCGGTGCCGGGAATATGGGTACCGCACTTGCCAATTATGAGAATTTCAAGAAGAGGGGATTCGATATCCTGGCCGTTTTTGACGTGGATCCTGACAAGATTGGCAGTAAGGTCAACGGAATCGATATCCTATCCATGGATTCACTGGAAGACTTCGCGAAGAACAATAAAGTGGATATAGCCATGCTCACCGTTCCCAACAGGTATGTTACTGAGGTTGCTGAAAGGGTCACAAGTAGCGGGATAAAGGGAATTTGGAATTTCTCTCCGCTTGAACTGCGGCTGGAAAATGGTGCGGTGGTTGAAAATGTACACCTAAGCGATGGCCTGATGGTGCTGGGGTATCGCCTCCGGAGTATGGAAAATTAAATCTAAGATGAACTAAAACGGGCTGTCCTGGGACAGCCCGTTAGTTTTATGCTTTTATATTTCGCTCAGTCTCTTTTCCAAAGCAGCAAGCTGTTTGTTCAGCTCCTCGGGGAGACGCTCGCCATAGGAACGATAGTGTTCTTTGATTGATTCAATCTCGGCAAGCCACTGTTCCTTATCCACGCTGAGGATCTCCTCCATGCGTTCTCTGCTGATATCAAGTCCGCTGAGATCCAGCGCATCAATGGTGGGCATGTAGCCGATGGGTGTTTTTACAGCCTTGCCTTTTCCGGATACTCTCTCAAAGATCCATTTGAGAACACGGCTGTTTTCTCCATAACCGGGCCAGATGAACTTATTATTCTCATCCTTGCGGAACCAGTTGACATAGAATATCTTTGGCAGCTTGTCGGGATCGGTTTTCTTGCCCATGTTGAACCAATGCTGGAAGTAATCGCAGACATGGTACCCTATGAAGGGAAGCATGGCAAATGGATCGCGGCGCACCTGACCGATCTTGCTTGAGATAGCAGCTGCTGTGATTTCAGAACCCATTATAGAGCCCAGGAAAACACCATGATCCCAGTCAAAGCTTTCGTGTACAAGAGGAATGGTTGTGGGTCTGCGACCGCCTACCAGAATTGCTGAAATCGGCACGCCCTTAGGATCCTCCCACTCAGGGGCGATAACCGGGCACTGGCTGGCCGGAGCGGTGAACCGGGCATTGGGATGGGCAGCATTATCCTTGGAGTCGGGTGTCCAATCCTTGCCCTGCCAGTCAATAAGATGATCCGGTGCGTCATAGCCAATGCCTTCCCACCACACGTCGCCATCATCGGTGAGGGCTACGTTGGTGAAAATGGTGTTCTTCTCTATTGTTCTCATGGCGCTTGGATTAGAATCCATTGATGTGCCAGGAGCCACGCCAAAGAAACCGGCTTCGGGATTGATAGCATAAAGTCTGCCGTCTTCGCCGAATTTCATCCAAGCAATGTCATCGCCGATGGTCTCGACCTTCCATCCGGGAAGAGTGGGCACCATCATGGCCAGGTTGGTCTTTCCGCAAGCGCTTGGGAATGCGCCGGTGATATATTTTACTTCACCCTCAGGGCTGGTAATCTTCAGGATGAGCATGTGCTCTGCCAGCCAGCCCTCATCACGAGCCTGTACCGAGGCAATTCGGAGCGCAAAGCACTTCTTACCCAGAAGAGCGTTTCCGCCGTAGCCGGAACCATAGGACCAGATGGTTCTTTCCTCAGGGAAGTGGGAAATGTATTTTTGTTCTATGGGTGCGCAGGGCCATGCCGCGTCCTTCTCGCCCTCGGCAAGTGGAGCGCCCACTGAATGCAGACAGGGCACAAATTCGCCGTCTTCACCCAGTATATCCAGGACCTCTTTCCCCATACGGGTCATGATGCGCATATTTATCACAACATAGGCGCTGTCGGTGATCTCTACACCGATTTTGGAAATGGGTGAGCCCAAAGGTCCCATGCTGAACGGAATGACATACATGGTTCTGCCCTTCATGCAGCCGCGATACAGATCGGTCATTGTCTTTTTAAGCTCAACAGGGTCGATCCAGTTGTTTGTGGGTCCTGCGTCTTCTTCCTTCTTCGAGGCAATATATGTTCTTTGCTCAACCCTGGCCACGTCTGAAGGATGGCTCCGGAAAAGATAGCAGCCCGGACGTTTTTCCTGATCCAATGCTACAGCGCTGCCTGATTCAACAAGCTCCTGAATCAAACGCTCATTCTCTTCCTCTGAACCGTCACACCAATAGACTTTGTCGGGTTGGCACAACTCTTCAACCTCTTTTACCCATGCAAGTAGTTTTTTGTGTTTAACCATATCTAATCTCCCTTCTGATAAAATGACTTGTATAGCGAGAAATAAGGGTTTTGAAACCTTATAAAACCTTCAATTTATAGCTTTAGCAAATCTTTCGCCAGGTATCATGTAATAATCTGGCTCAAAACAGCTTACTTCTATTATATCCCACTCATCCAGTTTTTGAAAGATAGATTGTGAAAAAATTCATAATGTATATTATATACATGGCTCAGCATACATACGAAGCACATTGTAATGGCTTCAAACAAGACTTACAGGGTAAACGCCATGAATCGGCTCCCGCGCAAAAGTGGGAATACCTGCAAGTATTTTTGTATCAATATTCAAAAAGCCAAATACTTGGATTGTTAAGGTTATTTACCACCGCTGTCCGGCTCGTTATCATGCCTCATTGGCAACCAGTGATTTAGATGTCCATTTTCGGCTATGCCACCTGTGCAGCGCAATAAAACCTCTGAGCCATTCGTCAGCAGCCATGGCAATCCATATGCCCAACAGTCCCAATCCCGCCACAATACCAAGGAGCCAGGCGCCAAGGGTAGCAATACTCCACATTGAGATGACGCCGATTATTACCGGGAATACTGCGTCTCCGGAGCCCTTGAGGCCGTTGATGATCACAAGGTTGAACGTACGGCCAGGCTCCAGGAAGGCATCAGCCATCATCACCATGGCACTCCATTTTAGGATTTCAGGATCATCGGTAAAGACCTTGACGAATACTCCACCGAAAAAGAAGAGTACAATACTATAGCCTATGGTTATAAAGAAGGCTTTCTTAAAATTGCTTAAACACGTATGATAAGCTTCATCAAATTTGCCTGCGCCCACAAGACGCCCTATGAGGATCTGGTTTGCCTGCCCAATGGACATGGACATAGTAAGGAAGATGATTATGATCTGCAGCGTATAGGTTCTGGTAATATAGGCTGTATCACCAAGATTGTGCAGTATGATGCCGGTAACAACAATTTGGCTCACATTATAGCATATATTCTCAAGGGCAGAAGGCAGGCCGACTTTGAAGAGATCCCTGATGATCCGCATGGGGAAGTTCCGGATATACCGAAAGGGACCCTTATCCAGTATCCGCCTCCGTACAAATCTCACAGCCATGAGCATGGCGACGAATCTGCCTATGCAGGTGGCATATGCCGCTCCGGCAGCCCCCATATTGAAGCCAAAGACAAAGAGGATGTCTCCCACGACATTGATGACATTCATTCCGGCTGTTATGCCCAGAGTTTCCTTTGAATAACCATGGGTACGCATGATCACCGTGGAAAGATTCAATATTGCCTGCATGAACATCATGCTGCCTACGATACGGATATAGACTTCAGCATGGCTTAAAAGGTTCGGTGTAACCCCCATGAGCTGGAGAATGGGCTTACCGAAGAAAAACAGGACGACGGAGCCCAATACTCCCACCGATGTTACCATTAAATAGGAAGAAATCATGGTCATCTGAGCGGATTCCTTGTTTTTTGCGCCGATGTATTGCGAAACCAGGACGTTGGCTCCGATGCAAATTATGTTGAATACAATATTGGTAAAACTGATGATTTGATTACATGCGCCAACCCCACCTGCAGCATCGTCGGATACGCGGCTCAATATGAATAAGTCGACCATACCCAACATGGAGAAAAACAACATTTCTATAAACAAGGGGATGGCCAGGCTTAACAGAGTCACTCTTTTTACCATATATATCAACTCTCCGGTTAAAGAAAGGTGTTTTTATTATATAACAAAATATCTATGAAAGCTTTGTACAATTTTTATAAGAATATCATTCAATGGGACAGCCAAAATGGGAATAAGAAAAACGACTTAAACATAATGTGGACACAATTCCTGTGAAGGGGTAAGATATTGGCAATAAGAATGATGGAGATGGTCGGATGATCAAGGTTGCCATTGGGCAGGACAGTCATCGGTTTGAACCCGATAGTTCCGAGAAGAGGCTGATTCTGGGCGGAGTTCTCATTGAGGGCAGCCCCGGTCTGGAAGGAAACAGTGATGCGGATGTGGTTATACATGCTCTGACAAATGCGATTTCGGGCATAACCTGCGTCAACATTCTTGGGGAAGAGGCGGACAGGATGTGCCGGGAGGGTATAACCGACAGCCGTGCCTATCTTAAGGCGGCCATGAACCATATGAAGAAGGATTCCAGGATCCTTCATGTATCAATATCCATTGAGGCTCTTCGCCCCAGATTGTCTCCTTTTATTGAAAAGATACGGATGAGCCTTGCCGGTCTTCTGGGAATCGATAGAGGCAGCATCGGGATCACGGCTACTACAGGCGAAGGTCTTTCTGAATTCGGGAAAGGCAATGGTATCTTCTGCACCGTGATTCTAACGGCGGACGTTCCGGAGTGATCAAGGGGGGCGGTTTCTAGCTGCTTTTCGTTGCTGTTGCGGTTGTGCAAAAACATGACCTGTATGTTATAATGCACTTATTGGTAAAATGATAACTGAAGGGCACGGCTGCTTGACTTTCCGCCCGCCATTGAGGAATAAAAAGCGGTATACGCATACAAACCATGATATATCTTTAGGAGGTAGTCACGAGGTGAGCAAAAAGACATACTACATCACAACGCCAATTTATTATCCCAGTGGAAAACTCCATATAGGGCACTCATATACAACGGTGGCGGCCGATGCCATGGCAAGATACAAGAGGCTTCAGGGTTATGATGTCATGTTCTTAACCGGCACCGATGAACATGGACAGAAGATTCAGCGGGTAGCGGCTGAGAACGGCATGACCCCCAAGCAGTATGTGGATCATATCGTAAGTGGTATTAAGGATCTTTGGGGGATGATGAAGATTACCTACGATAAATTCATCAGAACCACCGATGAGGATCATATTGCCACTGTCCAAAAGATATTCAAGGCTCTTTACGAAAAGGGTGATATTTATAAAAGCGAATATGAAGGCTGGTATTGCACCCCATGTGAATCCTTCTGGACCGAGACACAGCTGGTTGACGGCATGTGTCCCGATTGCGGCAGAAGTGTAGAAAAAACCAGGGAGGAGAGCTACTTCTTCAGGCTTTCCAAGTATCAGGACAGGCTTATCAAACTCATGGAGGATAACCCGGACTTCATTCAGCCTGCTTCCCGCCGTAACGAGATGCTCAATAATTTTTTAAGGCCGGGTCTGGAAGATCTCTGTGTGTCGAGGACATCCTTCAACTGGGGCATACCTGTGACATTCGATGAAAAGCATGTGGTCTATGTATGGATCGATGCCCTGTCAAACTATATCTCCGCCCTGGGTTACCTCTCGGACAACGATGAAGCCTTCAGACGCTATTGGCCTGCTGACGTGCATCTGGTGGGCAAGGAAATAGTCCGGTTCCATACCATTATCTGGCCTGCTATGCTGATGGCTCTTGACCTTCCTCTGCCCAGGCAGGTATTTGGTCACGGCTGGCTGGTTCTGGAAGGCGGAAAGATGTCGAAATCCAAGGGAAATGTTGTTGATCCGGTGATTCTTATTGAAAAATACGGGCTGGATGCCATCCGCTATTTCCTGCTCAGGGAAGTTCCTTTCGGAGCCGATGGCGTTTTTTCCAACGAAGCCCTCATATCGCGCATCAACTCTGATCTGGCCAACGATCTTGGCAATCTGGTCAGCAGAACGGTGGCCATGATCAAAAAGTACTTTGATGGCCTGCTTCCCGGACAGGGTGAAGAAGGAGAATTTGACGCCGACCTGAAAAAGGAACTATTGGCCTTAAAGCCCAAGGCAGAGGAACTCATGGACAACCTCCAGTTCAGTCTGGCTCTGGCAGACATCTGGAAGGCCATTTCCCGCACCAATAAATATATTGATGAAACCATGCCCTGGGTGCTGGCCAAGGATGAGAGCAAGGAAGGCCGTTTGGCAGGGGTTTTGTATAACCTGGCTGAAAGTATCCGCATAGTGTCCATTCTGCTTCAGCCCTTCATGCCTGAAACCCCGAAAAAGATATGGGAACAGCTTTCCATAGATGACGAAGAAACAAGCTGGGAATTGGCGGGACAGTGGGGTGTCTACAAGCCAACAAGACCGGTTAGTCCAGGCGAGATCATTTTCCCGAGAATAGACATGGAGAAGGAATTGGAAAGCCTGTCTTCCATAATCCCCGATTCCGGCAAGGACGAATCCGGGGAAAAAGGGCATAAAAAACAGGAGGCGCAGGCTGAGAAGGGTTCCGCTTCCGGGGATACATCTCAGATCTCCATTGAAGAATTTGCAAAGCTGGATCTGAGGGTAGCAAAGGTTTTGTCCGCCGAGAGGGTGGAAAAGTCAGATAAATTATTGAAGCTGAGGCTCCAGGTAGGAGCTGAAGAGAAGCAGGTGGTATCTGGGATCGCCCAGTACTACAGCCCGGAGGAAATAGAGGGCAAGACATTGATTCTGGTCGCCAATCTTAAACCTGCCCGGATCCGCGGTATTGAATCCCAGGGGATGATACTGGCTGCAACCGACGAAACTGAAGGCAGGCTGACTCTGGTCACTGTTGACAAGGATATATCCTCCGGATCAAAAGTGAGCTGATAATAATGATAGATTCACATGCCCATTACGATGACGGACGATTTGATGCCGACAGGGATGATGTCATCCGCAAGGCTGTTGAAGCCGGCGTAACGCATATCATCAACCCAGGCTGTGATGTGGAGAGCTCGGAACATGCCATTGCACTGTCAAAGAAGCATCCTGAGGTATTCGCTGCAGTGGGTGTTCATCCTCATGAAGCCTCTTCCTGTGATGAAAAAACTCTTTCCAGAATTGA
>LFSK01000195.1:9844-23635 GCA_001512555.1 Clostridiaceae bacterium DTU059 | reverse complement strand
ACAGTACTCCTTGTTTTTGGGTTTTTGATCACCTTTTCGGTTGGTTATTTTCAAAGTCAGAGTCTTAACCTGCTTGAAGGAAAGAATGTGTTCCGGAAAAACGGGTATAGACCCGAGTATCATTTTGCTGTTATCGGGCAGGCCGATGATACCTTCTGGAAATCTGTCAGGGAAGGCTGCCTGGCTGCCGCCAGTGAATTCCAGGTGGCAGTTGAATTCAATGTTCCGCGTTTTACAAATCTTGAAGAACAGATGAGGTACCTGGATATTGCCATCGCATCAAAGGTGGACGGTATTGTTACCCATGTACTGGATGAGGAGAAGTTCACGCCCCTTATTGACAAAGCCGTTGATGCCGGCATCCCTGTCATCACTGTGGAGGCTGAGGCAAAAAAGAGCAAGCGCAATGCTTATGTGGGCACCAATACCTTCAACCTTGGTCGTGAAGCCGGCAAGCTGGTACTGGAAGCTATGGGCGAGAGGGCTAATATAGCCATCATTCTCAGTGACTATATTGATGGTGCCGTTAATGTTCCCCAAAACCTCCGGATCGCCGGCACCAAAGATGCCCTTGAGAACATGCCCGGTATGACCATAAGAACCTTTTCATCCAGCGCCGGCTTTTTCAGCGCCGAAGAGGTTACCAGAAGAATACTCATCGACTATCCCGAGGTGGATGCCATTATCTGCACCAGCGCAAAGGATACCATCAGTTCAGCCCAAATCATAGTGGATCTCAACAAGGTGGGGCAGATCACTCTGATAGGTTATGACGATGCGCCTGAAATCCTCAGATACATTGAAAAGGGGGTTATATACGGTACAGTTGTGGCCAACCCCTATGAAATAGGTTATGAAAGCATCCGATCCCTGATTGAGATAAAGAAGAACAGGATGACATCTACATATGTGGATACGGGGGCAAAGGTGGTCACTTACGACAATATTGGGGACTATACGGACACCCTCACCAAGAATGCCGACGAGGAACAATCAGAGCCATGAAAAAGTTTATCAGGTTTTTATCGCTTAACCGGATCAGAAGAAAGCTCATACTCTACTTTATGGTGACCACGCTTCTTATGGCAATGGCGTGCTTTGTCTCCTATTTCAACGCACAGATGCTGGCCTCGGGCATGGATGCCATTTTTGAGAACAACCAGTACCTGAGCGATATCAGCGATAATGTAGCCAATGTTCAGAGCACCCTGGAGAGTTTCCTGTCAACCAGCCATTCTGAAAGCCTTAAGGATTATTTCAGATATTCCGCCAACCTGAGAAAGACCGGTGAAGACATTAAAGACATGGTTTACGACACCGACAGCGGATTATTGATGCACGATATTGGAAATATGATAATCACATATCTGGGCTACAGCGATACCGCCGTCAATGCAAAGCGTGGCAGGGATATCGAAGGGTATACTCAAAACTATGCCGAAGCCAGCAAGGTTTATGACTATATCAATCTCTATATAAATAGGCTGACCCAGAATCAGTTCCAGGAGAACACAAAGGGCTATACCATCATTTCGGGCCGGCTTGGGTACATACTGCTGATCAACCTTTTGATAATAATTGCCACCATTGCCTTCAACATTATTTTCATCATAAGGATTACATTCAAAACCACCCAGCCCATTATCAGCCTGGCCAGAGCCGCCAATGACATTTCAAGGGGCAAATATGATGTTGAACAGGTTACTGTTGACAGCGACGATGAAATAGGCGTGATGGCAGATGCCTTCAACCGCATGGCTGAAAGCATCAAGGCACAGGTTGCTGCCATCAAAGAGAAAGCAGAACTGGAAACCCGGCTGAAGGAACAGGAGATGCAGAACCTTCTGATGAAGAGCCATCTGAAGGAAACCCAGCTTCAGGCCCTGCAGTCCCAGATCAACCCCCACTTCATCTTCAACACCTTAAACGCCGGTGCCCAGCTTGCCATGTTTGAAGAAGCCGACAGAACCTACCTTTTCATAGAGTGCTTTGCCAGCCTGTTCCGCTACAATCTGAGAAGCCTGGACAGCCCCGTAACCCTCAGGGAAGAGATCGAAAACATCAATAACTATATTGCATTATTGAAGGTGAGATATGCCGACAGGATTAGTTATTCCCAGGAAGTGGATGAGAGTGTTGTGGATATCCCGGTGCCCTGCATGGTGCTTCAGCCCTTGATTGAGAACGCATTTATTCATGGCATCAGCGAGCTTGAATCGGGTGGGACCATCACTCTGAGGGTCAGGGAGGATGACGGGGACTATATCATTGAAATCGAGGATAATGGTGTGGGAATGAGCCAGGAGAAGATTAATCAAATACTTGGGGAGGATGCCGAAGACGGAAGCCCCACGGAGTCTGTAGGTCATACCACGGGTATCGGAACAAGAAATGTTATGCAGCGACTTAAGAACTTTTTTGACTATGAAAAGGTTATGAGTATTATAAGCAGCAAGCCAGGAGGTACAAGGGTCGTGATCAGCATACCTAAAATCTGCGTACAGAGGAAGAAGGAATGTCATCGTGCTTAGGATAATGGTGGTTGATGACGAGAACATCGTGATCGATTCAATTAAATTCATCGTGGAAAAGAATTTCGACAATGTGGTGGTGGCAGGAAGCGCCAGGTCGGGACGTGAGGCAATCGAAAAGGCTGAAGCGGTTAAACCCGATCTGATCTTCATGGATATACGCATGCCGGGTATCAACGGTATTGATGCCATTCGTGAGATCAAGGCGGTCTACCCTCAGGTTGAGTTTGTTATCCTTTCAGCCTGCGAACAGTTTGAATTTGCAAAGGAAGCGGTAAACCTGGGTGTGACAGAATACCTGCTCAAGCCTGTTAACCGCATGAAGATTGTTGAGATCATCAGACAGGCAGAACACCGGATTTTTGAGGCAAGGAAGAAAAAAAAGATGGAGCTGGAACTGAAGGAGAAGTTTGAACGGGTTCTCCCGGTGCTGGAGCATGGCTTCATCTATTCCATACTCCTCTACGAGGACTACAATCAGGAATTGGAAAAGTATCGACGTTTATTGGATCTTCCTGAGGACACGGGCTATGTGATGACCCTGGAATTCGGGGAGCAGAAGCAATCAGGGAACTTCGGAAATGTTATAGGGTCAAATGTTTTAAGCCAGTCCTTCTATCCCCAGCTCAGGGATATTATCAAGAACCGTCTGGACTGTATTGTGGGGCCGGTCATGCTAAACCGTATCATCTGCTATGTTCCTGTACCCGCACAGAATGACGATTACAGCGAAAGGCTGGAGGCAGTGGAGGCAGGAAAATACATTATTGAAAGGATATCTAAACGGGTTGACGTATCCTTCCGCATGGGCATCGGCAGCATTCAAAAAAGCGAAAATGTGCTTACTTCCTTCTCCGAATCAATACGGGCTATAAAGCACACCAAGGAAAATGAAATCGTGCATATCCATGATATTCCGGAGGAAGCGAAGATAAATCAAACCTTCTTCAATATCAAAGAGAAGCAGCTGCTGGAAAAGGCTGTTTTAGGTGAGACGGGAGAATGCCTTACCCTCTTTTCGCAAATATATGATGAACTGGCAACAAACTCCCAGTACACCTTTGAGGATATCAAGGGAAGGTTTTTGGAACTTATGGTCGTGCTCCACCGGCAGGCTCTGGAATATGATATCGAAGACAAGGATGCCCTGAAGGGCAGAAGCTATCTGAGGGAGTTTCTCGACATTGAGGAGTCCGTGCTCCTGAAAAACTGGTGCAAGGCTCAGATTGAGGTCATCACCCTGGGAATAAAAGCAGCGAGGGCAAAACGCTGTCATTACCTGATCAGTACCGCCAAGAGCTTCATTGACGCCAACTTCCACAGGGATATTTCCCTGGAGGAGGTTTCCAGGGAGACAGGGCTTAGCCCACAGTATTTCAGCAGGTTCTTCAAGGAGGAAACAGGGGAGAATTTTATCGATTACCTCACCCGGATCCGTATCACTGAGGCAATAAAGCTTTTAAAAAACCAGAAGCTCAGCGTTAAGGAAGTCAGTTATCAGGTGGGGTATAACGACCCTAATTATTTCAGCAAGATATTCAAGAAGATAACCGGACTCAGTCCCTCCGGACTTAGGGAATGAAATAATCCATGGGGATCAGCGTACCGCTCAAGGCATAAGGAGGTGTCTTCATTGTTTGATGTAAGATTTGGAAGGATCATGCTCGCTTTGTTCTGCATGTTCTTACTGGTGATATCCGGGTGCACAGCCGAGGATGTGATTCCGGCACAGCCAGTGGGGAAAGACCAGGAATCGGTCATCAGGGTGGGCTTCTCCATGGGATCAACGGTTCAAGAGCGCTGGCAAAGGGACAGGGATATCTTTGTAGCGAGGGCGAAGGAACTCGGTGCAGAGGTGCTGGTCCAAAACGCGAACAATGACAATGAGGAACAGATGAGACAGGTCAGGTATCTGATAGAACAGGGTATTGACATTCTTGTTATCATCCCCCATGATGCTGAGGCGAGCGCCGAATCGGTACGGATGGCAAAAAAGGCAGGCATTAAGGTAATTGCCTATGATCGTCTGATAAGGAACGCAGGAGCGGATCTGTATATATCCTTTGACAATGTAAAGGTAGGGGAATACAAGGCCAAAGCGCTCCTGGAAAGGGTTCCGAAGGGCAACTATGTGATCATAAGGGGTGCGCCCACCGACTACAACAGTGTTATGCTGTACCAGGGATATATGAATGTGCTTCAGGAGCCTTTAAATTATGGGGATATAAGGATAGTCACTGAGGAGCCTGCCCATGACTGGGCTTACGAAGAGGCCTTCAGCTGTGTGGAACAGACCCTTGAGCAAGGGGTGGAGATACACGCTATTATTGCCGCCAATGATACTCTGGCTTATGCCGCCATAGAGGCTCTTTCAGAAAAAAGGCTGGCGGGAAAAGTACCCGTAGTGGGGCAGGATGCTGATCTTTCCGCATGCCAGCGGGTTGTGGAGGGAACACAGCTAATGACAGTCTACAAGCCCATAGACAAGATTGCCAAGGCTGCGGCAGAAGCAGCAGTCAAAATGGTTAAGGGAGAGAAATTGAACACTGATGAAACAATTTTTGACGGAACATATCAGGTGCCCTATCTCAAGATAGAACCCATCCCGGTAACCATGGATAACATGATGGATACCATCGTAAAAGACAGCTTCCATCGTCTGGAGGATATTTTTATCAATGTACCCAGGGATCAATGGCCAAGTATTGATTAATCCCAGTGAGCGACAGCCTCTTGATGGAAGGTTGTAATAGAACAGAAAAATTTTAACCTCAAGAATTTACCCATGTCCTACCGGGATTTGAACAAGGGTATAAAATGCCCAGTACTTTCTTAATTATCTCCAGAGATTATAATGACTCCTTCATATAGAATAAATATGGGTGCAAGGCCTAAAAAAATGAAATGGAGGAGTCAATAATGAAAAGGAAACTTTCATTGCTTCTTGTTCTGGCTCTGTTGATCAGCATGATCACACTGACTGGCTGTGGCCAGGGCGCAGGAAATCTCATCGGTGTCGCCATGCCGACGCAGTCGCTCCAAAGATGGAATCAGGATGGCTCAAACATGAAGACCCAGCTGGAAGCCAAGGGCTACCAGGTGGATCTCCAGTATGCCAACAACGATGTCAATATGCAGATCCAGCAGATTGAAAACATGATAACCAAGGGCTGTAAGGTACTGGTTATTGCTTCAATTGACGGATCGGCGCTTACCGATGTTCTGAAGAAGGCAGCAGATGCAAAGGTTAAGGTTATTGCTTACGATCGCCTCATCATGCAGTCAGAGCATGTGGACTACTATGCTACCTTTGATAACTTCAAGGTTGGTGTTCTTCAGGGTACATACATAGAAGAAGCCCTCGGACTGAAAGATGGAAAAGGCCCCTACAACATAGAACTGTTCGCCGGGTCTCCCGATGACAACAACGCCTACTTCTTCAACGACGGAGCCATGAGCATCCTTCAGCCGTATATAGACAATGGGCAGCTCAAAATTCCCAGTGGACAGACTGAGTTTACCAAAATAGCCATTCAGGGCTGGACATCAGCCACGGCACAGGCCAGAATGGACAACCTGATCACAGCTCACTACTCCGGCGGAGAAAAGCTGGATGCCGTTCTTTCACCTAACGACAGCCTTGCAATCGGTATCATCGCCTCTCTGACCAGCAATGGCTATGGTTCAGCCGATAAGCCCTATCCCGTCATCACCGGTCAGGACTGTGACAAGCCTAATGTTAAGGCCATGATCGAAGGCCAGCAGTCCATGTCTGTTTTCAAGGACACCAGAACACTTGCCTCAAAGGTTGTTGAGATGGTTGATGCTCTGCTCCAGGGCAAGGAAGCTCCTGTAAACGACACCAAGACCTATGACAATGGTGTAAAGATCGTTCCTTCCTTCCTCTGCGATCCGGTTTATGCCGACAAGAACAACTACAAGGAATTGCTTATCGACAGCGGATACTACACCGAAGCCGATATCCAATAGTTTATTTATCCGGACACCCCGCTGGGGTGTCCGGTTTGGAGACGGCAGAATCCAGATTTTGCCGTCTCCAAACCGGTTCTTTATTGCAAAAGCAACAAGGTTTCCGGGCACCCGCCTGCAATCCGTGATGGCTCAGCGGGCCGGGTTCTTATATGGTGATGGTAATCATTTCATCATCCAATAAGCAGCCAAATAAAGGTACAGGGGGATGAGAAATCTTGGGAACAATCCTGGAGATGCGGAATATCACAAAGGTATTTCCCGGTGTCAAAGCCCTAGACAATGTCAATTTCAAGGTGGAGGCCGGTGAAATACATGCCCTTGTCGGTGAGAACGGGGCGGGTAAATCAACTTTGATGAATGTCCTCAGTGGCATCTATCCACATGGCACCTACAGCGGTGAGATCATCTATGAAGGAAACGTGTGCACCTTCAGGGATATCAGGGACAGTGAAAAGGTCGGCATTGTCATCATCCATCAGGAACTGGCTCTTCAACCCTACCTGTCCATCGGGGAAAATATGTTTTTGGGAAATGAACGCCAAAAGCATGGTTTTATCAACTGGAGCAGAACCCATCTGGAGGCCAGGGAGCTTCTCAAGAGGGTGAGGCTGAATGAAAGCTCACAAACTCTTGTAAAGGATATCAGCGTCGGTAAGCAGCAATTGGTCGAAATAGCCAAGGCATTGGCCAAGAAGGTGAAGCTTCTCATCCTGGATGAACCTACGGCGGCCTTGAATGAGGATGACTCCAACAACCTACTTGATCTGATATTGGAGCTTAAAAAGGATGGTATAACCTGTATTCTGATCTCACATAAACTCAATGAAGTTATGAAGGTGGCCGACACGATTACCATTTTAAGAGACGGTGCTGCCATCGAAACCCTCAAGGTTGGTGTGGATGCCATAGATGAGGATCGGGTTATCAAGGGCATGGTCGGAAGAACCATGGTCAATCGTTTTCCGAAGAGGGAGCCAAAGATCGGAGAAGTAGCCTTTGAAGTCAGGGATTGGAATGTGTACCACCCGGTGATCACCGACAGGAAGATTATCAAGGACGTGAATATCAAGGTGCGCCGGGGCGAGATCGTAGGAATATCCGGGCTCATGGGAGCAGGCAGAACCGAGTTTGCCATGAGTATATTCGGCAAGGCCTATGGAAGCCGTATATCGGGGCAGATTATCAAAGACGGCAAACCGGTTGAGTTCAATACTGTGCGCGAGGCTATCGACAATGGTGTTTCCTACCTCACCGAGGATAGGAAATCTGCCGGACTCATCCTGATTGACGATATAAGACACAATATTACGCTGCCCAGTCTGAAAAAGATCAGCAAGAAAGGATTCATTGATCAGAATAAGGAGGTTATGGTTGCTGAAGAATACCGGTCCAAGCTCGACATCAAGTCATCCAGCATCCTGCAAAAAGCGGGCAACCTTTCCGGTGGTAATCAGCAGAAGGTGGTTCTGAGCAAATGGATTTTTTCGCGTCCCGATATACTTATACTGGACGAACCCACACGAGGTATTGATGTGGGTGCCAAATATGAGATATATACCATTATCAACCAACTGGCCGATGAGGGCAAATCCATTATCTTTATTTCATCCGAACTCCCCGAGATCCTTGGGATTTGCGACAGGATATATGTCATGAATGATGGGCGTATAGTGGGTGAGCTGACCCGGGAGGAAGCCTCTTCGGAAAGTATAATGAAATGCATTATGCAGAGTAACAGGGAGGTAGTTTAACAAATGGAGAACATCGGTAAAACCATAAAAAACAATATTCGCCAGTATGCAATGCTGATTGCTCTGGTGGTAATCATGATCTTCTTCCAGATCGGTACGGGTGGAATACTTCTCTACCCCATGAATGTTACTAACCTTGTTCTTCAGAACAGCTATGTGCTGATTCTGGCAATCGGTATGACTCTTTGTATCCTGACAGGGGGCAATATCGACCTTTCTGTAGGCTCTGTTGTTGCCTTTATCGGTGCGGTTTCCGGCACCCTCATGATCAATATGAAAATGCCCATGTTCCCGGCGCTTTTGATCACTCTTGGGATAGGTCTTCTAATAGGACTGTGGCAGGGGTTCTGGATTGCTTATATACGAATTCCGGCCTTTATTGTCACCCTGGCCGGCATGCTTCTTTTTAGAGGGTTAACCAACACTATCCTTCAGGGATTAACGCTGGCTCCATATCCGCCTGAGTATCAGGCAATAAGCGGCGGATTCATTCCGGACTTTCTTAATTTCTTTGGTGCAAGCTTCAATGTGACCACCATTGTACTAGGTATAGTATTATCGGTGCTGTATGTCATAATGGCAATAAGAAAGCGTAAGGAACGAGACAAATATAACTTTGAGAATACACCCACCCTCTTCTTCATAGCTCAGGTTATCATTATTGTGGCCGGCATCATGCTTCTTTCCTATTGGCTTGCCGCATATAAGGGTATACCGATCATATTCGTAATCATCGGAACCCTAGTGGTTATCTATACCGTGTTTACACAGAAAACAGTCCCCGGCCGCTATATCTATGCCATGGGTGGTAATGAAAAGGCGGCTCAGCTTTCAGGTATCAATACCAACAAGGTCTTGTTCTTTACTTATGTCAACATGTCGGTGCTGGCGGCGGTTGCTGGAATAAGCTTTTCATCCCGTATCAATTCTGCCTCCCCTGTTGCGGGACAGAGCTTTGAACTGGATGCCATCGCAGCCTGCTTTATCGGCGGAGCATCGGCCTATGGCGGTGTGGGAACAGTTATCGGTGCCATTATCGGTGCTCTGGTCATGGGTGTTCTGAATAATGGTATGAGTATCATGGGCGTTGGAATCGATTTGCAGATGACCATCAAGGGGCTGGTTCTTCTGATTGCCGTCGCCTTTGACGTGATCTCTAAAAGGAAATCCAGAGGATGACATATATTCATAGCCCTTAGGCGTCCGAACCAGTACGGGCGCCCCCCCTTTTTTATACAGAATCATACCCAAAACAGCATTCAACTGCTGTTTTACTTTTCTTCAAGGCCTTTTTCCAGTTCTGAGATATTCTGCAGGACGAGAAGTCCTTTAATAGCCACAAGGTTTTGGTTTTTCTCATCTACTACTCCCGACAGATTGGAGACTGAAAGATCCAGCATGGCTACGTCATCCTTTTGATCTTCGCCGTAAGAGGTCTTTTGTGTGTTCCACATTTCTTTTAACTCATCCATTGCCTCACCAGCGGTTTGCCAGTCTCCAACCTTAGCTGCCAGCATAACCCTGCGGGCATGGTATAGCAGGAGCTTGGCGGGAGCCCTTTTGTCCCGGTGCAGGGTAAAATAGTCACAAATGGCTTTGTAGAGGTTATTGGCTTCAGTTAAAACCTCATTGTGGTCTCTAGCCTCAGCTTTTTTGGTCAGTTGGTTAAGGGCGTTATTGGCATTGCTGCTCAGTTCAGTGCTTGCCCCAAGCTTGGCGGCTGCCGGAATGTACTCGTTGAGCAGTGAATGGAGCTCTATGATGTTTTCATTGACACCCGTCCAGATTTTATCCTGGGGTTTTTGATCCGTAGCCTCCTTGCCTTGCTGCTGCTGACCCTGCTGCTCCTTTCCCTGTTGTTGCTGGCTTTGTTGTTCCTGATCCTTACCCTGTTGCTGGTCTTGTTGTTCCTGTTGATCCGGCTGTTCCCCGTTGCCTTGCTCCTGTTGCTGATCCTTCTTCTGATTCTGCTGTTCCCCGTTATCTTGCTCCTGTTGCTGATCCTGCTGCTGATTCTGTTGTTCCTTGTTGTCTTGCTGCTCTTCCTGCCCCTCACCCTTCCCCGGGATTGCCGGGCCGTTTAAGATGAGAATAATGGATTCGTTCACACTTTCTATCTCATCCAGCATCTTAATGGCTTTCTCCTGTTCCTGCTGCTCCTGATCCTTTTTCTCCTGGTCTTTACTCTTGCCGCATGACGAAAGGAACAGGCCTGCCATTACCATGGACAATACGGTTATTCTAAAAGCCCTGCCTGATGGCTTCATAATGGTCACCCCTTTAAATTTGCCATGCACGGAGAATACACGCAGAAAAATATTCATGCGCCGTCAACCGGGCTATTTGATATTTTCACCCCGTAACCACCATTTATTCATAGCCGTCACCAGGGTCGATAGTACAAGGAATTTCATAGCCAGCCTGAAAGAAGGCGGACAACGATCATAATATATGGAACCTGTGCACTAAAATGTGATAAGATGAGAGCATGACAGTTCTTGGGAAACCTGCATGCCTGTATTGTTGAAATGATTTGATTTTAGGAGGATCGGTTCATGAAAACAACAAAAAAGTTATTTGTGATTCTGGCTGTTGTCATAGCAGCTGCCATGCTTACCGGATGCCTTGCAGTGGAACTGAAAGTAAACAACGATGGTTCCTGCGATGTAACCTACACAATCGACATTTCTCAGCTCCAGGGTCTCATGTCCAAAAGTGATGTGGAAAAATCCATTAAGGAATCAGTGGAAGATATGAACCGTACAGCAGGAAAGACCATTGCAAAATTGAAAAATGTGAAGGAAAACAAGAAAGAGAAAACCATAACCGCTTCCATATCCATAGCGAATCTAAACGAGATGGGCGATGGTTCCTTCTTTGGAACAGTTAAGCAATACCGTCAGCAAGGCGGATTTGGACTGGATGACATGATGGACAAAAAGGAAAGGGCAGTGAATAAGGCAGATATTCCGGATGACCTGTATCTGGTTTATTCCCCCATGTCTGAAGGTGACGAATATGGTTTGATTGACATAACCATCATCGTTCCGGGAAGGATTGAGTTTCTCACCGATGGCGGGGAACTGGAGAAGAATGACACAGCCCGCTTCAGCGGGGAGACTCCGCTGGTGGTATTCAAAAAGGGCGGCGGCGGATTCCCTGTATGGATCATACCGCCTTTTGCAGCTATTTTCATAATGTTCATCGTTATAAAACGAAGACCTTCAGCAGCCCATGTTGTAAGCCCCCCTGTAACCACTCAATCCCCGGATTCCATTATCAATACTTCGGCGGATTCCTGATTGTCACAAATTCCACCAGTGATGCCCGTATCTTTCCAGAAGCTGGTTGGAGGCCGTTGGTCCCCAGGTACCGGGAGTATAGTTAGGAAAGGATACTGTTTCTTTCTCCCACGACCTGGCTATACTGTCCACAAAGTTCCAGGAGGCTTCGATCTCCTCCCAGCTTGTGAAAAGGGTCTGGTCGTTGCGCAGTGCATCGGCTAACAGTCGCTCATAGCTCTCGGGCGAATTGTTCTCGTAGGAACAGTTCTGACAGTAATCCATCCTGACGGTGGATATTTCATTTCCCGAACCGGGTTTTTTGGCGTTGAAGCTGAATGAGATGCCCTCACTGGGATGTATGCGTATTTCAAGCAGATTGGGCTGCATTCCTTTGTATTCCTTGAAATACAGGATCTCAGGCATGGACTTGAACTCCAGAACAACATAGGTTGTTTTTTCCGGCATCCTTTTTCCGGTTCTGAGATAAAAGGGCATGCCTCCCCAACGGAAGTTTCCTGCCAGTATTCTCAGAGCGATGAAGGTTTCAGTATTGGATGCAGGATCAATACCCTTTTCCTGCCGGTATCCCCTGATGGTATTACCATCGATGGAACCCTCGCCATACTGACCGCGGATAATATTGTTCTTAAAAAGTCCGTCATCCATCTTCAGAAGGCTTTTTAGGAACTTGACCTTCTCGTCCCTGATGGCCTTTATATCCAGACTGATGGGAGGTTCCATAGCTACCAATGCCAGAAGCTGGAGTAGATGGCTCTGGAGCATGTCACGAAGGGCGCCGGAACTCTCATAATAGCCCGCCCGGTTTTCCACCCCAACTGTCTCGGCAGCTGTAATCTGGATGTTTTCAATATAACGGCTGTTCCAGATCCTTTCAAATACAGCATTGCCAAACCGTATCACCATCAGGCTTCTTAGCATTTCCTTGCCCAGATAATGGTCAATCCTGAATATGTTCTGCGGCGGGAAAACGCTTTCTATCACATGGTTGAGAAAAGCAGCGGATCTAAGATCCCTGCCAAAGGGCTTTTCAATAATCACCCGCTGCCAGGCTCCCAGATTGTCAGCCATACCATGCCTGTAGAGATGCAGAACGATGGGCTCAAAGAGGGAGGGAGCCACCGACAGATAAAAAAGTCTGTTTCCCTGTGTTCCTGCCTTCTCATCCAGACTCTCCAGCCATGTCTTCAGTGAAGAGAACCCCTCAGATTCCGAAAGGTTCATCCTAAAGTAGTGAATCCTTTCTTTAAATCTTTCCCATATATCGGTTCTGATGGGATGGCGGGAGTGCTTTGTTACCGATTCCAGCAGGCTGTCCCTATACTCCTGTGTGCTAAGGGGCCTTCTCCCCACACCGACAATCATCAGTTCATCGGGCAATAATTCTTCCACAGACATATTATAAAGCGCAGGAATAAGCTTTCTATGCGTCAGATCGCCTGTCCCGCCAAATATGGTAATGATACAGGGTGTCCGGATTCTTTCCAACATCCTCAAACCTCCAAAAATCTAAGAAGGGCATATGGGCCATTTTTCAAATTTGACATCTGCCTGGTTATTACTCTGTCCTAAATTATATCATCTCATGCCATACAGGTATGCTGTTTTATAGTTCAGTCACCGATTTTCATAGACAACCAGAAGCATATATTATGCTGACCCTAAATGTGGGTGTATATTGTAAAATAGTAATGATTTTCCTGATAGTCTGGCGAAAACTTAAATACTTCTGCTATTTGTATTATAATAGATAGCGTATACCAGAAGATAACAGGTGAGGTCGGATGCAGTTATGTTCCGTATAGGTGTTGATATTGGTTCTACCACAATCAAGGTGGTTATCTTGAGCCAGACAGATGAGATGGCTTTCTCAAGATATGAGAGGCATTATGCTGACATTGGAAGAAAGCTTAAGGAAATCTTTCATGATATTCACAGCCTGATTGGAAACGCCGAAGTGACTATGAGTATCACCGGTTCCGGCGGAATGAACAGTGCCGGACAGATTGGTGTACCGTTTACGCAGGAGGTGGTTGCCGCTTCCAGAGCCATCAGCCGTTTTCACCCTGAAACCGATGTCGCCATCGAACTGGGCGGAGAGGACGCTAAAATAACCTATTTCAGCGGAGGCCTGGAACAAAGGATGAATGGTACCTGTGCAGGGGGTACGGGTTCATTTATTGACCAGATGGCTTCCCTGCTCAATGTGGATGC
>LFSK01000195.1:0-9808 GCA_001512555.1 Clostridiaceae bacterium DTU059 | reverse complement strand
GCAAAAACCGATATCCAGGCGCTTCTGAATGAGGGTGCCAACAGGAACGACATTGCAGCCTCCATTTTCCAGGCCGTTGTTATTCAGACCATCAGCGGACTTGCCTGTGGAAGACCCATTAAGGGCAATATTGCCTTCTTAGGCGGTCCTCTGCACTTTTTGCCAGAACTTCAAAAGCGCTTCGTCGAGACCCTTGAGCTTAAGGATCATCAGATTATCGTACCTGAGCACTCACAGCTTTTCGTGGCTATCGGAGCCGCTATCTCCTCGTCAGAGCAGGATCCGGTGAGGTTCGGTGTTCTTATGGACAGGCTTAATGAAAACACCGACACCTCCTATAAGGAGATTCCCCGTCTGCCCTCCCTTTTCAGGGACGGGCAGGATTATGAAGTTTTCAGAAAACGGCATGACGCTCACAAGGTATTAAAGCGCAATCCTGACGAAGCAGTGGGAAAATGCTTTCTGGGAATCGATGCGGGCTCCACCACCACCAAGGTAGCCCTTATTGATGAAGAGGGCGCTCTGATATTCTCCCATTACGGCAGCAATGGCGGAAATCCCTTAAAATCAACCATTGAAGCCTTAAAGGATATGTACCGCCAGATCCCGTCCGGAACCCGAATAGTCCATTCGGCTGTTACCGGATATGGGGAAGCCCTTCTGAAGGCGGCACTTAAAATAGACATCGGTGAAATAGAGACCATAGCCCATTACAAGGCTGCAGATCATTTCTGCCCCGGTGTTGATTTCATACTGGACATCGGCGGACAGGATATGAAGTGCCTCAAAGTAAGGGACGGCAATATCGAAAGCATCCTGCTCAACGAGGCCTGCTCATCGGGCTGCGGATCCTTTCTGGATACCTTCGCCAGTTCCCTGGACATGGATATCAGTACCTTTTGCAAGGAGGCTCTGATGGCCGAAAGCCCGGTGGATCTGGGTTCCAGGTGTACGGTGTTTATGAATTCAAGGGTAAAGCAGGCTCAAAAGGAAGGAGCAAGCCTTGGGGATATTTCTGCAGGTCTGTCCTATTCCATCATAAAGAACGCCCTGTTCAAAGTGATTAAGATGAAGAACCCGGAGGAACTGGGGCAAAGGATGGTTGTCCAGGGGGGCACCTTTCATAATGAGGCAGTGCTCAGATGTTTCGAGCTTCTTACAGGGAAAGAGGCCATACGCCCTGATATTGCCGGAATCATGGGCGCATATGGAGCAGCGCTGATCGCCAGGGAAAGGTATCAGGAAGGTTATGTAACGCAGATGGCAAAGGCGGAGCAACTGGATGCCTTCCATCTTTCCAGCCGTATTACCCGATGCGGGCTATGTGCAAATAATTGCCTCTTAACCATACATGATTTTGGAAATGGTGAGAGCTTCATATCCGGCAACCGGTGCGAAAGAGGCGCCGGGGAGAAGACCAAAAAAAGCAGGCTTCCCAATCTATTTGACTATAAATACAAGAGACTGTTCAGCTACTACAATCCCCTGCCCAGGTCTGAAGCCAGCCGTGGTGTGGTTGGTATACCCAGGGTTCTGAACATATATGAGAACTACCCCTTCTGGTTTACCTTCTTTACCGGACTGGGGTTCAGGGTTCAACTGTCGGGACGCTCGTCCCCCGAACTATACGAGAAAGGAATGGAAACCATTCCATCGGAATCGGTATGCTATCCGGCAAAGCTGGTGCATGGCCATATTATGGACCTGGTGGAACGGGGTGTGGACTTCATCTTTTATCCCTGCATTGTGCACGAGAACAGGGAGCAGAGGGATTCGGACAATCATTTCAATTGTCCAATCGTCTCATCCTATCCCGAGGTTATAAAGAATAATGTGGATGCATTGAGGGAGAAAAACATCCTGCTCTTAAAGCCCTTTTTGCCCTATGACAATAAAAGCAGGCTTATAAAAAGGCTTTGTCAGGAACTTGCGGTTTTCAATATCAGCAGGCAGGAAATAGCCGCCAGCGTTGAAAAGGCCTTCCGCGAACAGGAAGCCTTTAAGAAGGACATACAGAGGGCGGGAGAGGAAACCCTTGATAAAATCAGGAAGGCCGGTGTGAAGGGTATTGTACTGGCCGGAAGACCCTACCACATCGATCCCCAGATCAACCACGGGATTCCGGAGATGATCAATTCACTGGGTATGGCTGTGTTAACCGAGGACTCTCTGGCTCATCTCGGCAAGGTTGAAAGGCCTCTGAGGGTGGTTGACCAGTGGGCATACCATTCCAGGCTGTATGCGGCCGCTTCTTTTGTGTCGGGTCAAAGGGATCTTGAACTGGTACAGCTGAATTCCTTCGGCTGCGGTCTGGATGCGGTTACAACCGACCAGGTTCAGGAGATACTGAATGCCCGCCACAAGATATATACCCTTCTGAAGATCGACGAGGTAAATAATCTGGGAGCGGCAAGGATCAGGCTTCGTTCCCTGAAGGCTGCTCTGATGGAAAGGGAGAAAAAGGCTCCCCCCAAGCAGGATGGCCATGCCCGGTTCATCAAGGTGCCATTCTTGCGGGAACACAGGGAAAAGCATACCATACTGGCCCCTGAAATGTCCCCCATCCATTTTCAATTCCTGGAAGAGGCCTTCAACCTTTCGGGATATAAGGTGGTTGTGCTGCCTGCCATAGACCACAAGGCCATAGATGAGGGACTGAAGTATGTCAATAATGATGCCTGCTATCCTTCCATAATTGTTGTGGGACAGATCATTAAAGCTCTGAAATCTGGAGAGTACGACACTAATAATACCAGTGTCATGATCACCCAGACGGGGGGATGCTGCCGGGCGACAAATTACATAGCATTTCTGCGGAAGGCCTTGAAAGACGCAGGATTTGCCCATGTCCCGGTAATATCCCTCAATGCCAATGGGATAGAGAAGAACCCGGGGCTCAAGATCTCTCTGGCGCTTCTGAAGCGGGCTGTTATGGGTCTTGTCTATGGCGATCTTTTGATGAATGTCCTGTACAGGATAAGGCCCTATGAGAAGATCAGGGGTTCGGCAAATGCCCTCTACGAAAAATGGGCTGAAACTTGCAGGTACTCATTGGAAGGAGCCGAACAATCGGTGTTCAGAAGAAATATTGAGGGCATTGTTGATGATTTTGACAGGATCGAGATCGTCAATGCCTTAAAACCCAAGGTGGGATTGGTGGGTGAAATACTGGTCAAGTTCCATCCCACGGCCAATAACAATGTTGTTCAGATCGTGGAGGATGAAGGAGCGGAGGCGGTCATGCCGGGGCTCACTGATTTTCTACTGTACTGTGCCTATAATCAGAACTATAAATACAGATGCCTTTCAGGCCGTAAATCAGCACAGGTTTTAGGGAATATAGCTATAAGAATCATCGAGTATTTCAGAAGGACATACCGGGAGGTACTATCAGCCAGTAAACGCTTCTACGAGCCGGAGACCATCCAAAGCATTGCAAGAGGAGCAGAAACGGTGCTGGATCTTGGACACCAGGCCGGGGAAGGCTGGCTCCTGACAGGCGAGATGGTAGAACTGATCAATAAAGGGGTTAAGAATATAATCTGTATGCAGCCCTTTGCCTGCCTGCCCAACCATGTTACCGGAAAGGGTATGATCAAGGAACTCAGAAGGGTTTATCCCGGCACCAATATAGTGGCCATTGATTACGACCCGGGAGCCAGTGAGGTTAACCAGCTTAACAGGATAAAACTCATGCTGTCCAGGGCTTTTGATGATCTGAGAAATGGCAGGTTGGGAAGCCATACTTCTCAGAGCGGATACGGGGACGATGCTCAGATGGTGAGCGGGATCATATGATGCCCGCTCACGCCCCCATAAGCCCCAGCGCCGTTTTTCCTGATGCGACCAGAAAACCTGCGCCAAAACCTATGAGGACGGCTCCCAGTATGATAATAATCACTCTATATACTTTCATATTGATGAACCGTCTGGTCTTGCCAATGACAAAGGATACCGACATATACCATGTAAAGTCAGCCAGAATATGGCCTGTATAGAAAAGCACGACACCTGCAAGACCCAAAAGGTTATAGGCATTCATCATAAGCCCCAGCCCGACAGCTGCCCACCAGACCGCAAAATAGGGATTGGAAGCACTGATCAGAGCGCTGCCAAGGATGATCCCACCGCTTTTTGAGGTTGTTGATTCCTTCATTTCAATATTGATCTTACCCTGTACCACATCTTTGATCATGCTCACGCCAAAGAAGATCAGCACAGCTCCGCCCAGGATACCGATGATCATCTGGGCAAGAGGGGTTTCAAGGTATTTGCCGAGGCCGAGAAAAAGAAGGATTACCAGTAGCAGTTCCAGGAGGGAGTGGCCTACCGAAACGAGAAATCCTGCCTTCGGCCCGATCTTCATGCTTTTCTCAATAGTATAGGTTAGCAGGGAGCCGGGCATCATGGCTCCTGAAAAACCGATTATTAATGATTGTATGAATATATCCATGGCGGCACAAACCTTTCTGCTTATCCGGCTAAGTAATTCTATCAATAAAATGAGGACCTTGATTATTTGATCCTAATTATCTCATAATTGCACCTATCTGTGAATCACCTTCCGGACTAAATCCAAAAAGCAGGTAAGACTTCCGCAAGTTTGATTTGGTATATAATTATAACAGGAAAAGGAGATGAAAGCATGGATACAGAGAAGCTATACCAGTCCATTTTCAGGAGAAGGTCAATACGCAGGTATGATATGACACCCCTTGAGGCCTCAGTGATCGATGAGGTGTCAAAGCTCATTCCTTCGCTCAAACCCCTTTATGATATCAAAACCCATATAAGCCTTGTGCCGGGCAATACCATACGGGGAATGATGGCAGTAAGAGCTCCCCACTATCTCATATTTTCATCGGAGAAAAAGGATGGATACCTGGAAAACGCCGGCTTCATCCTTCAGCAGATGGATCTTGCCCTTTCCTCCATGGGGCTGGGCTCCTGCTGGGCGGGTCTTGCAAAGCCGCCGGAGGATCTTTCCATCAAGCCGGGTATGGAGTTTGTGATCGCCCTGGCCTTTGGAAAGTCCATGGGATCACCGCACCGGGAAAGCTTGTCGGAATTCAGGAGAAAACCTCTTCTCCGGATCGCCGATACTAATGAAGATCCCATTCTGGAAGCCGCGAGACTTGCTCCATCCTCTACCAACAGCCAGCCCTGGTATTTCAAAAGGACCGGCAATCTGATCCACGCCTATTGCATCAGGTCAAACCGGATTAAGGCCATATTATTTGAGAAACTCAACAGGATAGATATGGGCATTGCATTCTGCCATATATGGCTTGCCGGGCTGCATATGGGGAAAAATCCGCACTTTATCAGGAATTCCGAGGCTCCGGAAGTTCTCTCGGGATATGATTACATCCTCACGGTCTCAGATANNCTGATTACTGTAAGCAGGGTCTGATTGGGAAAATTAGTTATTGACATTGACGTAACGTTAAGGTGTATTGTTAATTCCGGAGGCGAGATTCATGGAATACACCATTCAAAAACTCAGCCTGATGGCAGGCATCAGCACCAGAACCCTGCGATACTATGATGAAATTGGTCTTCTGAAGCCGGCCAGGATCAATTCATCGGGATATCGCATCTATGGGGCAGGGGAGGTTGACAGGCTGCAACAGATCCTTTTTTACAGGGAACTGGGCTTCAGCCTGGGAACGATTAAGGAGATTATATCCTCCCCTTCCTTTGACAGGATGCAGGCGCTGAAGGAACACCGTGAACAGCTTCTGGAGCAAAGAGCCCAATTGGATCTGCTTCTGGAAAATGTGGAGAAGACCATTGAGGCGTGTGGAGGGAGAATTGTCATGAGTGATCAGGATAAGTTTAAAGGCTTTAAGCAAAAGATGGTCGAGGGTAATGAGAGAAGATACGGTAGGGAAGCACGTGAAAAATACGGCGAACAGGTCGTGGATAAATCCAACCTCAAGCTTCTGAACATGACAAATGAACAGTATGAGGATTTGGAATCCCTCACCAGGGAACTGACTGAGGTCCTGAGTGCCGCTTTCAAAACAGGCGATCCTGCGGGCGAACTTGCTCAGAAGGCCGCGGATCTGCACCGGCAATGGCTGAGCTTTTACTGGGACGACTATTCCAAGGAAGCCCATGCGGGCGTGGCACAGTTATATGTAGATGATGAGAGATTCACAGCCTATTATGACAAGGAACAGCCAGGAACGGCTGCCTTCTTGAGGGATGCTATTCTAATCTACACAGGACTCAAGGAATAACCCACCTTGACAACGTGGGTATTTTACCAAATTTTCTTTTTTTAGTCCTATGCAAGTTGCATTGCGTAAGATGGGGGGTATCTGGGTGATAACATTGAAGGAGCATGGCAGATCGCCATGCTCCTGTAAATTCATTCGAGTTTATGAGTATCCCTATCCATTGCTGTAAGGCATTTGCCGCATCGGCTTCTCACTGAACCTTTTGATCACCATTAATCTTGCTGTCGTCATCCATGGTAAAGCTGTTCTTGATCTCCTCTGAAGCAAAGTAGACATTACCCTCTACCGTGGTGTCCACCAACTGGAAGTTGGGTGCGTTCACATAGAGATCACCCTTGAAGGTCCCATGCTGTATACTGGCATTGGGGCTGTTGATGGTCAGCTTTGGAATGGTAAGGGTGTATCTGGCCGTGATATTGCGGTTGCTGTCCTGCTCATAGAGAGCTATCTTTCTTTGGAGAATATCATTGCCATTGTCGTCCTTTCTGCCATTGGAGAACTCACCATCAAGGACGAGTTCTTTATCAAAGGTCAGGTCGTTAAGAAGGCAAATGATCCAGACACCATCTTTGCTGATGGCATGTTCGAAACCTGCCTCATCGGTTACCATTGATGGGGTTGAATAGGCATCCGGACTGGAAGTGCCGGTATTGGCAGGCGGGGTTGTCGTATTCGGAGCAGGCTCTGCGCCGCAACCTGCCAAAACAAATACTGTTAATACAAGAATAAGGAATACATATCTATGTTTCATCTTGGAATCCTCCCTCTTGAGATAATAAATTATATTTTATATTACCCACTTTTCCGATGATTATAATCAGAATTATAGCATACACTAAGAATTTGCACAATAGAGACTGGTATGATATGGAATAGTGTACACCAGCCATTACAGGGATATTATATGTTTTGGTAGGTCATCTTAACATGTAGTAGGCTGTCATATATTTGCCGAAAAGCCTCTTATAAGGTAAAATAATGTCATGCTGAATCGGAATATACCCATACGGGGTATATGAAGACCGGATTAGTATTGTATGCACAAGGAGGTATTGTTATGGCTGTGAAGGTATACTCAACACCCACATGTCCGTGGTGTATCAAGGCAAAGGATTATCTTACATCAAAGAATATAGCTTTTGAAGATATTGACGTATCAAAGAACCGGCAGGGTGCCATGGAGATGATCCAGAAATCCGGTCAACGGGGAGTTCCCGTTCTCGACATCGACGGGCAGATTGTTATAGGCTTTGATCAGAAGAAGATCGATGAACTTATTAATCCGTAATCTTTGAAGCATCAAGCACTACATTCTTTTGCTCAGGAGGTGGGTCAGATACCAGAAGTAAAAAAGCTCTCTGCTTCCATGCAGGATTATCTGGAGGCAATTCTGGAACTTGAAGAAAGCGAGGATACGGTTCGCGTAACCGATATCGCCAATAAGCTTCAGATTGCCAAGGCCAGTGTTAATCAGACAATAAACAAGTTTAAAAAGAAAGGTCTTGTAAGGCAGCAGATTTATGGGCCTGTGGAATTAACCAGGGAAGGACGTCATCTGGCTGAAAAGATCAGGCAGACCCATCAGAAGATCAAACAATTCCTGATTGAGGTGCTAGGGGTAGAGCCTGAAATCGCAGAAGAAGATGCATGCCGGATGGAGCATGCCGTAAGTGCCCATACCATGGAACGCCTGACTGATTTTTTAAGCAATTATGGCGATTCAAAAGATCAGAGTCAGGCTTCTGCAGACAAATAGTGTCCTTTTTTTCATCAAAATGTTAGGATAAACTAATCAATATACATTAAAATGCCGCAACTACGATGGAGGATTGATTTTTATGGGGGAGAGCAATGTATTGTTTGCATTGGGGCTTTCATTATTCGCAGGACTGTCAACAGGACTTGGTGGGCTTTTTGTATTGCTTTTCAAGAAAACTAACGCCAAATACCTGTCGGTGGCCTTAGGTTTTTCGGCAGGGGTCATGATCTTTGTTTCCTTTGTTGAGATATATCCCGAAGCGAGATCCCATCTTGCTGCAAGCATGGGTGAGGGCATGGGTGATTGGATAGTTCTACTGTCATTCTTTGCTGGGATTCTTCTGATAGCCCTTATTGACAAGCTGGTACCGGAGTATGAGAACCCCCACGAAGTACGAAAGATCGAGGAAGTCCATGAGTACTGCAAGAATACAAAAAACGACAGATTGATGAGAACAGGAGTTATGACCGCTCTTGCCATCTCAATTCATAATTTTCCCGAAGGCCTCGCAACCTTTGTTTCCGGGGTCGATTCAAGGGCTACGGGCATAGTCATTGCTTTTGCGGTAGCTATTCACAATATTCCCGAGGGGATTGCCCTTTCTTTTCCAGTATATTGTGCTACCGGAAGCCGCAAGAAAGCATTTCTTCTTTCCCTGGTGTCAGGATTGGCTGAGCCTCTGGGAGCCGTGCTTGCCTGGCTGGTACTGGCACCTTTCATCAATGATACGGTCTATGGCATTATCTTTGCTGCAGTAGCAGGGATCATGGTATATATTTCATTTGATGAACTTTTGCCTACGGCCAGGGAATATGGAGAACATCATCTTTCCATATTGGGTCTTACGGGAGGCATGGCCGTTATGGGGATAAGCCTGCTCATTCTTTAATCCGATTCCCGCCCTCAGGCGCTGCTGCATGTCCGGTTGCTGACCTATGGGTGTATTCAGTTATTTTGATAAGGTATCATATGGTATAATTGGAATAGTACAGAACTTAGAATGCAAGATGAGGGGGATCACTATGGAAAAACAGATTAAAGAAATCATTGATCGTCTGACTCTTCAAGAAAAGGCTTCCCTCTGTTCGGGTAAAGATTTTTGGCATACTGTAGACATAGACAGGGTCGAATTGCCGTCGATGCTGCTCGCTGATGGTCCCCATGGATTGAGAAAGCAAAAGCAATCCAAGGACTTTTCGGGCGGGAGCTATGAGGCAACCTGTTTTCCTACGGCGTCCTGTCTTGCTGCTTCCTGGGACAGGGATCTGGTGCACCAGGTTGGTGAAGCGCTGGGTGAAGAGAGTTTGGAGCAGGATTTGGGAGTGCTGCTGGGCCCCGGTGCCAATATCAAGCGCTCACCCCTGTGCGGCCGTAATTTTGAGTATTTTTCTGAGGATCCCATCCTCTCAGGTGAACTGGCAAGTGCCCTGATCCAGGGGGTTCAATCCAAGGGAGTGGGCACCTCGCTGAAGCATTATGCCGCGAACAATCAGGAGAGCAATCGCATGACCATTGATGCCTTTATTGATGAAAGGGCCATGCGGGAGATCTATCTTGCCGGATTTGAAAGAGCGGTGAAGAAGGCAAGTCCGCAAACCGTTATGTGCGCCTACAACAGGGTCAACGGAACCTATGCCAGCGAAAACCGCCTGCTTCTGACCGAGATCCTAAGGGAAGAATGGGGGTTTGACGGGGTTGTTGTGTCGGACTGGGGCGCTGTCAGCAACAGGGTGGCTGCCCTGAAGGCAGGGCTTGATCTGGAGATGCCCGGAGCTTCTACCGAAAACGATCAGGCAATTGTGGA
>LFSK01000022.1:659-15041 GCA_001512555.1 Clostridiaceae bacterium DTU059 | reverse complement strand
GGTACGGCATGATCGGCTCCAAGTTCCAATGCTGCTTTACAATACTTCTCCATTATCCTGATGTCTCTCCTTGCTGTTTGTTGCGGTTTAAGTTGTCTACCAGATGATTATACACAACAAACCAACAATAATGAAGACCTGTATATATCTTCAAATCCTATTGGAATTCGAAGAATATCTCTGTTACAGGTCTTATCAGGTCATGTGCCCAATCACCTTCAATCAGTTCAAAGGAGAGGAACATGAACACGCTGAAAAGAATGGACAGGATCAACAGGATGGTCGGTATAACCTTCGCCTTCTTAACAACAATTTTGAGGTTTAGGGTATAAATCAGCAATACCACTGCAACAACAGGGGTCATTAGTCTAAGGGTATCTACACTCAAATTGTTGATAGGGTTTTGGGATTCGGGATATGTAAACCACAGGAATACCCAAACACCAATAAAGGCCAGCATCCCAATCCATAATATGGTGAATACCCATGGAAACCTCTTTTTCGGTTTTTTCGAAGCCTCCGGCTGCTGAGCCTGTTGGGGATAACTGGGTTGCTGATAGCTCTGCGCCGGTTGAGCAGGCTGGTAGCCAGGCTGCGGTTGCTGAGGCTGGGTGAATGCTTGAGCATAAGCTTGCTGCTGAATTTGCCCAGGTTCTGAGGAGGCTGTCTGTTGTTGCTGTGGAGCCGCTGATGTTGATTCTGGATAGGCCGGTTGCTGTTGTGCCGTAGGCTCAGCCTCTATTGACGGTTCCTGATAATCTTGCTCAGACTGATCGCTTGCATCCGGTTCTCCATAGTTTTCAGCCTCAGAAACGGGCTCTGGAGTCTTAATTTCTTCAGCATCTTGATATACGGATTCTTCAGGGGGTTGAACCGCCTGCTCCTGCTCTTGGATAACGGCTTCCTGCTTTTGACCGCAGTTCGGGCAGAACACAGCTTCAACAGGAATGCTATTGCCACAGGATGAACACATTTTAATATCTCCCATGTAATCGCCTCCAATACTTTCTATTAGGTAGATTCTATCAAATAGTGGAAATACATTCAACAACATTTTCCAAGCCGGTCTTAAGGAAGGGAAATCAAGTTTTCTTTTTATCAAGCTGATTCCCATATGGTATGGAGTCCAACCATGGGATTGACGCTGCCAGCAATCCATGTTAGTATAGTCATAAATTCCAAGGAAAGGATAGCTTCCAGATACCTTTCAATTACGGTATCGGAACAGGGTAACGCGATGAGGATTTGCTAATTTCGGATTGCTTATGCTATACAGTATGTTTTTGTATGTTCCGGAATTGGCTTTCTATATCCTTTTTGCGTATCATTCTTCCCTGTGAAGCTGTAGCTTTATGATTGACGCATGCCTTCCGGAACACTTCGGGAGGTTATTTTTATGTCATTGGTTCTGCAGGCAGATAATATCGGTAAAAGTTTCGGCGAACAGCAAATATTCAAATCCCTTTCATTGAAGGTATATTCAGGTGAGCGTGTCGGGATTACCGGACCCAACGGGGCAGGCAAATCCACGCTGTTAAAAGTTCTTTCAGGATTGGAAAGCCCGGATGAAGGTTCTGTCAGGATTTATACCTCCTTCTCCTTTCTGAGGCAGCAGGACGACGGCGTTCCGGAATCCGTGGATCCCCTTTACCAGGCCAATGCCAATCAGCGCCTTGTGGGTATGTTGAATTTTGATACCAATATGCATCATGCCCATTTAAGTGGCGGCGAGAGAGCTAAGGCACGCTTTATACAAGCCTTTGATCCTGATTGCGGGATCCTGTTTGCCGATGAGCCCACCAGCAACCTGGATATGGAATCATCGGAGATCATCCAAAAAGAGCTGGAAGCCTTTAAGGGAACCCTTTTCCTTGTCTCCCATGACAGAGAACTTCTGGACCGGCTGTGTGACACTATGATAGAGATCATGAACGGTGAGGTCAGGATTTACACGGGTAACTATTCCCAGTATGTTAGGCAACGGGAAGCCGACTATCAAAGGCAGACCCTAGAATACGAGTCTTATATAAAAGAACGTAACCGTCTTAAGGGACGGATCTTAGAACGAAGCTCCAATATGAAAGCCGTCAGGAAGTCACCACGCCGAATGGGAAACTCGGAAGCCCGTCTCCACAAAAGAAGGGAAACCGCCACCCAAAAAAAGCTTAATCAGGCCATCGATCAACTGGAAACAAGGCTTGAAAGGCTTGAAAAGCTTGAAAAGAAGGATAAACCTAAGGAACTTCCCCAAGTGGCCATAATGATTGAACCGCCCAACAATCCCATATCTTCCAAAGCAGTACGCGCCAAAAACCTGACCATAGGTTTTAAATCCCGCAAGCTGATTACAAACGCGTGTTTTGAGATCCCAACCGGAAAGAGGACAGCTCTTATCGGGAAGAACGGCAGCGGCAAAACCACCCTGGCCAATTTGATTGCTGAAAGGGACGATCGTCTCACAATAGCCCCGGGTGTTGAATTTGGATATTTCAAACAGGATTTCTCCATCCTGGATGAATCAAGGACCATCCTGGAGAATGTCATGGAAGGAAGTACAAAACCGGAACATGTGGTCAGGGGTGTCCTTGCAAGGCTCCTGATACCGGCCAGCCATGTCAATAAAAGGATATTCCTCATCAGCGGTGGTGAGAAGGTGAAGGTTTCAATAGCCAAGCTTTTGGTTTCGCAGGCTAACTTCATCATTTTGGACGAGCCTACCAACTATCTTGATATTTTCTCAATGGAGGCTTTGGAGAGTGTTCTACGCGATTATACAGGGACGCTGCTTCTGATTTCCCATGACAGGAAGTTTGTTGAAAGCATTGCGCAACGGTTGCTCATTATCGAGGGGAACCATCTGAAAACCTTTGAAGGTTCATTTGAGGATTATAGGGATAGCCAAAGGGCAAGAGATGATCAGACCCCGGCAGATTCCAGACTGGAGGAAACCATCCGGCAGATGAAATTGGCCGAGTTGTCAGCCAGGATTTACTCCTGCAGCGATGATAGCCATAAACAGGAATTGGAGGCTCAATATCGGGCCTTGCTGGAAAACAGATAATAAGTACTCTGCAACAAGGGAGGCATGAACAGTGCCTCCCCCAAATTGGTATATGATTATGGTTCCGATTTCAGGATGATTTCGGTCAGTTCCGGCCTGTTGAACAGCCGCACATTGATTACCGAGTTGCCCAATCCTCTGTTTACGATCATGCGGCTTGAGCCTTTCTCAAAAAGTCCGGCATCAAATTCCGGAAAGAAAACATGCTCAGGGGACAGAAGCCCGCCTTTAAATGGAACCCGAATAATCCCTCCATGCATATGCCCCGAAAGGACCAGATCTGCCCCCCACTCCGCATATTCATTGAAATAGGATGGGCTGTGAACCAGTAAGAGGTGGAAGCCACTGCTGGCCGATCCTAGTGTATTTTCAATATATGAGGTCTTGAGCAAAAGGCTGTCGTCAGCATAGGGATCGTCCCGACGCGAGTAATGATAAAGCTGCAGTGTCAGACCGCTGATATGTATCCGATCCCCATCCTTCTCCAGGATTCTGGTCTGGTTATCCAGGATATGCACGCCTGATTCTTTAACCTGGCTGATGAAGGATTCATAGCCATAATCTGATTCGATTTCAAGCTCGTACCACCGCGCAATCTGCTCATGATTTCCAAGGCACATATATATGGGATACTTATCTCCAATACTTTCAAGAAAGTTAAGAAAGGCCTGTCCGTCCTTAGCGTTTGAACTGATCATATCACCGGTGCAAACCACAATATCCGGACCAAAATCATGGATACGCCTGGCCAATGCACTATTTTTATGCCCGAACTCAATGCCATGCATATCGCTTATCAGAGCAATCCTATACCCATCAAAGCCCTTAGGCAACCCATCATAGGAAAGAGTAAACCTTGTGGTCTGAAGGCTGAAATTTTGCCAATACCAGAACAAGGCCAGAAAAATCAGGCCGATAACAATATATAGACAGCCAAAAGGCTTTTTCTTCTTCATTTTCCCACCTCTGATTTCAGTACATAGAGCCTTATTCTTCAAATAGCCCCAGGGTGTAATCAATCAGTGATGCATCACCCCATTGTCCACGGCCGGGAACCACGATTTCTATACTGTCATAACGGCTTAAGATGTTGGTCAATGAGTCCGGCCATGCTCTACTTACTCTGGAATTCCCCAGGGAACTGGCTCCGTATTCTTTTACAAGATTTCCTGCATATAAAAGGTTGTATTCATCGATCCATACTATGGTGTTATTATCGGAGTAACCCGCCCCGGGAAAAAATATCTCAAAATCTACATCCCCGTATGTGATGCAGGCTTCATCACCGTCCAGCACCGTATCGGGTTCAATAAGTCCAATCTCAACGACATTTTGGGCAACCCTGTCAAGGCAGGTCAGCCTTATATCTTTTTCCTTCAGGCAGCGCAGGCCGCCTGTATATTCTGCCGCCACGTCAGTAACTATGGCATCGGTAAATCTGCTGTTAAATTGTTCAATAACCAGCTTGTCAAGGCTGTCCATCTGATTGCCGGTCCATGGTGCGTTGACCAAAACAAGACCGCTGTTTGTGAGCACAACAAGCCCATTATGCGGTCTGAGAACTCCACCAATTTCATAATAGGAGGTATGAACCCAAACCGAATCGTTTATCCTGGCCAGTTCAACAATGTCGGTATACTCTTCCCCATATTTCAGAAAAGCCTCATCCGGTATTCTAAGATCAGTATCAGAGCCATTCCCTGCCTGGTCTCCACAACCTGTGACAAGCAGAAATAAAGCTATGCACAGAACACCGGCCACTTTCTTTATGGTCTTCATATCCCCTTCTCCTTTGTTGACATGTATTAATTAAATGGAGGCCGATTTTTAGAGGTTCCGATTTTGCCTGATAACAAGTATACACCATTATAAGAAAAATGACAGGTAATGAAAAGGACTATTTACCATGAACACCATTCATGGACACTTTCATATAATATGGTAAGGAATATGAAGGGGAATGGGTGCTGATGAAGGATTTTTCATGTTCAGATATCAATACTGGATGGAGGCCTGTGACCCGTGAGGATGGCCTGAATACCCCTATTGGAGAACCCCTGCTGCCGGATGACCTGGGCGATAAAGATCAGGGTCAATATGGCATGTTGATGGTTGACACTCACATACGGGAAATACTTCGCATGCTCGGGGAAATACAGCGTGAGATTAATAGCATGAAACAGCTGATGATTGACATGAAAAACCCCGGTACTGCTCCAAAGAAAAAGAAAAAGTTAAAACCGCATAAAAACCGTCTGGCTAGAAAATTGACCATTTAGGGAGAGATTTATCATGTCCGAGTCTGTGAACTCTGTTTATGACTGGCAGCAAATAGAAATCTTTGCCCGGCAGATACTTGGCAAAAAAGCCTTCCGGGACATCTGTATATTCTGGCAGGATAAGCCTGATCAGCAGCCCAATCAAGGTACAAAACAGCCTATGAGGCTCTATATTATCAATAATGGCGCTTGCCCGGGGACTTCCCCCTCTTCCGGGTCTGCTGTCAAATGCGTGAAGTTATGCAAAAGAGCTGTTTTACCCGATTATCCGAAAAACACCATCACAGGAACAAAAAAATCAAGGATTAACCATCGATACTGTCTCATCCTCCTGGTGGAATATGAAAACGGCGAATTCAAGGTAATAACCCTCCCCCGCCAATTATCCGCTCTTGGTTCTCACTACTCTGACTCTGTCATGGCTTTCTGTGAGATGATAAATCCGGATGATAAAACCCCGATCCCACAACGCAGGAACACTGCTGATTTCTGCGAGAAACTGACCCTTGCAACGGAAGGCAATAACTTTTCTGCATTTGACTATATGATGACATTTCCCATCGATACCTTTGAGCCCGGGATAGACTCAGTAGATCTGGAGAACCCTTCACTCCAGTCAACCATTCTTCTGTCAGATCTAAGATATGAGTCCGACGTGGTTGAACCCTATCTTGCTCCAACAGGAGACGGTTCCTTCATATGGACTACCGCTGTGGATTTCATACTTTATGAGAACATCACTATAAAACTTGGGGTGGATCAGGATATTGTGGTTCAGGGCTTGTCAGAACTATAATCCCGTAACCATGCCTTTATTCTTTGCATACCATAATATAGGACAACCTTCCGGAGGTGAAACCGATGAATAATGCACAAGAGCAGATTCTGGTTCTTCAATTGCTTCTTTTGCAGCAGAAGATACTTCAATTGGCTTTCATAAAAGGGCTCGTAAGGGATGAGCTTGTCAGATTGTATTATGAGGAGCAGAATGGGATCACAAGTTGAATCCCTGTTCCTATAAAACCATTCATGGCTGCCACCAGGCTGTGTTAAATATCGGCTGCTTTTGGCTTTACGCAGCCTGGCGGTTTCTCTTATAGTAACATGGCTCATTGTCCATTGTATTTGTCCAAAAGCAGCAGGAGCTTACTTATGATTTCTTCCCGTTCCCTCAGCTCTGACTTAAGATGTGCAATGGTCTTCTTACAGGTTTGTATTTCATCCTCCAGGGCTTTATTGAACTTTTTGAGGCTGCAGTTTTCATCCTTCACTTTAGATTCTGATGCTTCAAACTGGATTGGAAGTATATTTTCCTTGTTCCCAAACAGCCTGCTTATTTTGATAAGTTTTACAAGATGATCGATACATGTTAATGCATCATCAAGTCCAATACTGTTAATGACGGTTCTCCAATTGACGCTTTCGATCTTATCTCCGGTTTCGGGCTGTTCCTTTCCGCA
Source organism: Clostridiaceae bacterium DTU059 (assembly GCA_001512555.1). GTDB lineage: Bacteria > Bacillota > Clostridia > DSM-8532 > DSM-8532 > Thermoclostridium_A. The sequence goes on along the minus strand of LFSK01000022.1, from coordinate 8,241 downwards.
TTCAATAATATTGGAATAGTATGAGAAGGTTGCAAAATACTCTATGGAAGCACTGAGGGTCAAATTGATTCCCGTGCCATCCTCCGTTATGACATATCTGTAGGCCAAGTCATTTATTACTGGAACGACAAATAAATTTTCATTTTTTGAAGGCCATTTTAAAAGTTCGTGAAAATCTGGGGATAGTCTTTTTTTACAGGACAGCTTTTTTATTTTGTTTATACATTCACCAGCATTATCAAGATGCTCAAATATAAGCTCTACAATAAACGCGGCTTCTAACATGATGGAATCAGAAGCGTAATTTGTCTTAAAACTCACCTCATAAACAAAACATGAGGTAATGCCCAGCACCCTGCCCTGATCTTTTTCAAGCAGACATACTTCTCCGTCATAAAGGACCTCACGCTCTATTTTCGTCCTGCCTGCAATACTTGTGGTCAGATACAACTGGGCACCCCCATGGAAACTTCTCTTTTATTATATGTCAGACTAAAGAATGAAAAGCATAAACCTATCCTCATAGCCGATGGACATATGAGAGTAACAGAAACAAAAATCCTCCCACCATGAAGGCTGATGTAAGGCAATATTATGTACTAATGCTATAATATATATACTTATGTAACATAGTTATGTTATGTTTAGCCTATATTTGGTTACACTTACATGTTTATGTATGTATTTTGCAGTATCTTCCTCCCCAATATTTGTTGTTATCCCTTGCATTTTGATTTGTTTTACTAATTGTGGTAAAACAAAATCGGGGTGATAAAATGAGGAAAGCTGTAATCGGTTTTATACTTGGAGCTTTATTAACCTTGTCGATTGGTGTCTATGCTGTGCCTGAAGTGTTGTCAGCAAGGTTCACTGAGGATAAATTCCTGTACAACGGACAGGAATATGATATGCGTATCGCCGCTGTACACTCTGCCGATGAGCAATGGCCATCGACCTATATTAAGGTATCTGACATGGCCAGAGCTCTCGGAGGAAAGGCATACAGCACAGGGACTCATATAGTAATTGAATCCGGCCCTGAATTTGTGGCAAAAGCCTGCAAGGATTCCTGTGTTATGATATACGCATATCAGAACGATTTACCTTATCAAGGCTCTGGATGGGTATACAAAGGTTACATCATCACGGCGGAACACGTCATAAGAAACGCAGACCGAATCGAGGTATTTCCCGATGATTCTGTTTACGGTGCTTACGCCACGGTGGAATACGCCGACCCCGACATTGATTTTGCCGTATTAAAGCTCGACCGTGATTTTGGGTTACCGTCAGTCACACTCGGAGATTCGGACAAACTGGTTGAAGGGCAGACATTGATAAGTATTACAAGCCCTAGTGGGAGCAAAAACTTTATCGACCAATGCCTGTTCTCTGGTTTTAAAGATGACTTCGGTAAACGATGGGTGGGTATATCAGACACGTTTATGTCAGGAGGATCATCTGGCGGTGCAGTATTCAGCGTTGACGGCAAAATAATAGGGATGGCACGAATGGGGATAGACGGAATTCAAAGCGCAATCCCAATCAACGACATTAAACCGATTCTACAAAAGGTTATCAAATAAAATATGTAGCCCTCATTAATTGAAGGCACCCACACAAGCGGGTGTCTTTTTGTATGCTAATAGGTGAAACACAGGCATGAAAAAAGGGCTTCAAGAAACTTGAAACCCTTTGGAGCTGGAGGACGGACTTGAACCCCCGACCTGCTGATTACAAGTCAGCTGCTCTACCAACTGAGCTACTCCAGCGAAATGGTGACCCCTAGGGGACTCGAACCCCTGTTGCCGCCGTGAGAGGGCGGAGTCTTAACCGCTTGACCAAGGGGCCATCACCATTGCCCGTAAGCCGGACAAAGACTATTTTACTGGCTGCAGCTTAAGTTGTCAAGCTTTTTACTCTTTTATTTTATGCCTCACAAGGCCGGCATAGCCTAGTTGGATTATCTGATGTACCAAAGGCCTCATGCTGCTGAAAGTCAATAATCACCATTCTTTTAGAGAAAGCACAGAGGCTCCGCCTTAAATATGCAGAGCCTCAAAACTATTCTGAAGAAATTAGTTTACCCATTGTCAAATGCAATTAATATGCTTCCAGATAGATGCTGCCCAGATACCAGTCTTCATACTCATCGGGCGCTATCTGGATTGCATCATCCTCTATGATTGGGTAGTAGTTATCGGCGCCCACAATGACTGCGTAGGAATTGCCAACGGGTACACCGTAACAATAGAAGAAGCCATCAACATCGGTTTCAGCATAGGCCAGTATCATGCTGTCCTGCGGGTCATTGGCAAATTGCTCAGTGGTAACGCCCGCCTGTAGAATAACAAATATGGCTCCTTCAATAGGATCTAAGGTATAACCATCGACGATATAACCATATATATCAATCGCATCATCAGAATAATCATAGCCGCTGTACGGATCGGTACGCTCCGGAAGATTGGGAAGTCCGCTCTGGGTATAAGCGTCCTCTAATATGGCGATAGCCTGGTTAATAGGCTTTAAGTAGAACATCAGATCAGCATCCATACCGACCTGCTTGGCTGTGGGAACGCCTATCATCTCACCCTTGTTATTGATTGCAGTTCCGCCACTGTTGCCATGATTCACAATGGCATCTGTCTTTATCCAGTCAATCTCGTTGTCAAAATTATCATCAATGAAACCCGATACCTTTCCGGCAGTAAAGGTGATGGTCTCCCCTCCCACACCAGGATAACCGAGGAGATTGATCTCATCGCCCATATTCAGTTCGTCGGAGTTACCGATCTTTGCCGGTATTAGCTTCAGATCTGTGGCCGATACCTTATTTCCGTTTATGTCTTCCACAATTTGTACAACGGCAAGATCCAGCGCCTCATTTCCGCTTCTGTATTGGGCAAAGTATTGTGGCTGAGAATTGACACGAACATCGTCAGTTAATGCAATAGCCACATACCCCTCACTGTTATACAGACCATAGTAGTCTGCAACACAGTGGTAATTTGTTAAAATGTAGCCCTGTTCATTCATAATGGTACCGGAGCCCGTACCCACACAGACATAATCATCGTCCAGAATGTAAAGACGTACGGTGGATTTGGCAAGTCTGTTCATGTCCTTCACATTATCTGGGTCAGCAGGTCCTCCCGGGGTATCTACGGTCTTAAGTGATCCATCATCAATCTTTACAGTCTGCCGTACACTCTTTGAAGATTTGTTCCCCGCCTTGTCATAGGCAACAACATAGTATTCATATTGCTCTCCGGGAACAACATTGGTATCATCATACTCGGTATCTTCCACGTAAGCCAGGATGCCGCCATTTCGAAACAGCCTGTATTCATCAATACCGGTGTCATCGTAGGATTCGCTCCAGGCCAGGGATACCCGATCAGCCAGAACCTCTTTAATGGTGAGCACCGGAGTTGAAGGCGGCTTCTCGTCCTGCCCCCTGACCGAACATGAGGAAAACAGCATGGCTACTGCCAAAACCATTACTGCAAACCATTTTCGCTTATTTATAGATTTCAACATAAAACCACTCCTATCCGTATAAAGGGTATGCCCACCACTTATTAGTTGCTACCAAGAGACAGTTTTATCTTCTTGAGATTATCCTTCTTGAGAACCCAGTCGCTATAGCCGGTGGAAACGGTAATAATGTAAGTATGTTCACCGTCTGTCATGATAATATCTCTTGAATATCCAATGCCCGGGCTTGAGCTTTTGGACCCCAACATGGCAGATTTGCTGTCTGATATGTAAATATACTCGGTTACATGGGCATCCTGACCACCGAATTGCAGCGGATAGGTCTTAATGGGCTGGTAGAATTTATAATCCCTGCCGGTCCTGATAGCCCAGGCGGCACCTATATCCTCCAGCTCAGGCACTCCCTCTCCACCTTTAAAGCTGATAAGAGAATCAATATCCATTTCCCTGACACTGACAAAATTCTGCCCGCCGCCAGCCATTAAATCGATAGCCGTGAAAAGGCTGCCCTCCTTTTTTGATTGGGCCCAGGAGGCGGGATATGTAATTTGGATACCGCCGTCCAAACTGACAGTTGTTGTCTTGTCCGGAGCGTTCTTGATTACGAAACCGGTTGTAAGGGCAGCAATCATGAGAATCCATACAGGCAATACAGACAGGACAGATTGTCTTTTCGTCATGACAACAGCAGCTTCCTTGCCTGGAGTTTTGGATGTAATGATCACCAGTATTCCAAAAATAACAACAGCTACAAGGGCAGCCGGTATGATACCCAGCATATAATTCATTCTGAACCCATCGCGCACCATTTCATCAATGAGAATCCTGGACAGTGCGTTGAGGGTGGTAGCAATGATTATAGCTGTTGGCAGCCTTATCATATTGAATTTGCTAAATTTTGATATACCCAAAAAGTAGCAGCTAAGGCCGGTGAAGCTGGCATGAGCAAGTGATTCTATAACAACTATCGAGGAGATGGCCGTTAAAACACTTCCTCCGTTACTGATTATCAGATCAAGATTGATCATGGCGGCAAAACCAAGACCCACCGCGGAACCGTATATGATTCCATCAATTTTCTCATCAAATTCATCGCTGACATAAATGCTGTATCTCACCGACAGCAGCTTAATGGATTCCTGTATCAATGCGACGAGAATGACTGTGAAGATATAGTCTGAAATATTTGGCCCGGTCTGTGCTTCAGGTATCATAACCTTCATGATGGGTGCATAAACGGCCTTTTGTACTAAAGCACCCAGAATTAAGGTTTTAAATACAAAGCTCTTGGGCTCGGGATCAAGTCGATCCTGTCTGTAGAATACCGTTAACCAAAGAAGTGGCGGAACAAATGCGATCAGTAATGATATCAAGGTAAGAAGTGTTGAATTGATGGTCAGATCCAGCGTTCTTTCAATTATGTACGAGAACAATACGACCAGAAGCAATCCGACAATTGATACCAAAGTGGATAGCCAGAGCCCCGGTCTGTTTTTGTGACCCGAATTCATAACGTTACCTCCAAATATATGCAATTCCAACCACAGTCTAGCATAATACCGGGATAATGTCTATTATAATAAATCTTCGTACAATATGATAAATATGATATAAAGGGCTTTACCCACAAGGGCTTCAGGTATATGAACATTTGTGTGAAGAGGTATGTGAGTACCTTAGAATGGTCTTAAGACTTCCACAGTCAGTATGGTCACATCGTCATTGATATGCTCTGTGTATTGTTTCAAATCCTCCAGAATTTTTTCTGTCATTCTGTTTGCATTCCATTTACGATGCTTTGAGATCAGATCCTTCAGGCGTTCTTTGGAATATGGCTGTTTTTCTGAGTTAACGGCTTCCACAAGGCCATCTGTATAGATAATAAGCTTGTCGCCCGGGAAAAGCATTACCTGGCGGTTTGAAAACTTCGGGCTGATGAGATCACCCAATTTGCAGATGGCAAAGCCCTCTGTTTCAAGCTCCTGGATGGATCCGTCGGGTCTGAGCCGTAAAGGAGATGTGTTCAGCCCGCCGGAAGCATATGAAAAAATACCGGTATCAGTATTGTATACACCGTAGATCAGCACAATATATAATTCCTCACTGAAATTGGCGGCATTGAAGGAATCATATAAATGTTTGAGCACCATGGCAGGTATGGTCATGCCCTCTTTTCCTATTTCGTCCATTAGGGACATGATCTTTTGAAAAGTAAACACGGTGAGCATGGCAGCCGAAACACCGTGACCTGAGACATCTCCGATATATACTCCATAATGAGATTCATCAATCTTGATGACATTATAGAAATCGCCGCTTAAGTTTTCAGCCGGCAAGTACCCTGAAACAAATGAGACAAACTCATTTTGAGGAAGTGCGGCAGGCAGCATGGCCTGCTGAATACCCCTGGCCACTTCAAGATCGGCCATGAGCCTTTTATTTACCTGCCTTAATTCATGAGTCCTTTTGTCAACCAGGCGGTCAAGCTCGTAAGCATATTCATTGAGCTCTTCTTTTGCTTTGGACAACAGCACATAAGGCTTTCTTATACCCTGTATGTAGAAAATATTAAAGAAAAGCAGGAATGCAACAAACTTAAGGATACAGCCCAAAAGACTCCTGATATCATGCAGATTAAAAAGGCCAATGGTGATCACCTGGCAGAAAAACATGATAATGAAGGCACAGGCCAGGGTTCTATAAAGAGGGTCGCCGTTTTTCCCAAGGTTTATAACAGCTCTTACAGTATTATAGGCATAAATGATCCCTATTGCGACAATGATGATATTTCCGACGGGTTTTATCCCACCAGAGCCATAGATCAAATCGGCCATACCAGGGTATATACTGATAAATATAACGGAAGTAAGGATGAACAGCATGGATAGAACAAGTTTCCAGACCCGTCCGATACGGTCTTTTCTCTGTTCGGGGGTGCTTACCAATACGAAAAGCCCGGCCGCATTGACGATCTTTGCCAAAAGCCAGTATACGATTGATTCTCCCGATGATGCCCCCATCCCCGATAGCTCGGGCATATCAGGGTACGACAATAGATGAAAGGTATCGAATACACCCGCAATCAAAAAAGTAAAGCCAACAATAGCAAGCCTGTTGTTCAGCATCTGATAATAGGTATAATATGATATTAAGAAGATAGAGAATGCAAGAATGATTGAAATAAAGACCAGCCAGCTATACCAGATTGTTGAGTTATTTATCAGAAAATGTCCGTCATGTTTCTTTTCCAGCAGGAGCAATGCAATAAGGAGCAAGATGCAACCCATCAATACGTATAAGACTTTGTTGTAACGCTTAAAGTCCCAATGACCGCTTGATTTTGCGTTTGGGGTTATCATATGTTGCCCTCCGGAGTTTTATCTAAAGTAAAAATATCAATAAATAACCAAGTGTTATGATTATTTATTCATCATTATATTGGCTTTATCATTATTGTAACACAAGAAAACCTATTTTCAACTTAATTTCTACAGAATTCGGTATTCTTGGATGATCCCCCATCTCAGTATTTCCGGAAAAGCATTTTTTGTTTACTGAATAAATATCAATCGCCTATACTGTGTTTTATGGCATAAATAGCCGCCTGTGTCCTGTCTTGAACATCAAGCTTTCTGAAGATACTGGAGATATGGTTCTTTACAGTTTTTTTGCTGATATATAGAATGTTGGCAATCTCTTTATTAAGCAAGCCCTTGGTCAATAGCTTCAGAACCTCCAGTTCCCTTCTTGTTAGAAGGTTCTCGGGTCTGTTGGAAACTCCGCTTTTGATACGCTTGTATTCGTCAACCAATTCGCTGGCCATATTTGGCTGGATATAGGTTTGATTATTGTAAACGCTTCGCACGGCTTCCACCAAAACCTTCGAATCTGAATGCTTTAGGATGTAACCCATGGCACCCAGATCCAGTGCCTTCAACAAATACTCCCTGTCCTGATGAATGGTCAGCATTATAATTTTTGCCTCAGGATCCTTTTTCCTGATGAGCCCGGTTGCCTCAAGGCCGTTCAGTGCAGGCAAATTGATATCCATCAGCACCACATCGGGTTTGACTTCAGGATA
>LFSK01000022.1:0-632 GCA_001512555.1 Clostridiaceae bacterium DTU059 | reverse complement strand
ATAATTCTTATTGTTTTCAATCAATATACCCCCTGAAGATCAAATGGCAAAACAGCCCGGACAGTTGTTCCCCTGCCTATCTCAGAATCAATTGAAAAAGACCCCTCCAGCAATTCCACCCGTTCCTGCATACCAATCACGCCATAGCCGCTTTCGCTATCCATATGACACATTTTCAGAATGGAGGTGTCAAAGCCTTTTCCATCATCTTTGACGCGAACGGTTAATCTCTTCTTGGTACATTCCAACTGGATGATTACCTCAGTTGCATCGGCATGTTTCTTTATATTGTTCAGACACTCCTGAACCAGTCTGAAGACAGTCAGCGCAATATTGCTGTCCTTTATATTATCATCACTTCCTATAAACATCAATTCAACACGAACATCAGTTTCACTTTTAAAGTTCTCTATGTATTTCTGAAGGGTTGGCTTAAGTCCAAGATCATCTATGGACATGGGTCTTAAATCGTAAATTATTCTGCGAACCTCCTTAAGACAATCGCGAACCATATCCTTAAGCAGGGATAGTTCCTTTCTTGCCTTGTCCATGTCAACTTCAGATAATCTTTCACAGAGTTCTGCCTTAAGTACCACATTGGTCATGGACTGGGCAGGACCATCATGCATTTC
>LFSK01000045.1 GCA_001512555.1 Clostridiaceae bacterium DTU059 | reverse complement strand
ATGAGCAGGGATTTATCCTGACTGTATGTAACCCGGTCAATAGCGTCAAGAATCGGGAAAAAACCTGCTTCGGTATATCTTTCCCTCTCCGCTATCCTGAAATCTTCCGAAGCGGTCTTCATTACATACCAGGCAATCCTGTTGCATACAGGCATACGCCTCGTAATTGAGTAGAATTCATAGTAGGTTTGACCTGCATGCTCGACAATCTCAGCCTCTATGCCTGTTTCTTCTAAAACCCTGCGCAAGGCTGCCTCCTGGGGATTTTCATCATTCATGATAAGCCCCTTTGGCATGACCCATTCGTTTTTCTCATTCTTCAGGAAAAAAACGTTTTCTTCATGGAATACCACACCACCGGCACAATCCCTCAAGTGCATAGTATTTCTCCTTCCAGACAACAGCTACCGCTATTGCCACAAAAAAAGAGCACTGTTAACAGACTTATAATAATGATTCCAAAACTCGTGCCCCCAGCTCAAATGAACTGAACTTATCCGATATATAATAGGAGGAACAAGAACGTAGTATCATATTTATAAATACCAATAACCAAAAAGTTTAAACAACGAATTTGAAAAAACATTCATCGGATGGCGAGCCTTGATGC
>LFSK01000118.1 GCA_001512555.1 Clostridiaceae bacterium DTU059 | reverse complement strand
ACATAATAGGGGATTAAAAAGTGTATCATCTCGTTGAGTTTATTGAGAAACTTCCTGCTCTCCGGAAAGGACATCACATAATCGCTCACATCCGGATCAAGACCAGTCTTATGCTTCAGTTCGGGTATATAGTACGGGTTTGGGATGAACCGGACATCGAAAACAAGATCACAGTCCATGGGAATACCATATTTGAAACCAAATGAGACTATATTGAGTATGAGACCCTTAAAAGATTTGCCCTCAACAAAGAGCCGGGCAATCTCCCCCTTCAGCTGTCGGGGCATGAGATTGGAGGTGTCTATAATAAAATCTGCCTTGTCCTTGACTGCCTGAAGTATACGCCTCTCCTCCTCAATCCCTTCCGCAAGGCGTCCGTCGGGAGATAGTGGATGCTGACGCCGTGACTCCTTGAAACGCTTCACCAAAACCTGATCGGTGGCATCAAGGAAAAGAATCTTATATGAGATTCCCATCTCCTGAAGTTGCTGCAAGGCGGGAAATAGATCCAGGAACATAATTCCGCCCCGTATGTCAACGATCAGTGCAATCTTGTCCAGCGGATTCTTGCTCTGTATAATAACCTCGGTAAACTTAGGAATAAGTGAGGGTGGAAGATTGTCCACACAAAAATATCCAATATCCTCGAAATATTTAACGCACAGGCTCTTGCCCGCCCCCGACATTCCTGTAATGATCAGCAGATTCATAGCTCTCCTCCAATGATCCTGACCTCCGGTTCCAGCAGGACTCCGGTTCTCTCATAAACCGTCTTTCTTACATATCTGATAAGATCCAGCACATCCTGGCTGGTGGCATT
>LFSK01000207.1 GCA_001512555.1 Clostridiaceae bacterium DTU059 | reverse complement strand
TCATTACCTCCGTTACTTTATTATTATGAGTTAATTTTAACACAGAAACTACGACAACAGCATGTCATAGTTTTTGATACAGCGCCACTATTTTTTTCGCCGATTCAAGTACACGATTTCTGATATGCTCTGGTGCCTTGATCTCAATCCCATCACCAAGCGATAACAGCGTTCCAAACCATAAGTGCTCATTTTCAATGACATACAGTACCATATCACAATCGTTATTATCATATTCACAAGTAATTATACCATTAAGATACTCTATGGTCTTGGCACGCGCCTCCGATTTGACGTAAACGGTTATTTCGGTAAGCTTTCTTGGCATCTGATTATCGATATCATGCAATATTTCTTCTACTTTTTTATGCTTCATCGTAAAAGCAGCATCTGGATAGGCTATACTAATTAGGACAATTAAATTCCGAACAATGGTATAATATAAATATAAAACTTTGGGAGGAATTTAAATGGCAAAACGATATGAAGAGGAATTCAAAAAACAAATAGTTGCACTATATAATAATGGTAAATCTTTGGCAGATCTTAATAGAGAATATGGAATTGCAAAATCAACTATTAAAGTATGGGTAGAAAGATATAATGACTCAGGATCCTTCAATGTAAATGATAACAGATCCGAAGAGGAAAAGGAGTTAATTAGACTAAGGAAAAAAGTAAAGCAACTTGAAATGGAGAATGATATTTTAAAGCAGGCAGCGTTAATACTAGGCAAAAAATAGACCTGATTATCTCTAATAGATATAAATACAGTATTAACGCAATGTGTAAATTTCTTAAGGTCCATAGAAGTCTTGTGTATTATCACTTAAAAAAGAGAAAAGAAGATAAAAATAATTCTAAAGCAGAAACAAAACTAGAAAATGCTGTAATTAGGATATTTAGAGAAAGTAGAAATAATTATGGAACCAGAAAAATTAAAAGACAATTGCAACGAGAAGGAATTATTGCTTCCAGGCGGAAAATAGGCCAAATTATGAAAAAATATTCACTGGTATCAAATTATACTGTAGCTCAATATAAAATAAGAAAAAGCAAATGTAATGAAGATGAAATAGAAAATATAGTAAATAGAGAATTTAATAATAGAAAAAAACTAGAAGTAGTAGTTAGTGACCTTACCTATGTGAGGGTTAATAAAAGATGGTGCTATATATGTACCCTACTCGATTTACACAATAAAGAAATTATAGGATATTCTGTTGGAGAAAATAAGGATGCACAGCTTGTATATCAGGCATTCCTTACTTGTAGATATCCTTTATCTGAAATAGAAATATTTCATACAGACAGAGGTAATGAATTTAAAAATAAATTAATAGATGAAGTAGTTACTACTTTTGAAATTAAAAGGTCATTAAGCGCTAAAGGCTGTCCTTATGATAATTCACCAGCAGAAACCTTTAACCATATATTAAAAACTGAATGTATAAAGGGCAAAAAATTTGGTAGTTTAAAAGAATTAGAGATTGAATTAATGGATTATATAAATTGGTACAATAACCATAGATTACATGGCTCATTAGGTTATCTAACACCTATGGAATACAAGGAAAAACAACTAAGTTTAAATGGTTCTAAGGATAAAATTTCCTGTGAATTTGCATCTGTTTAAAAAGATTATTTTTTGGTTCTGTCAAGGGCGAGCGATAGCGAGTTCATTTACCCTTGACTGGACCAAATAAATAATCTTATAATTGCAAACAAATTCATGGGGATTTATATAAATTGTTCGGTAAAAATATGTCCAAAAAAGTGTTGACATATCACTATGTGTTTATCGAGTTGTTCACATACTATATAACGCCGTCTTAATTTATGGGCAACTGCAGCGGTAGTACCGGTACCGCCGAAGAAATCCAATACAATATCACCCTCATTTGTATGTGCTTTTATTATTCGCTCTATTAATTTTTCGGGCTTCTGTCCTTTCACTGCATCTTGGGGTGTGAGCATTTTTGAAACGGTTTCTCCGGAAAACGATACAATAGCAATGCTG
>LFSK01000087.1 GCA_001512555.1 Clostridiaceae bacterium DTU059 | reverse complement strand
TTTGCAAAACTAAATTCCGCTCTTTGCCTTCAAGGGGTGGAATTTACTTTTTCAAATGAGGCCAGATACCTTTTTATTCACCAATATGACATTAAAACGTTGTCAAAATGCAAAAAAAATGATATATTTTAACTTGCAGGCTACATAATTTGCACAAACGCATTATTTATAAACAACCTTCAAGCGGAGGCGGATACATATGATAAAAAGAATACTGGCCTTTTTATTGGTATTCTGTCTGGCGGTACCCATGGGATTGACTGCCCAGGCCAGCCTTTTGGACGATGCGAAGGCTGAGCAGAAAAGGCTTCAGAACGAAAAGAAAGCACTGGAGCAGAAAAAGCAGGCAGAGTCCAAGAATCTGCTCAATAACAAGCAGGTTCGTGACAGTATCATAGCCGATCTTGAAGCCAAGGGATACGAAAAGGCTCAGATAGAGGAAAAAATCAAAGAAATTGAGGATGCCATAAAGACTCTGGATCAGGCCATCCTGGATACCCAGGCCGAATATGACCGGCAGCTCAAGTTATTTCAGGAAAGGCTGGTGGTGCTTTATATCCGTTCCAGGATAGGCGCGGATACCAGCGAACTGGCCCAGTGCAATGATGTAGATGAATTATTCCGCCGCTTACATACCATGCAGGTTATCTCCAAAGCCGATCAGGATCTGATGGACAGTATTCTGAAAAAAGAACTGGAAATAAATGAACTCAAATTCCTGAAGGAGCAGGAGGAGCAGAACGCCAAAGAGCAGTTGGAACAAAGCCTTAAAGACCTTCAGGAACTGGAGATATCCCGTTCACGGGCTGAGGAAAGAATACAGGCCAGCGAAGAGACTCTGGCGAAGATAGCCAGGCAGGAAGACCAGCTTGAGAAGGAAGACAAGGAATTAGGGGAGCTTATCAAAAAACTGAGCTCCAGCGGCAAGTATACCGGCGGTCCCATGGTATGGCCTCTTCCCGGGTACACACGCATATCCTCATACTTTGGCAACAGGCTCCACCCCATACTGAAGGTATACAGATTTCACAGCGGGATTGACATAGGCGCTCCCCAGGGTACATATATACACGCTGCAGCCAGCGGAAAGGTAATATGGTCAGGATGGCGCAGCGGCGGAGGCGGGAATACCATAATCATTGACCATGGCGGTGGGATAGCCACCCTGTATCTACACATTATGAACGGGGGCCTTCTGGTTAAGGAGGGTCAGGTGGTGGCAGCAGGCGATGTAATAGCCAAGGTTGGAAGCACTGGGCTATCAACGGGACCCCATCTGCACTTTACTGTAAAGAAGAATGGGGAAAGCGTGGATCCGCTGCTGTACGTATCACCCAAATAAACCTGGAAATCCAATAGCTGATAAAAGGATATCCGTTTGGGTATCCTTTTTACTTGAATACATGAATTATACGAAGGATACATAGATTTAGAAATGGAAGACCGTGTGAACCGAATGGCTAGCGTCAGGACATAAGCTCTGGAAAGGGATGCAGTATGAGAAATAAAACGAAACTGATAAAAATAATAGCTATTATTCTGGTATGTTCGGCGCTGTCCTTTTTTGCCGGCTACTTTGTTTCTGTGGGAACACTGGTTTCCTGGAAGAATGTGATGGCACGTCCTCTTACCAGCTGGTTCAAGCAACAGCATGCCGTATTTTTCGATGGGGACGAAGTTGATATAAAGAATATTGAGGCCTTCAACAGAGTGAAGGATGTACTTAGAACCAGATACTACAAACCGGTTGATATCAATGCTCTGTTTGTGGGAGCAATAAAAGGCCTGGCTGAAGGTGTGGAGGATCCCTATACCGTTTACTATGATCCGGATGAAATGAAACAGTTCATGGAGGAGTCCTCAGGAAACTACGAAGGTATAGGCGTTCTGGTCAGTATGGATGAGAATTACCTGCTGACAGTGGCTGAAGTTTTTCCGGAAAGTCCCGCAAAAGAAGCGGGGATACAGAAGGGGGACAAAATCGTCAGGGTCGATCAGGAGGATGTCACCGACATCAAGGATCCGGACCTCATTGTTAAAAAAATAAAGGGTGCCCCTGGGACCGTAGTGACGATCACGGTTTTCCGTGAGGATATCAGAGACTATATAGATTTTGATGTAACGAGACAGACCATCAATGTTTCCTATATTTCCAGCAAGGTGATTGATGACCAAATCGGATACATCCGAATAAAGCAATTTGATAATGATATTTCCCAGGATTTCCGAAATCATTTGAACAGCCTGTTAGCTCAGGAGATAAATGGACTGGTCATTGATCTTCGGGATAACCCCGGAGGGGATTACCATGAGGTGGTAAAGATCTGCGACATGCTCCTTCCCAACGGACTCATAGTATACGTGGAGGACAGATATGGCAACAGGCGGGAAGAGTTTTCGGACAGCAATCATATTGATATTCCCATGAGTGTCCTTATAAACGGCTACAGTGCCAGTGCCTCCGAGATCATGTCGGCTGCCCTTAAGGACTATGGGAAGGCAACCCTTGTGGGAACAAAAACCTACGGAAAGGGTCTGGTCCAGCAAATTGATCTGCGTTTTACAAATGGCGGAGGGTTGAAATATACCATTGCCAGATATTTCACCCCCTCAGGCAAGAGCATCCACGGTGAGGGCGTTGAGCCGGATATAGAGGTTATGTTGAATGAAGAATTCAAGAGCACATCCATAGATGATATCCCCCACGATAAGGACAATCAGCTCCAGATAGCCATTGCTCAGGTCAAACAAAGATACACTAACCCATAGATCTATAATAATGAGCCCTGTTTTGAATACCCTTGGAGATGGCTGGCCATAATATCCCATGGGGTGATAGGAATGATTAAGAAAGATGAGCAGCTCAAACTTGAAATAGCAAAGGAGCTGGGTCTGTATGACAAAATCAAGGAGCATGGATGGAAAAGTCTGAGTCCGAAGGAAACAGGCCGAATAGGGGGCATATTGTCCAGAAAGAAGAAAAAGACACAGATAGGGTGATAGGATGTACCAGGGATTTGCTGAGGTCTACGACAGGCTTACGCAGGATATTGAGTACGAGAAATGGGCTGATTTTCTGGAATCAGCCTTTCTTAAATTTGGGGATAAGCCCCGGCTGGTTCTGGAACTGGGTTGCGGTACAGGCAGCCTGGCCATTGAAATGGCCAAAAGGGGATACGATATGATCGGTCTTGATCTGTCTGTGGATATGTTGTCCAGGGCGGCGGAAAAATCCCGTGACCAGGGAGTTGATATTCTTTTTATCAACCAGGACATGCGCGATTTTGAGCTTTATGGCACCGTTGATGCTGTAATCTGTATGCTGGATTCCATCAACTATATCACCGATAAAACAGACCTGGATCGTGTTTTTCAACTGGTTCACATGTATCTTAACCCTGGCGGGCTATTTATATTTGATATTAATAGTGAATACAAGCTGTCACACATATTGGGGGAGAATATCTTTTACGAGTTGGATGATGATATATCATGGATATGGAACAATACATATAACCCGTCTGATAAGCTATGCACCTTTGAACTGACATTCTTCAGGAAGGCCCATGGCGGTTTGTATATGCGGTTTGATGAAACCCATGTTGAACGTGCCTATTCCGACGAAGAGATTAGGGCAGCCCTTTCCAGGGCGGATATGGAATTGCTTGGCAGGTTCGGCGGGTTGAGCTTCAACCCTCCTGCCCCCGAAGAGGAGAGAATTTTTTATATAACCAAGAAAGAACCTCCTTGCAGAAGGGGATGATATGCTATAATATCCCTATGGTTTTACATCGTAGAGCCACAACTCAAATCACTTCATATCAGGCAAGGATATGAGTGTTGGAGGAAACAGTTTTGGGAAGACGAGAAGCACGCGAACATGCGATGAAACTGCTATACCAGGTTCAGATCCTGAAGGACGACCTGGACGATCAAATCCGGACATATATGGAAGAGGCGCTGATCATGGATTCGCCGGAACGGGATTATATTGAGGATGTAGTCCGGGGTGCGATTGAAAACCAGGATGAGATTGACAGTATCCTTTCGCGCCATGCCAAGGGATGGACTATTACCAGAATGCCAAAGGTGGATCTTGCCATCATGAGGCTCAGCGTGTATGAGATGCGCTACCGGAAAGACATACCTGTAAATGTCTCGATCAATGAGGCTGTAGAGATGGCCAAGAAATACAGCGGAGAACAATCCAAAACCTTTGTAAACGGTGTTTTAGGAAAGGTATGGAACGAACTCTCCCAGGACGCCGGGGAGCCCAACGACCATGAATAATCTGACGGTAAGGGAGCTCACAGCATACATCAAGCAGCTTGTTGACAGCGACATGCTGCTTTCTAATGTGAGTGTCTCAGGGGAGATATCCAATTTCAAACATCATAGTTCCGGCCATATGTATTTTTCCCTGAAGGATCAGGATGCTGTGATAAGATGTGTCATGTTCCGCACCTATAATGCCCGTATGAAATTCATTCCCGAAGAGGGTATGAAGGTCATTGTAAGGGGTTATGTTTCGGTGTATGCGCCAGGCGGCACCTACCAGCTCTATGCTGAGGAGATGCAGCCGGATGGGACCGGCAGCCTCTATTTGGCCTTTGAACAGCTGAAGCGAAAACTTGAAGCACAGGGATGGTTTGCCCGGGAACGAAAGAAGCCCATTCCCCGCCTGCCCCGTGCCATTGGTATTGTAACCTCTCCCACCGGAGCCGTTATTCGCGACATCCTGAATGTTTTACAGAGAAGGTATCCCAATATCCGGGTGATCATTTATCCATCTGCGGTTCAGGGGAATGATGCTCCGGCGCAGCTTGCCAGGGGGATCAGGTATTTCAACGGTGAGAGGAATGTGGATGTCATCATTCTGGCCAGGGGCGGTGGATCCATTGAGGATTTATGGCCATTTAACGATGAAGGTCTGGCTTATGCAATCTATGATTCTCAAATACCGATCATCTCTGCTGTAGGCCATGAAACAGATTTCTCCATATCTGATTTTGTAGCCGATTTAAGAGCCCCAACACCATCTGCCGCTGCCGAACTGGCGGTACCCGAAAAAGCAGTCATGAAGGAACGGCTGATTATATATGAGAAGAACCTCATCTCAAGTCTTCTGATGAAGCTGAAGCGGGAGAGGGAAAGAATAGCGGGCCTGTCATCTGCGAGAAGCTTGACCCGGCCATTTGAGAGGGTTGACTCATTGAGGCAGCAGATGGATGGCAGACTTCGGGAGTTGGTTCTGATAAGCAAGTCAAATCTGGACAGGCATCGATCCGCTCTGGGCAATATGGCAGGCAGGCTGGATGCCTTGAGCCCTTTGACGGTATTATCCCGCGGGTATGCCATTGTACAAAAAGAAGACGGAAGTGTTATAAAATCCGTTAAGACCATGAAACCGGGGGACAGGATAACAATCAGGGTGGCTGGAGGCCGATTCGGGGCGTTGTTTGAGAAGGCATTGGATGCCTTTCCCGATAAGATGGGGTAACGGCACGGCCACCAGTTATGAAATGGAGTGTGGGGTATGACGGACAAAACATATGAACAGGAAAAAAGAGAGCTTACTTATGAAGAGGCGGCGAATGAGCTGGAAAAAGCCATTGCCATCCTTGAAAAAGGGGATCTGCCTCTTGAGCAGTCCATACAAGTCTTTGAAAGAGCCATAGGCCTTGCGCGTCTGTGCAATATGAAGCTGGATGAGGTGGAAAAGAAGATTACCATACTGGTTGAGGGAAAGGATGGAGTCAGGGAGACAGAGTTTGAGCCTGACGCAGGACAATGAGCTATATTCAGAATTTCAATCTGTACAGGAATTTGGTGGAAGAATGGATCAGCAAGCGTATAACGGTTCCCGACCTTCCAGAGAAATCTCTTTTTGAAGCCATGAGATACAGCCTCATGGCAGGCGGAAAGAGGCTGCGCCCTGTTCTGTCGCTGGCAGTCTGCGACATGCTGGAGGGCAACAGAGAAGATGTCATGCCCTTTGCCTGTGCTATTGAGATGATCCATGCCTACTCTCTGATCCATGATGATCTGCCATGTATGGACAACGATGATTTCAGGAGGGGGAAACCCACAAACCACAAGGTTTTCGGTGAAGCTAAGGCCATTCTTGCTGGTGATGCGCTTCTCAATACGGCCTGCGAGATCATGCTGGATGCAGTCCTTGCCGATGATAAAGATACCCTCGGGAAAGCTGCTGCAGCCCGCATTATCATGGATGCGGCAGGAAGTGCGGGTATGATTGCTGGACAGATCATTGATCTGGAGTCTGAGGATGCCCCTATTTCCTTCGAGGAACTTTGCCGCATGCACAGTCTGAAAACAGGTGCCTTGATCAGAGCCAGCATTCTTTCTGCAGCAAGGCTTTGCCGGGCTGATGAAAAAACCTGGGAGGCTCTTGATCGCTATGGGCAGTATATAGGCCTGGCCTTTCAGATAAAGGATGATCTTCTGGATTGCGAGGGTGATGCAGAGGTTATAGGAAAGAGCACCGGCAGTGACGAGAAAAACCACAAATCAACCTATGTGACGCTGCTGGGTATAAAAAAGGCTAAGGAGTTGCTGAAAGAAACGGTTGAAGAGGCTGTAAAGGCCTTGAAAGACCTGCGGAACACCGACTTCTTAATTAAAACAGCGGCCTATATCGCCGAAAGAGAAAGATAATAAGCTACAGTTTATGCTGCAGAATAGCGGCAGTTTGTTTTCAGGGGAGATATAAGTGACCTTTTTGAAGGAGATTTTTAATAACAACGCCATAACACTGCCTGTTTTTTCCTGGTTTCTGGCCCAGTTCTATAAATTCCTGCATTGTCTTGTGGTCAATAAGAGAATCGACTTTATGAAGTTTGTCAGCTCAGGAGGGATGCCCAGTTCCCACAGCGCTATTTCGGTTTGTCTGGCTACCATTATGGGAATGCAGTATGGTTTTGGTTCGGGTATCTTTGCCTTTTCAGTGGTATTTGCCTTAGTTGTCATGGCCGATGCTGCAGGAGTCAGGAGAGCCGCGGGCAAACAAGCCGCCCTTCTTAACAAGCTGGCCAATTCCACCAAGGAGTTCAGAGCCGAAAAAGACCTGAAGGAGCTTTTGGGGCATACCCCGGTGGAAGTATTTGCAGGGGCTGCACTGGGTATTCTGGTGGCGTTGATCTTTGCATAACCTCCCGGTTTGATGTATAATATTTTTAAGAATCAGGATGGCGCAGTATCCTAGTCAGTACTGCCTGGTTCGAAGACGGGCCTAAAAATCCGTTAAAGGGCATATCGATGAAGTTCCTTGTGCCGGCTTGTTACGCCCAGTGATGGGTCGGTGCTGGGAGTTAAGGTTCAGGGGCAGCCCGCAATGGCATGCGGGTGTGTGACCCCTCTACCGCGGAGACCCTCAGTTGTGGGAGACAGATTGACTGCTTCAGCAGAAAAAATCTTGACTACGATGGGGGATGGAACCTGTTTTGCGGTATCACTTTTGATGCTGTGGGCAGTGTAGCCTGCCTTGAGTGCAGTTTGGAGGATAGTGGATCAGATGTTTATGTGCTGGCCGGCACATGAGCATTATCGCTGCTTGAAACCTTCTGTGCAAAAGAGGCTAGAATCAGGTAAGACTCCCGGGGAAAACCCCTAGGCTGTTATTTCAGGTATTCCGGGGATTGCAGTGTGTACTCAGTGGCAATCAGGCTTTGAGATGGGTAACCGCTCAACAGCGGGAGTAAAGGGAAACCGCCAGAACGGCGACGTTTTGGTACCCTCTGGGGAAAACCTGCCTGACCTAAGACGCAAAATTTACTCGGAGTACTGCCATCCTGATATTGCTAATTACCGACAGGAGAAACGTATAATCGTTTCTCTTTCCTGTCGTTATTATTATTTGAAGGCAGGATTTTTGTTTTGGCTAAAACAGATACCGGAAAAAAATATATGAAGCAGTTAGATAAATATAAGAAAGCCTCCAGGCAGAACATTCCAGTCAAGAAGAAAGGCAGATTCGAAAAAAAGCATGTTCTATGGGGGATTTTTATTACCCTGGTTTCTTTTGCGTTGTCCATGCTGGTACTCTTCGCATCAACAGGACTTTTGGGGACTGCTCAACCTGCGGTTGCATTTATTGTGGTGCTGGTGATCATCATAACAGGTGTTGTGTTTGATGTTATCGGTATCGCTGTCACGGCAGCCGACGAGACTCCTTTTAATTCCATGGCATCCAAAAAGATAAGGGGAGCCAGGCAATCCCTCAGGCTGCTGCGGAACGCTCCGCGGGTGTCAAGCTTCTGCAATGATGTGGTAGGCGATATATGCGGTGTTGTAAGTGGTGTTGCGGGAACGTCCATTGTTTACAGGGTGTTCGCCTCAAGTGGTAATCTTTCAGTTATAGAAACCGTTATGGGTGCTTTGATAGCCGCATTCACAGTGGGTGGCAAGGCCTTTGCCAAGAATATCGGAATCAATAACAGCAATTATATAGTATACTGGGTGGGCAAGATACTGTCCTATGTAAGTTTTGGCAAGAGAAAAAAAGGTTAGAGGTGTTCTGTTTGAACCGGAATAATCAGACTACAAATATATTGAGCAGAATTGCCGGACCTGAAGATCTGAAAGGGTTGAGCATTCAGGAACTGGGTGCTCTAAGCGGTGAAATACGTGAATTTCTCATCAACACTGTCTCAAACACCGGAGGGCATATAGCTTCCAATCTGGGTGTTGTGGAGTTGACCCTTGCCCTTCACCGGGTTTACGATACCCCCAGGGATAAGATAATATGGGATGTGGGGCATCAGACCTATGTTCATAAGATCCTGACAGGAAGGAAGGACAGGTTTGATACCCTCAGACAGATGGACGGCCTTTCCGGATTCCCTAAAACTGAGGAGAGCATATTTGATGCTTTTAACACAGGTCACAGTTCCACCTCCATATCTGCTGCCCTGGGGATGGCCAGGGCACGTGACCTGAAGGGCGAGACATACTCTGTGGCAGCAGTTATAGGCGACGGGGCGCTCACGGGAGGAATGGCTCTTGAGGCTCTGAATGATGCAGGTAATGCCAAAACCAACCTTGTGATTGTCCTCAACGACAATGGAATGTCCATAGCTCCCAATGTGGGGGGGCTATCCCGCTATTTGAGCCGGCTGCGCATGAGACCCTTCTACTATAAGACCAGGGAATCCATCCAATCTTTGATCGACAGGAGACTTCCCAGATCCGGCAAGCATGTGCGCAGGATTCTTCACCGCATTAAAGCTGCCATGAAGAGCATTCTCATGCCTTCCATGTTCTTTGAGGATTTGGGGTTCAGGTATTTTGGTCCCATTGATGGTCATAATCTCCGGGAAATGATCTCGGTACTGGAGCATGCCAGAACAATGAAGGGTCCGGTTCTTGTTCATGTTTGCACACTTAAGGGGAAGGGGTATAAATACGCTGAAGAAAAGCCCAGTTTCTTTCACGGTATTGCCCCTTTCCAGGTTGAAACCGGAGAACTCAAATCCAACGGTGGCGAAAGCTATTCCCAGATCTTTGGCAGGAAGATATGTGAGCTTGCCCAAAAGAGCCCGGATATTGTAGCCATTACAGCCGCCATGCCCGACGGGACAGGGCTTAACCCGTTCAGGGATGCTTTCCCCAAGCGCTTTTTCGATGTGGGGATTGCCGAACAGCACGCCGTGACCTTTGCTGCTGGTTTGGCAAAGGGGGGCACCGTACCCGTTGTGGCGATCTACTCGACCTTTCTCCAACGCGCTTATGACCAGATGCTCCACGACGTTGCCCTGCAGAACCTTCATGTGGTTTTTGCCATAGACAGGGCCGGAGTGGTAGGCGATGACGGCGAGACCCATCAGGGAATTTATGATATAGCCTATATCAAGACCATGCCCAACTTTACCTTAATGGCACCTTCATCCCCCATGGAACTTGAAATGATGCTGGAGTATGCGGTTTTGGAACACAGGGGTCCCATTGCAATAAGATATCCCCGTGGATCCGGTTATGAAACAGGAGCCCTGCAGCAGCCTGTAATCCCCGGTAAGGGAATTAAGGTAAAATCGGGAGACGATGTTACCATAGTTGCCGTGGGGAACTTCCTGAAGGTGGCTCTGAAAGCCGCAGATCTTCTTGAAGCCGTGGGGATCAGCTGCGAGGTTATAAATCCCCGGTTCATCAAGCCCATGGATGAGCCACTCCTCAGGGAATCCATCGGAAAAACAGGACGGATTGTTGTTATGGAGGATGGCATCACATGCGGCGGTTTCGGCAGCTCTATCCTGGAATTCTTATGCCGGGAGCGCATACCTGCAAAATCCCTGTTGCTGGGCTTTCCTGACGAGGCTATCACCCATGGATCCAGAGAATTGATCTATAAGAAATACGGACTGGATCCCCAATCTATAAGTGACCGGATACTTGATTTCATTGGCGCATCCAACCAAAAGGGAGGACGGGCATGGGAAAAGAACGCCTCGATGTGATCCTGGTGAACAAACAATTATTTGAGAGCAGGGAAAAGGCCAAGCGAGCCATTATGGCAGGAACGGTTTTTGTCGATGGTGAGCGTGTTGACAAAGCCGGGTTCCTCTGTGATCCGGATTCCTCTATAACCGTTAAACATAATCCCATCCCCTATGTGAGCAGGGGCGGCCTGAAGCTTGAGAAGGCTCTAAGTGTTTTCAGCATAAAGCTGGAAGGCTTGACCTGCGTGGATGTGGGCGCTTCAACAGGGGGATTTACCGATGTTATGCTAAAAAACGGCGCCAGAAAGGTTTATTCTGTGGATGTGGGATATGGCCAGCTCGCCTGGTCCCTCCGCAACGACCCGAGGGTTATCTGCATGGAGAGAACCAATTTCCGTTATGTTAAACCCGAGGATATCGGTGAGCCTGTGGATTTTGGATCGGTGGATGTTTCCTTCATCTCCTTAAGGCTGATCCTGCCTCCCCTTAAAGCTGTCCTGAAAGAGGATGCCCGGGCGATCTGTCTCATCAAGCCCCAATTTGAGGCTGGGCGTGAGAAGGTGGGGAAAAAGGGTGTGGTCAGAGATCCTGCCATTCATGAAGAGGTCATCATCGGGATTATCAATTCGGCCAGGTCTTTGGGATTCGTGGTTGAAGGCCTGTCCTGGTCTCCCATAAAGGGCCCGGAAGGGAATATCGAGTATCTTCTGTACCTGTCCTACAGGAAAACCGATGAAGAGCCTGAAATCAATGTAAAGGAAATTGTCAGCAATGCCCACCGGGAGTTGAGCTGATAACATAATGCGAGTTGAACCCATTTGGAAGGGATCACGTAAAGCCCGGTCGCTGTGTTGCACTTCTGCGAAACATAAGTATGTCATCGCGAACGAAGCGAAGCTGAGTGCGGCGATCTACGAGATTGCTTCGTCGCGTTGCTCCTCGCAATGACATACTAGAAGTGAGAGTGATAGCCGCTCTCATCTCATTCTCACAGGATGTTTCGGCACCTTATCGCAATGCGCCCTTGTTTTACGGGATTCCTATCTCCAATCCTAATGCAGCGAGCGCTGCAATCTCTTCAACTTCTGAACAGGTATTTCTCATTTTTGAACATGGAGGCGGCTATCACCAGGGACAGCGCCACATAGACCAGCGATGTCACAACTGCCAGGATTAGGCCGGTGTAATTGGTCAGCCCGCCCAATACCAGCTTGAAGGCCGAGATGGTATTGAGTATTGGGATCAGGTACATATAGAGCTGGATATCGCTGGGCATCACCATCATGGTGGCATAGGAAGGAATGAGCACCGCGAACATCAGCAGGGACAGATAGGTCTGTCCTTCCTTAAAGGATCTGGCATAAGTGCTGATGGCCAGCTGAAGTCCCGAAAAGGTCATTCCCAGAAGAAGGGTCACCATGAGGCATAAGACCACCGAACCGGGATCCAGATTGAATCCGCCGATCTGGCCCACGCCCAGGGAAAGGGAGCGGGGGTTTATAAAGAAGGCGAGAAGCATCCCTATCAGGGTCGAAATCACACTGGCAAAGCTGAACAGGTTGATAGTCAGGTACTTTCCTGTCAGAATGGACATCCTGCTGGGACGGGTGGTCAACAGCGGTTCAAAGGTCATTCGTTCTTTCTCCCCTGCCACAAGATCGGTTGCGGCAGGTATACCTCCCACGGCCACCAGCATGGCGATGAGCATGGGAAGTATCATCATCAGCAGCATGTTTCCATCTCCGGTTTTGGAGATATTCTCTGTGTCTACAAGAACCGGAGTCAATATATCAGGGTCGATACCTGCAGCTTCAAGACGCTGTGCCGCAATTTCTCCATTCAGCTTGTTTATGGCTGATTTCAGGGAGCCTACCGCGCCGCCTGAGCGGGAGAGGGAGTTGTCGTAATAGATTTTTAGGGTAAACGGCTCGGAGGCTTTGAGCTTTTCCTCAAAATCCCCATCCAGGGATACCACCAGTTTTGCCTCTTTGCTATTGATGGCTTCCCAGGGATCCTCTACAGGGTCAACGATTGTGATATCCTCACCTTGCGTTTCCAGGCTCTTCTTCAGGAAATTTTGAGCGGCGAGGCTGTAGCTGTCTGCTGTGAGGGCAACCGTGATATGGGTTGTCATCTCCTCATTCATCCTCTCTGTGCCGCCGCCTACTATGAGGAATATAACGGGCATAAGAAAAATGGGGAGAATTATGCTGGAAAACAGCGTCTTACGATCCCGAATAATATCCTTCAATTCCTTTTTGAATACGATCATGATATGCTTCCAGTTCATCTGCCGTCACCTGCCAATCTCACAAACAAATCTTCCAGACCATGGGCTCCGTACTTCTTAAGAAGTTCGTCAGTTGTGCCCATGTCCACCAGTGTGCCCTTATGGATAACTGCAATCCTGTCACAGAGCTTTTCAACCTCACTCATGGTGTGGCTGGAAAAGAGAATGGTTTTGCCCTCGTCCTTTTGGTTTCTCAGGAAGGATTGGACCTCACGCATGGCGCCCACATCCAGACCTGAGGTAGGCTCGTCCAGCAGGAGCACATCGGGGTTGTGAATGATGGCTCTGGCGAAGGAGGCCTTCTGGCGCATGCCTTTTGACAGCTTTCCAGCCCTTTTGTCCAGAAAGTCGTCCATGCCGAATACACCAGAAAGCGTCTGGATACGTTTCTTGATTTCCTTTACAGGAATATCATTCAGTTCCCCAAAGTACTGTATATTCTCATAGACTGTGAGCCTGTCATAAAGACCGCTTTCCCCGCCAAAAAGAATGCCTACCCTGCCTCTTACCTCTTCCGGCGCTTTCACAATATCAATTCCTGCAAGCCGCGCTGTTCCTGAAGTGGGTTTTAGCATGGTTGCCAGCATTCTCAGGGTAGTGGTCTTACCGGCGCCATTCTCACCAAGAAGGCCAAAAATCTCCCCCTTTTGGACGGTGAAGGACAGGTTGTCGACGGCTGTGACACTACCAAACTTTTTAGTCAGTCCAATCAGCTCAAGCATGGGTTCATCCTCCTGCGCTGCAAATTTCCACTAACCATAATACAACAATAATTACTGGAAAAACAAACCTATTTACTAATTTGATAATAAAGCTGAATCGGACAAGCAAAAAAGAGCCGATTACTCGGCTCTTCAATCCTTCTTGAAATATCGGAACAGTCAGCTAATCAAGCGTGATTTTGGGGAAAAATCTAGTATTTATCCGGCAAATTATTTTTCAGGTCCTCAATGGTTTCGTATCTCTTGAGGGATTTCACAATGCTTCGGCTGGGGTTTATGTAGACAACAGGATCATCGAATTCACCTGCTTTGGTGTCAACCTCAAGCTCTGATGCTTCCTTTTCGAAATTGAAAGGAGGGGTATATTCATCTATGCTCTTGCTGGCATCAAGACGAACCCATTTATTCATTTCATCGATGTAAACGGCATTATAGCCATGAACCACCAGGCGCTGGCTGTCCGGGTCATCTTT
>LFSK01000168.1 GCA_001512555.1 Clostridiaceae bacterium DTU059 | reverse complement strand
GCGACTATCCTGTATCTTGAAGCGATATCATCGCACAGTTCATGGAGCGCTTTAATCTGTACTTCCGGAACTATTTTCTCGGTCAGGTCACCGTAATCTGTATAGCATCCTTCAAGACAGATGCTGATGACGTTGATATTCTCATCCCCCAGCAGCGACCCGCCCCTGTGGTGCTCCTGGCGACCCCTGTAAATCACGCCGTTTTTCCGGATAAAGTAGTGATAAGCAATACCCATCCAACCTCGCTCTAGATGCCAGCGGTGTATATCCTGGGCTGTGCATGATGGGGACAGCGCATGATGAATAACTATGGTGTCCGGATTATTCGGGGCAAAGTTAGTCCTGGCCCAGTTGTATTTCTCTTCAATGATTGTCATGTTGTCTCACCCTCAGCCTTCAGACTGTTGCTGACCACGCTGGTTCTCAAATTTGATATATGTGGCATCAGGCCACCACATTTTCCTGCCTTACACGGTCTAAAACCATAGGTATCCATAAGCTATTATTAGTATATGGGGCAAGCCTCTGCGCTGTGATGAAAGTTGCTATAAAAGCTGAGGGGAAGTGATTGCTCTCCCCCTACAAATTGGGAGCATGCGTATAATTGTACCGAAGATCTATTGAAAGAGATGTTTGAGGAAGAACGGCCTTGAAAGAGACTCCTAGATTATCGGTGACGGGGAATGGGGGCGGACTAGAAAATCAGTGATGCGGGATCGTCCCACTTTGAGTACAGCTTACAGTTGGGCTGCAGGATCACATACTTCAATGAATCCTTAGGCACTGTGCTCATACAGTCATCATCTATTACCGTAGACATGCCCATTACAGAATACTTTATAGCGCCGAATTCCAGTATTTCAAGGGGCCTTCCTTTTTCCACCACGTATTCCTTTACGGCTTCAAGCCTCTCAGGTGAAGCTCCATGCTCCATGATCCATCTATCCTGCTCGGTCTGAGCGATTCCACCCTCGGTGCTGGTGTAAAGAACCCTGAAGGTTACCTGATCTGCCAAAAGCTTTTTCCGGGCATATGTAAGGATTTCAACGGGAGACAGCCGGTCAAAATAATCAGTCATGTTTATGGAAAGCCTGAGGTTGAAATCATATTTCTTTATAAGGGTGCACAGTTTATTGAGATCCACTTTAAGGTTCGGCAGCGTGCCATTGTACTCAGCATTGATATCGTTATTAAATGATGAAAGGGAGACGCTTATGGTGCTCACCCCCACATGGTTTCTTAAGAAACGCAGATAGGATTCGTCAAGCAAGACGCCGGTTGTTTGCATTTCAATCCAACGAAAGGGTTTGTCCAGGTTGTTATTCATCGTTCCAAAGGCTTGCAGAAATCCGCGGTTTTGCTGGGGCTCGGAGTTGCCAGTCAGCATAACGGTATTACAGCCATTATCCCGTGCAAACTCCAATCTCTTGATGTAATCCCTCTGGTAAAGGTCGAAAAATGGAAGGTTTTCATCCATCATGTTTTTATAAGGGCTCTCATGCATCCGGCTTACGCAGAAGCGGCAGTTGTTAATACATTTTTTATTAGGAACCACAACACTTAGACTTTGAATCTTCAAGAGAATAGCGCCTCCTCCATCTTTAAAGAAAACGACCTTACAATCGTTTCCACTTTGTTATGTATTATATTATAAAGGCAGCTAAGATATCTGGTAAACTGTTAATCCAGGGATCCCATAAAGTAATGTCTTTAAAAGGTTGCCGATAAAAAACTGGGGCCGCTGAATTCATCGGAGCGGCCCCTTTTCATCAATATATCATTTAGCCGGAATCACCGGGCTCCCATAGTAATGCTTATGGGTAATCCATCCGTAATGTCGTTCTATTTTTTATATCACTAGTACTTTAAAGTATTGTTTGATTTTAAATATCATTTGCTTGCTATATTCTTGCAACACCAGTCTTTTTAGCGGCGTCGATTACTGCTTGTGCAACTACAGGCACAACACGTTTATCAAGAGGATCCGGTATTATGTATTCGGGACTCAATTCTTCATCGGTTACCAGGGAAGCAATTGCGTAAGACGCAGCTACTTTCATCTCCTCATTAATAGTCGTTGCACGGCAGTCCAGCGCGCCACGGAAAAC
>LFSK01000120.1:480-9615 GCA_001512555.1 Clostridiaceae bacterium DTU059 | reverse complement strand
CCCACATTTCCAATACTCCGGCATATCATTTTCAGTTAATTGAGCTAAATGAGGAAAAGGACTTTCAAGCAGGATCCTGGCGTGCATGGGTGTTTCAACCGATGGCTTCAAGCCCAGATCAATCCTCATTTTCTGTACAATACCCTTGACTCCATCAAATGGCTCGCGGTGCTACAGAACATGAATAATATCGCTGATATGTGCACTTCGCTGATCAACCTGCTGAAATACAACCTTGCCCAGCCGGGCAGCCTGACGACCCTGAGCGATGAGGTTGAAAACCTGAAGAATTACATCCGAATACAGAAATTCCGTTATGGAGACACCTTTGAGTTCTCTACCCAACTGGATCCTGAGACCCATGACTGTGAAATGCTGCGCTTTGTCCTTCAGCCCTTGGTGGAAAACTGCATCATTCATGCCTTTGAGGACATCGAAGACAAAGGGTTTATCAAGGTACTGTCCTTTATTGAAAATGGCAAGCTGCACATCGAGGTGATCGATAACGGATCAGGAATGGATCTGGCCACCGTATACACCCTGAACCAGAATGACTCAAGAAAGGGAAAACGCTTTAATACCATAGGTATACATAATATTAAGGAAAGAATACGACTCCAGTATGGGAATCGTTATGGTCTGTACTACATCAGTGAGCCCGGCGTCGGAACCATTGCGGAAATGGTCCTGCCGGTCATTAAGAAAGAGGATTGAGAAAAACTGCCTCCGGTCTTAACAAACGACCAGAAGGCATCCCGTTTGAGATGCCTTACACCTGTCCCAAAGCGCTATAGGATTAATCCAGCAGGTCGAGGAACCAGAACAGAGGTCCGCGGCGGAAAAGGAACCCCCTCGGCCGGATACGGCGAGGAAAACGGAATCCCGGCCTGTAAACCGGGCCAAAAATCGGGCGACGGATAATGGGGTATTGTCTGGGAAAGCGTCTGCCTCTGAAAGAACCCGGGAAGAAATCCTGTCGGAAGCCATCTGGCATAATAAACACCTCTTGCATAACATACTCTATAAACCAGCATATGTCCGTAAGGACAAGATGGTGAAGGGGTGGAATTTAACTTTTCAAATGAGGAACCTGGAATTGACGCTATCCTTCCGGCACATGTATCTTGACAAGTACATAGGAATCTGATAGCATACTAAAAAATAGCCAAATGCGATGATAGGGAAAACACGCTGCTTTCGCAGCCTCAGAGAGCTGTCGCATGGTGTGAGACAGTGCGCGGGGCAGATAGTGAACTCACCCTTTAGCAGTCACCTGAACGTCCGAGGCAAAAGCCTATTGCTTTGGACCAGTAGACGTGAACGGGCTTCCCGCCGTTACAAAGGGAGGGCATTAACCTTATTATGGTCGGATGCTGTATGAGTGGGTCATTGCACCAAGAGAAGTGGTACCACGGAAGTATAAGCTTTCGTCTTCTTACAGGATATAAGAGGACGGAAGCTTTTTTGATTTAATCCCAGTATTTTCAGGAGGAATGTTGTATGAAACTTGCTTTTTCAACCTTAGGATGCCCCGATTTTGATTGGCCGGATATCTATTCCATGGCCAAAGACCTTGGATTTGACGGAATTGAAATACGAGGCCTGGGCAAGGATATCTTCGCTGTCCGGGCAAAACCCTTTACCGAGGCAGAGCTCCCCAATACCATCAAAAAGTTGCAGCAGCTCCGCCTGGAGATACCCTGTCTTTCATCTGGCTGCTGCCTGAAGTTTGCTGATAAGGCCAGCGAAAACCATGATGAAATAATCCAGTACATTGAACTGGCTGCCAAATTGAAAACCCCGTATATCCGTGTGCTCGCAGATTTGGAGCCTCAGCCCAAGGGAGAAGTGGATGACGAGGTAGTCCTTTCATCCTTGAAAAAGCTAGCCCCCATTGCAGAGGAAAAGGGAGTAACCCTTCTTGTGGAAACAAACGGGGTATACACCGATACCCGCAGGCTTTTCAACCTGCTTAATGCCGTTGGAAGCGATGCTGTAGCTGCTCTCTGGGACATTCATCATCCCTACCGGTTTGCAGGCGAAACTCCTGGCCAAACAGTCCAGAACCTTGGCGCCTATATCAAATACGTCCATGTGAAGGACTCGGTCATGGAAGATGACAAAGTCTCCTATCGCATGATGGGAGAAGGGGATCTTCCCATAAATGATTTTATGCTGGCTCTGCGATCCATCAACTACAACGGCTACATATCCCTTGAATGGGTTAAGCGCTGGGCTGCCGATCTGGATGATGCAGGCGTGGTATTCCCCAACTTTGCCAATTATATGTCCAGATATTTGAAAAAGGACGCCACCAAAGGCCGCCTTTATACCAATAATGCGGGCACGGGGCAATATGTATGGGAAAAATACTCCCTCATAGATCTTACCTTCCCCCAGGTTCTCGACCGTATGGTTGATGAATTCCCGGATCAATATGCTTTCAGATACACCACCCAGGATTACACCAGAACCTATTCGGAATTCCGAGACGACGTGGATACCTTCGCCCGCTCCCTGATAGCACTGGGTGTCAAGCCCGGTGATCATGTGGCCATATGGGCTACCAATGTACCCCAGTGGTTTATCACCTTCTGGGCTACAGTCAAGATCGGGGCGGTTCTTGTGACAGTCAATACCGCATACAAGATACATGAGGCCGAGTATCTGCTGCGCCAGTCTGACACCCACACTCTGGTCATGATCGACGGATACAAGGACTCAGACTATGTTAGCATCATAAAGGAACTCTGCCCTGAACTGGAAACTGCAGAAGCCGGAAAGCCCTTATACATCAAGCGCCTTCCGTTTCTGCGGAACATCATTACCATTGATTCCAGGCAGAAGGGCTGCCTGACCTGGGATGAAGCCGTGGCACTGGCTGAAAGGACTCCTGTTGAAGAAGTCTACCGCCGTGCTTTCTCCATTCACAAGGACGATGTCTGCAATATGCAGTACACCTCAGGAACAACCGGTTTTCCAAAGGGTGTAATGCTTACCCACTTTAATGTGGTAAACAACGGCAAGACCATCGGTGACTGCATGGATTTCTCCACTGCCGACCGGCTGCTGATCCATGTTCCTATGTTCCACTGCTTCGGTATGGTTCTGGCTATGACTGCCGCCATGACCCATGGCGTGACCATGAGCCCCATACCCTACTTCTCTCCAAAGCAGTCCCTGGATTGCATTAACCGGGAGAAAATTACAGCCTGCCATGGCGTTCCCACCATGTTCATCGCCATGCTGGAACACGAGGATTTTGCTAAGACCGATTTCTCCCACATGAGAACGGGTATTATGGCAGGAAGCCCCTGTCCCATCAAGGTGATGCAGGATGTGGTGGACAAGATGAATATGAAGGAAATCACCATCGTCTACGGACAGACCGAGGCTTCTCCAGGATGTACCCAGAGCCGTGTTGATGATCCCATAGAACTCAGGGTCAACACTGTGGGCCGTGCCCTTCCAGGAGTGGAGTGCAAGATCGTGGATCCCGTTACCAATGAGGATCTGCCTCCCAATACCGACGGAGAGTTTGTTGCCAGAGGCTATAATATCATGAAGGGTTATTATAAGATGCCTGAAGCAACAGCTTCGGTCATCGACGAGGATGGCTGGCTGCATACGGGAGACATGGCCAGGATGGATGAGAACGGCTACTTCAAGATTACCGGCAGGATCAAGGATATGATCATCCGCGGCGGCGAGAATATTTATCCCAAGGAGATCGAAGACTTCATCTATACTCATCCAAAGGTTAGCGATGTTCAGGTTATCGGGGTGCCCGACAAACAGTATGGTGAGGAAATAATGGCCTGCGTCATTCTGAAAGAAGGGGTCGAGATGGCTATTGAAGAACTGAGAGACTATGTGCGCACCAATATGGCCAAGCATAAAACACCGAAATATGTTGCCTTTGTGGATGAATTCCCCATGAATGCAGCAGGCAAGATTCTCAAGTACAAAATGCGTGAATGGGCTGTGGAGCATCTGGGGCTTAATGATGAAAGCAATATTGAAACAGCCTGAGACAGAATAGCGGATATCAAAAAGGGGCGGTATGCATACCGTCCCTTTCTATTTGACAATCAAGGGTAACATTGCGGGTAGAGCGTGGCAATTTTAGAGATTGCTTCGTCGCTGCGCTCCTCGCAATGACAGGAAAAAAGCGCTCCTCGCAATGACAGAAGAAAAATGCTCCTCGCAATGACAGAAGAAAAATGCTCCTCGCAATGACAGAAGGAAAATGCTCCTCGCAATGACAGAAGAAAAATGCTCCTCGCAAACGGCATAAGGAAAGCGTTCCCTCGCAAACGGCATAAGGAAAGCGTTCCCTCGCAATGACAGGGAATAATTTACGTTACAAGTTCCCGCAGCTCCCTGCTAAGATTCTCGATGTTCTCCATGGCTTCATGTATCAGTATGATATTATTGTTCTGATCCTCCAATGTGGCAAGCACCTCCTGGGTGGAAGCTGCATTTTCTTCTGAAATGCTGGCCACATTTTCGATTTGCTTCTGGATGTCTATAAATGTTTCGGTTATCTTATTAGTACCATCAAGACATCCCAGCAGCTTAATATTGGTATCCTCCACAGATGCCTTCATCCTGTCGAAGAAGGATGTGATACTTTCAAGGATTATATTGCCCTCACGAACAGCCTCATCGCCTTTATAGACCTTATTGAGGGTATCCTTTGAACGGTCAGTCAACTCCTGAATGATGTGGTTTATATTATCAGCAGTCATCTTGCTCTGTTCCGCAAGCTTTCTTATTTCATCAGCCACCACAGCAAATCCCTTGCCCTGTTCCCCAGCCCGTGCTGCTTCAATAGCAGCATTGAGAGCCAGCATATTGGTTTGCTCGGCTATTCCCAATATCTCTTCCAGCGCCAGGTTGACTCTTTCCATGCTTTGGTTGAGCTCGTTAACCGTTTCTTTAGCCGATCCCACAGCACCGCTGATAACCTTGTTATGTTCTACCATCTCGGAGATCTTACCGGTACCCTCCTCGATGGTTTCTGACATTTCTTTTGATTTCTCGGCTATTGAACCAGATATGATCTGGGTCTGGTTGACCAGATCCATGGAGTTGTTCATGGCCTCATTGGTTTTATAAATGCTAGAGGCCTCTTCCTGAATTGCTTTTGACATCTCGTTCATAGATATGAAGATGCCGCTGCTGGATTCTTTTGTTGAGCTGATGGTTTTATTAACGGTCTCGATATGGGTATTCAGATCCTGGGAGCCCTCCTCTACCTGGGCAAGAACGTTTTGAAGCCTGGCCAGAAGGTCGCTTGCCTTTTCTGTTTCGGCAGATGCATCCTTAACAAGATCACCTGCCCATCGGGTTAAGAAATACAGAACCACTGTCGCTCCGTTATACGCCAGGATCACCTTGATAAACTCAACAAATGGAACAGCCGATCCCATAAAGTTCTCCCCGGAAAATATGTATACAGTAATGAGCAGGACATTGCTTATTATGCCAAACACCAGTATGAGGCGATCGTTAAAGTATAGTGCCACCATGGTGATGGACGCATAGACGATATAATGGTTCCCCAGATCAAACCCTGAGATCAGGAAGTATACCATCATGGCGATAAGCGGAATAAGACCGAACAGCAGGGATTTGATAAACCGATTGAATCTCAAAAAATAAAGACCTGTTGCCAAAACACCTACTGCCAAGGATTTACCCATATCGCCAAGCCCAGCAACAAAGCCCTGGCTAGCGATGGCCAGCACTACGAAAATAATGACAACACCCCAGGTAGCAAACAAGTTTACTGTATCTACACGTCTCAAGTCATATTTTGAATGGTTGCTCATCCCCTTGGATTTTTCCATACGAACACCCCCAGGCACATCATATGTTATATAATTGAACAACAATAACATTTTACCACATTAATCCTGCCTAAAACATATGTATGTATATATGCATTATTCTGCCAGCAGCTGTGGGTATGGCTTGTCACACTTGTCCAATTTATCGAATAGACTATAACAGGGAAGGATTCATCTGAATGACTTCCCGCAAGGAGGCGCCTCTCCTCCTTTATGCCGGGTGCCGGACTTAGCAATTAAGTCCGGCATTTTGCTTTTTTTAAAAAAATACTTGACCTTGGTACAGAGGTTATTGTATTATTGTATTAAGCTCTTAATACAATAATACAAAGGGGTGATAACATGCCCTGGGATCTGAAGCCAGACAGACCCATCTATACTCAACTGGTAGAACACATTGAACTGATGATACTTTCCGGAGTCTATCCTCCGGGCACGAAGCTGCCGTCGGTGCGTGATTTGGCTAAGGAAGCCTCAGTCAATCCCAATACCATGCAACGGGCGCTATCAAAGCTGGAGGAAGATGGACTCATCATCACTCACCGCACCAGCGGTCGATCAATAACGGAGGATTCGGGAATGATAAAAAAAGCCAAAACCAGGATAGCACAGGAACAGGTATTGGAGTTCCTGGAAAAAATGCAGAAGCTGGGATTCGATCAAAAAGAGATTCTGTCCATCATAACCGGTATGATTGAGGAGGTGAGGAGATGACCCCTGTTTTGGAATGTAATGGGCTGACAAAAGCCTTCGGTCGTAAAAAAGCGCTTTCAGACGTAAGTCTTAAGATTGATCATGGCCAGATTGTAGGGCTTCTTGGTCCCAACGGCAGTGGCAAGACTACTCTCATCAAGCTTGCCAACGCCCTTCTGACACCATCTGCGGGAGAAATACGGATAGCCGGCATGACGCCCGGCCTCAGCACAAAAAAGATCATATCCTACCTTCCCGAAAGGAATTATTTGAACGATTGGATGCGTGTCCAAGATATTATTGGCTTGTTCAGTGACTTCTATGAAGATTTCAAGCCCGAGAAGGCCTACGATATGCTTAAAAGGCTTAATATCAGCGCAAACGACAGGCTCAAGACCCTGTCAAAAGGCACAAAAGAGAAGGTTCAACTAGTTCTTGTCATGAGCAGGGAAGCAGAGCTCTATCTTCTGGATGAACCAATTGGAGGCGTGGATCCGGCAGCTCGGGATTATATACTGGAAACCATCATCAGCAACTATAATCCGGAAGCCACTGTCATCATCTCCACTCATCTGATTTCAGATATCGAGAGGGTTCTGGACTACGTGGTTTTCATCAATGAGGGTCGTGTGGTACTGTCCTCCTCTGTAGAGGATATCAGGGAGCAGGGGAAATCGGTCGATGGATTGTTCAGGGAGGTGTTCAGATGTTAACAAGATTGATAAAGTATGAGCTGAAAGCGACAGGCAGGGTCCTATTGCCTCTCTACGCTGTTCTGCTGGTTTTTGCGGCTATCAGCAAGCTTATCTTCGCCTTTTCTGACAATAGCTACAGCGTTCCGGCTGTTATCAGCACAATGATATATATCATGATTTTGATAGGTATGTTTGTCATGACCTTTGTGGTCATGATCCAGCGTTTTTACAAAAACCTGTTGTCCGATGAAGGCTATCTGATGTTTACCCTGCCGACCATGACATGGAAACATATTACAAGTAAACTTTTGGTGTCTACGATATGGAACATCGGAAGCTCTCTGGCAGCAATTCTTTCCATCGTCATCCTTGCCTTTGATGAGATATTCTTTACTGGCTTACTGCCGAAATTCTTCAGGTTGCTGGGTGAGTTTTTCAACAGCTTTGGCTTAAACTCCGGCCTCATCATATTGGAATTCATCCTCGCCGGCATAATCTGCATGGCTTCAGGGATGCTTATTATCTATGCATCCATTGCATTGGGGCATCTGTTCAACCAACACAGGGTTCTGGCCTCCCTTGGAGCCTTCCTTGCTCTGAGTACTGTTTCACAGATACTGTTTTTCTGTGTGACCTCCCTACCCGGACTTGACTCTCTGTCAGAATATGTAGATTCGCTTGATAATCTTCAGGCTTCAGCCTTCATGTTCCATTGGGTAATGTGGTTCATCATAATTTTCTTCGGTCTCTTGTCGGCAGGCTACTTCTTCATCACCAATTACATCCTGAATAAGAGACTGAATCTTGAATAGACCCTGAAATCGGTGGCATTTAAGACTAGTAAAAAGAGACCTGCAACAGGTCTCTTTCTTTTTTTATTCTATTCCGTGCCCTGCAGCTTTCCTGAGGAACCTGGGATAGCCCTTTCCGTCCCACTTGTTAATCTTCTCTGCATAGTCCTCGTAAATTTGGTTGGCTTTTTCCCTGTCCATCTCGCCCCTTTCAACCAGGTCATCCAAATAGTCCTTGCAATCCTTGATCAGCCTAGCCCGTTTTTCTTCAAGGGTAAGCTTGTTAAACTTTTTTATCTCTGTAATGCCTGTGTCAATTCTCTTGATAATGGCATCAGCTTTCTTCTTAGAAATCTTGCCCTCCTTTAAAAGCCTGTTGATCTCGTTCTTCCTGTTTTCCAGGACGGTTATGGGATCTTTTACAAACTCTTCGTATACTTTTTTCCTGTACTCCTTCCCCTTTTTCTTTTTGGGAGCTTCCTTTTCAGGATCCCTCTTCTCAGGTGCTCCCTTTTCCATCCCAGGTTTCTCCTCCGGCTCCTTCTTCTCAGGTTTTTCCTCATCGCGGCCTTTCCATTCCCTATGCACCACATCTTCGTTAACCTGATATGAAACTGCATAAGCAGGCAATGCAGTCAATAAGCCGAAAATAGCAACTGCAGCGATAATTTTTTTCATTCCCAATCAATCACCTCCCAAAAATATTTTTCCCGATTTCAAGCGAGTCATGGGTGACAATATTTAATAATTGATGTATACAAAATACATTATGAGAGGAAAATCCCGAGAATCAGATGCAAATTTTGATCTAAAAAAATCTGCACATCAGTTGTTAATCCTGATCCGTGGTGCTATATTAATAAAGGTAAAAACACTGCTTGAGGCTTAAATAGAAGAAGAACACAAAGCCTATATGATAACTTCTTCTTGATTCAATCCTTCCATAAGTGTTAAAGTTATATGCGGGGTGATACAAATGAAAGACACATATAAGATTTCGGTAGCAGGCTTAGAAAGGGAATTGCCGCTTTGCAGCATCAGTGAGGATCTCAAGATAGCGGCTTTTGTTATTCTTGGCGATGTGGAATTAACCTCTGCCTG
>LFSK01000120.1:0-341 GCA_001512555.1 Clostridiaceae bacterium DTU059 | reverse complement strand
GCCACACTATTGAGAGGCAAACGGGTTGTCATCATTGACGATGTTATCAGCACAGGGGAGTCCATCTTTGCGGTAGAAAAGCTTGTTAAAATGTCGGGAGGAACTGTGGTCGGGAAAGCATCCATACTGGCAGAAGGCGACGCAAAATTTAGAGAAGACATCATCTATCTTGAGTACCTACCCCTTTTCGACAGGGAGGGTGAGGTAATCGAGGATTAATATGATGGGAATACTCTCATGCTGTATTGATCAGAAAGGTGAACAAAAGGCTATGATGATTCATAGCCTTTTATGATATGAAAATTACCTCCGGATTTGAATGGTTCGAACATGAACCATTT
>LFSK01000198.1:742-11531 GCA_001512555.1 Clostridiaceae bacterium DTU059 | reverse complement strand
GTGTCATAACAAATCCTACGGGTTCCAGTTTAAGAGAATGAGGCCGACAATGATGGCCATAAACAGGGCCACGGGCACCGATATGTAGTGGGATATGTATCTTATGTCATATTTTCGCTTCATGCGCCTGGTGTTGAGGAGAATGGAAACAACGCTGATGACGAACTGGACAATGGAAATGATCAGGGATCTCTGCAGGAACCGTATATCCCAATGGCTTCTTACCGGAACATCGAAAAGGCGGTCAAAAAAGCCTTCTTCAACAGGTTTGGCAGAAAGAATGGCAACAATGTTGAACATGAAAATGATCCAAACCAGTATACTCGACAGCTCCAGCCACCGGATAATGGGATCTGGCTTGCCCCTTCTGTTCTTATAGTACCTGATGGGTTCATTGCTGTACACCATGGTTTTATTTCCTTCACCTTTCCTTTCCATGGCCTGCAGCGGCACAGTTTACCATCTCTAATATCTAGCTTATCATATTTTGATAAATTGCAATAGTTGTTGTATAAAAGGGGAAAATACAATAATATGGATCGGTGATGATCCAATTTGTTCCTATGGAGGTCATTGCCCTATGCGCGCAGAAATCTCTGAATTGATTGACTTAACCATCCGGGGTCTGAACAAGGATCCCCATGCGATTCTTGGCATGCATCCCTTTGATGGAAGGGTGGTTGTGCGGGTGTTCAACCCCCATTCCCGATCGGTGGTGGTAAAGGACTTACATAGCGGGCGTTCCTATCCAATGGACAGGATTGATGACAGGGGCTTTTTCCAGCTGGCTGTGGAAGAATCTGATCTTTTTCCCTATCAGCTTGCGCATACCACAACCGAAGGGGTTGTCTATACCGTTTATGACCCCTACTCCTTTCTTCCCACCCTGTCGGATTATGACACATTCCTTTTCAACCAGGGAAATCACCACCGGATCTATGAAAAGCTTGGCTGTCATCTGCGTGAAGTAGATGGCGTTAAGGGAGCTTCCTTCGCGGTTTGGGCACCCTCGGCCAAACGGGTCAGCGTTGTAGGAAGCTTCAACCAATGGGACGGACGGATCCACCAGATGCGCATGCTGGGAAGCTCGGGGGTATGGGAGCTGTTCATACCGGGGGTTGCTTCAGGTGACCTCTATAAATACGAGATAAAAACCCCGTCGGATGAGCTCTATGTAAAGGCCGACCCCTTTGCATTCCATGCGGAGAAGCCACCCCAGACAGCCTCCAGGATTTATGATATGGATGACTACCAGTGGAATGACAATCTATGGATGGAAAGGCGCCTCATGGAGCCTGTTTACGACAAGCCGGTGAATATTTACGAGGTGCACCTGGGTTCATGGCAGCAGGAGCCCGATCCTGATCCCAATTCTGAGACCGGTTTCAGGGGGCTGTCCTACAGGCAACTGGCCGAACGCCTGATACCCTATGCAAAGGATATGGGGTATACCCACCTGGAGCTTCTGCCCGTTATGGAACACCCCTTTGACGGGTCATGGGGCTATCAGGTAACGGGCTATTATGCGGTGACATCCCGTTTTGGCACACCTGCTGATTTCAAATATTTCGTGGACAAATGCCATGAGAACGGGCTGGGGGTTATCCTGGACTGGGTACCCGCACATTTTCCCAAGGACGGCCATGGACTTGCCCGTTTCGACGGAACAGCCCTCTACGAGCATGAAGACAAGCGAAAGGGTGAACACCTGGAATGGGGAACCCATATCTTCAACTACGGCAGGAACGAGGTAAGGAATTTTCTTGTGTCCAATGCCCTGTTCTGGTTTGATAAATACCATATCGACGGGCTGAGGGTTGATGCCGTGGCTTCCATGCTCTATCTGGACTACTGCCGTGAGCCGGGGGAATGGATCCCCAATGAATACGGCGGACGGGAGAATCTGGAGGCTGTTGAGTTTATCAGGCAACTTAATTCAACTGTTTATCAATACTTCCCAAATGTCATGATGGTCGCCGAGGAATCCACATCCTGGCCTAAGGTTACCGCTCCTGTCCATGAGGGCGGGCTTGGCTTCAGCCATAAGTGGAATATGGGCTGGATGAACGATTTCCTGAAATATGTGAGCATGGATTCGATATACCGCAAACACCACCAGAACCTGATAACCTTTTCCCTGATGTATGCCTGGTCTGAGAATTTCATACTGGTCCTTTCCCATGACGAGGTGGTTCACGGAAAGAAGTCACTGCTTGATAAGATGCCCGGCGACTACTGGCAGAAGTTTGCAGGACTTAGGGGTGCACTGGGCTACTTCTTCGGGCACCCGGGCAAGAAACTGATATTCATGGGCGGGGAGTATGGCCAGTTCATCGAGTGGAAGTATAAGGAGAGCCTTGACTGGCATCTATTGGATTATCCCATGCACAAAATGCTTCACAGCTATGTCAGGGATCTCAACCATTTTTACGCCGGCGAAAAGGCACTCTATGAGATTGACAGCCATTACGACGGTTTTGAATGGATTGACTGCTCTGATACCGAGCACAGCATTGTCTCGTTCATGCGTAAGGGGAAGGATTGGCGGGATATGCTGATCTTTGTATGCAACTTCACCCCGGCAACCCATGACAACTATCGCATAGGCGCTCCTCTCGACACGGTCTATACCGAGGTTTTTAATTCTGATCTGGAGAAATACGGCGGAAGCAATGTGATAAATGACCAGCCTATAAAGGCCGAGCCCATGCCCTGGCATGGGAAATCCTGGTCAATTACCTTGAAGGTTCCTCCGCTGGCAACCATCGTCCTTCGGCCTGACACCGAAAGGTTCAGGGATCAGGCTGAGGAAACTACGGAAGCTGAGGAAGCTGAAGTCATTATGCGCTGACCTTCATCATAGAATGGGAATTGTGCTGCCCCGTAAACCGGCAGCAGACAACTCATTCAGGGTGAAGGTGCTATGAGAATTAACTATGTGTCTGTAAAGGGATATGAAAGAACCCATGGGGGAACAAAGCTCTGTCTCAGGGCGGAACTTGACGGTGAACCTCCAAGGCTTTGGAGCAGGCTGTTCAGGAGAACCTGGCTCTCCCGGGAACCGGGTGGTTCATTAGCCCAAATCAGGTTTTCCGGAAATGATATACTGCTTTATATTCCGGATGCGGAGATCCTGACAGTGACTATTGATGCATTGAAGAGCACCCTGGTGGAGGTGGAGGACAAACTTCGCCGCAATGATGTAGAGTTAGACATACTAGGAATCCCGTAAAGCCCGGCCGCTGTGCTGCACGTCTGCGAAACATCAGAATGTCATTGCGAGCTAACAAGGTGGAGAGCGGCGATCTACAAGATTGCTTCGTCGGCTTTGCCTCCTCGCAATGACATGTACCCCTATGTCATTACGGGGAGCCTGGTTGCCGTGAATTACGGGATCTCTGGACATGTATCCCTTATCACTTCTATTTGTGTTATACTTGGTTATACTTGATAAAAAACAATGGATGAGATCCTGAAACCTTCCGGTTTTGGGACAGGAGTTGCTACATGAAAAACAGATTCTTAGGCCTGCTTCTTATGTTTTTAGCTATCTTTGTATGGGGTATTTCCTTTGTATCCACCAAGGTTGTTCTTACAGAACTACCTCCCGTATCCATAGCCTTCTTCAGGCAATTTGTGGCCATTGTACCCCTGCTTGTATTCATGCTGGTCAGAAAAGAGACTTTCAAACCGAACAAGGGTGATTTGAAGCTGTTTGCTCTGGCCGCTTTCTTTGGGATAGTCCTTTATTTTGTATTTGAAAACACAGGCCTTACCATGACCACAGCCTCAAACGCTTCAATGCTGGTGGCGGCAATCCCGGTTTTTGTCCTAATTGCCGAGAGCGTCATGGCGCGAAAGCCCATCAGCAAGGCATCCCTGGGATGCATCCTGGCCTCCCTGCTGGGTGTTTACTGCATAATATCCGAGAATGGAGCTATTGATCTTTCGGGCAGCACCTTTCTGGGGAATCTTCTGATTCTGGGAGCTATGGCCTCATGGATAGTCTATACCTTCATCAGCAAGGGGTTGGGGGAGCGCTATTCAAGCCTGAAGCTGACCACGGTGCAAACACTTCTGAGCATCCCTCTCTTCGTTCCGTTCACCGTATCCGAGGTTCCCGCCTGGCAGGTGCCCTCTCAAACAGCATTTCTTCATCTGCTGTTCCTTGGAGTTTTCTGCTCGGCGCTTGCATACGTATTCTTT
This sequence comes from Clostridiaceae bacterium DTU059, assembly GCA_001512555.1. Classification (GTDB taxonomy): domain Bacteria; phylum Bacillota; class Clostridia; order DSM-8532; family DSM-8532; genus Thermoclostridium_A. The sequence goes on along the minus strand of LFSK01000198.1, from coordinate 7,325 downwards.
CTTTACAGCATAAATACCCTGGGGCCTGTACTGCCCTCGGCCTCTTTAAATCTCATTCCGGTGATTACCATCATTACTGGCAGGATTGTGCTGGCAGAAGAGCTTACATGGCTTCAGGCTGCAGGGGCGGTTCTTATCGTGGGCGGCCTTACGCTTTTAAGCCTCATGAAGCTAAGAGAACAGGCACAGCAAAGGAATGGCAAGGAACAACCATTGAAATAGATTTGATAATCAGCCGGTACTGCCTTGTCGACCCGGGCGACTCTTTCGCTCCCTGGTGCTTCTCAGCATTGCGAAAAGCAGCACGGCAAGATACACCACGAAGGCCAAAAGGGTTACCAGGTACAGGATTGGCTGCTTGTTGACATACCCCATAATGGGGATGTTGAGGATAATCATCAGAGGAAGACCGAAAGCCAGGCCGGTACCGCTTCCGAACACCAGATTTTTTGCCGCCTGGGTCCGGAAATTGGGATCAACCTCCCTGAGCAGGGCAATGCCCGTTGATATGGTTCCGGTGAGCATGCCGTACATGGCCAGCGCATTTTCCAGGGTATCGGTTTTATAGATCCTTTGGGAAAACTTCATGATGAACCAGATGGTGAGAAGTCCTCCTGCTGAGGTTATGATGAGAAATGGCACCAGATAATCCTTCAGCATGTAGATGGAAACAGCAGATATGGCGGCAGTGATCATAAAATCGAAAGCCCCTCCTGAAACCCGCTCCAAGAGGTAATTGCTGGTGTAACTATATTTCATCCATTTCTTATGATGACAGAAATCCAGTATCCTTCTAACCGACATGCCGTAGATGGCTCCTATGATAAAGCTGAATCCCCACAGCAGCTGGGCAAGGTTCCTGCCGAAGCCTCCGGCTCCCACAAGCAGGGATTCCAGACCCTTAAGGGTGAGATAGGTTAAAAGGTAAACGGCACCTATTATAATCAGCTGGAGGGTGAGGCCGTCGACGGACTCCTTCATGGGCAGTTCCTCTGGCTTGTCGTCATCGTAAAGATCATGCTTTCCTACGGGCGCACCGTTGGTTTCATTGCTGATTTTTAACCCCTTTTTCTTTCTCAGCCAGGCTATGAGCGCCACGCCGCCGGCACAGGCCCAGATATAGCCCATTGCGGCAATCGTAAGTCCCATATTCCCGCCGTAGGTAAAGCCCAACTCTTCCCACTGTTTCCCCATGGCATAGGCTTGTCCGGGTCCCTGTCCGAAGCCCAGGGGCAGAAGCAGACCCGAAAGGGGAAAGGTTCCCGGAAAGATGGTATAGAAAAACAGAAGAGACAGGGAAAAGCCCAGTAGTCCCTGTACAACATAGTTGCTGACAATGAACATGCCCGAATGCATATATTCCTTACTCCTGACCCTACTGGAAGCCTTCAGGGACAGAGCTATGAATCCTATATTCATCAGATGATACAGAAGGTTTTCAAGCCTTAAACTGTTAAACGAGATGATTCCCAGGACATCCTTGCCCAGTATCAGCCCCAGAAAACCCGCGATGACGGGTATGGGTATGGGATTCTTCCTGAAAAAAGACAGCTGCCGTTTCATTGCTGTTGAAATCAGCAGAAGAATGGACAGCATGGCAATATCGATAATGTAATTCCAAATCTGACTTGAACTCACTTTATTCTCCCTCTGGCTGGTGCTTTCCAGATTCCAGCCGTTTAATAACATCGTAGGCCTCGAAATACTTGTTGGCCGAAGTATGGCGGTTCTTAAAGGCAGCCCTGTGAAACTTGCCCTCATGGTAGAAATCGAACCAGTCCGACAGGTGGGTGCTGACCCCGTTCATGTGGGACAGCTCGAAGACTGCTTTTTGGCCGTCCCGGCCGATGAACTCAAGCCGGTCTACATAAAGACGCATGGTGCCCCTTCTTAGTTTTCTTATGGCCACATACCGCTGCCCCGTGAACAGGGTGACCTCCCGGTCTTCAAAAATGGGTTTTTCGGGATTAGTCATCCTTTCCCGAACCATGTTCTCTAATTCCTTTAACTGCCACTGGTTCCATTCCAGAACCGATTTGAATCGAGGCTCGCCATTTTCTTTTTCAAAATATCCGTATTGATTGTAGCGCACGGTTTCACCGCAGTCCTGGCAGGTTAGGGTATCATCTTTTGAAGAGAGCCTTCCGATCCCACCGCAATTCGGGCAGAGGAAAAGAACCCGCTCCAGCCTTTCTGCCAGGCGTTTACCCACAAAAGGAATCATCCGCTCCTCCTGCCAGCAGTACTCGTTTGTACTAAGCCCTGCGCACATCCTTTGGTAGATCTCATCCACCGAAAGGGTCTTTAATTGTTCCGGTGTAAACAGAATACCGTAGTTAACCTGGATTTTTCCCTTTCTGGATTTCAGCGCCCAGCGGGGATGGCTCAGATATGCCCCGTTAAGCCGGAATGAAACAACAGGCACCCGCAGGCTTTTGAGCACCTTGGCTGTGGGATACAAAATCTTTTCGGTCTTGCCGTCCCAGCAACGCATTCCCTCAGGGAAAACGCCCACCACATCTCCTCTGTTCCTTACACGGAAAAGGCTCTTTACCGTGGAGGCATCGCTCATTGCCTTTGTTTTGGGTATGCACCCCGCAAGCCCCAGCACAAAGCGCATGAACCTGCTTCTGAACTGCTCCACCGAAGTAACAAAATGTATCGGCTCGCTGATCTTATGGGAGAGTATGAAGGGATCCCAGTTGTTGGTGTGATTGCCGATCACCACAAAGGGGGGCTTGAGTGCCTCCATATTCCCCTCTATATACTCAATTCGATAACGCCTGACCAGATAAGGACCCAGGGTTTTCTTAAGAATTCTGTTCAATACCCTGTTTGCCCTTTTAACCCTGTATGTCATAATATTCTCCCGTGTTTTTTGCAAAGCATATTATTATTTATTTAACCAAATTTCAGACCCTGTATCAATCCATATTATGGCTCGATTCCAGTGTATTGGCAGACAGCATCCTTTTTTTTGCCCTGCTGGGACTGTAAATGAGGAGGATATAGGTATATTTCGGGATATTTACGTCCATGATTAATTTAGACCTATTATTGATTGAGAGGTGTTTGAAATGGGTGACAAGAACCCGAAGAAGGCTCCAAAAAAGAAGAAGAAAATCGATAAGGCTGTAACGCCCGCTTCTATGGATGACAACAATAATTCCCGGTAACCAGGGAGGAATTACTGATTTACCTTGAAGACCAGGACGATGGTTCTGACATGGCTTACAACCTGAAGATCCGCTATCGCTTTATTTTTCAATGAGGGACAAAGGAGCCCTCTTTTTTTATGAAATCAAATTCTTAATTTTTCGAAGCAGCAGGGATTCATTTAAAGCATTGAATTTAACAAAATAAGGCGAATATTTGGGGGGAAAGCTATTTAAGCCCCGTCCATCAATTTGACCGGGGCTTGATTTTTTCTGAATGCTTAAATCAACCTATGTCCCTATTTTGTGAAATTATCGAAGTAACCCTGGATATAGACAACGGGCGTCCCCTTGTCGCCGCTTCCAGAAGTGAGGTCGCACAAGGAGCCGATCAGATCGGTAAGTCTTCTCGGAGTGGTACCCTGGGATTCCATTGCGCCTACCAGGTCAGCGTTCTTGTTCCTGATATATTCTTCGATGGCCTTTTTCTGCTCTTCGCCCTTTAATCCTGCAAAATTGTTGTCTGCCAGGTATTTGAGCTTAACCTCGTTGGGTGTCCCCTCCAGACCCTTTGTGTAACCGGGGGATACGACAGGGTCGGCCAGTTCCCATATTTTACCCACAGGATCCTTGAAGGCTCCGTCGCCATAGACCATGACTTCAACGGTTTTACCCGTTTTTTCCCTGAAAGATCTCTGAATCTGCTCAACAAGAGTCTGGCAGTCGCGGGGAAATAGCTTGACGGTCTCCTCAGTTGCCTTGTTGGATCCCAGAAGTCCATAATGCTCGTTGTATCCGCTGCCATCAACCGGCTCCGAAAGGATGTCTTCCAGTGTAAGGATACATTCGCCTCCGGCAGACTTCAGTATTCGCTTTGTCCGCTTTCGAGTGTGAATGTCACAAGCCAGAACAGTCTTTGTATAATTAAGTATTGTAGCAGGATTGTTTGAGAATATCACTTCACACTGGGTGTCGTATTCCATAACAATGGACTTGTAATATTCGATATAATCAACACCGGTAAAGGGATGCCTGCTATATCCGAAAATCTCGCGGAATTCCTTCTCAGAAAGCACATCGCTCCATGGGTTTACCCCTTTTTCATCAAGGAGCTCCTCATCCACAAGATGGTTCCCCACCTCATCAGCAGGATAGGAGAGCATGAGCACAACCTTATCAACACCTTTAGCAATCCCGCGAAGGCAAACTGCAAAGCGGTTCCTGCTGAGTATAGGGAAGATCACTCCAACAGTACCACCGCCGAGTTTTTCCCTCACGTCCTTTGCGATGGCATCAATGGAGGCGTAATTACCCTGCGCACGGGCAACAACCGATTCTGTTATGCCCACAATATCCCTGTCCTGAATTGGAAACCCTTCAGCCTGGGAAGCCTTAATAACGCTGTCCACCACAATATCAACAAGGTTATCGTCTTTGTTGATGATCGGAGTACGAATGCCACGCACTACCGTTCCTACCATTCTTTCCATGGATATCCCTCCTCCGGTCATTATAACCATACAGTTGTATTATATCGCCCTGCATGGTATAAGTAAAATACATACCTTTTATACTGGTTATAAGGAGTGTTTATATGGTAGGAAGCCTTGACTCATACAGAATTTTTGCAGAGGTGGCCAGGTGCAAAAGCTTTTCTAAAGCGGCAAAGGAACTATATATATCGCAGCCTGCAGTCAGCCTTGCCATTATGAACCTGGAGAAGGAACTGGGTTCCCGCCTTTTTATACGGTCACCGAGGGGTGTGACCCTTACCTATGAGGGTCAGCTTCTGTATGAGTATATCGAATCAGCCATCAACCTTGTAAACATGGGTGAAACAAAGCTTACAGAACTTCACAACCTGGAGTTCGGCGAATTGAGAATAGGGGTTGGGGATACTATTTCCAAATACTTTTTGCTGCCCCATCTGGTACAGTTTCATAAGATGTTCCCCAATATCAACCTGCGGGTCATAAATCGAACAACCCCTGATCTATGCGCACTGGTCAAATCAGGGGATATTGATCTGGCCATATGCAACCTGCCTGTGGATGATCCGGCACTGAAGACAAAGGAATGCACAACCATACATGATGTCTTTGTCTGCGGGGACAAATACAGGGATGTCTGCCGTACGCCCCTGAGCTTTGAGAGAATCGCAGGCCTTCCCCTCATTCTTCTTGAAAGCAAATCCAATTCCAGACGGTATGTGGAAGAATATATTCTTTCCAGAGGAGTAGCACTTAAAGCCGAGATTGAGCTGGGATCCCACGATCTCCTGCTGGAATTTGCAAGATTCAATTTCGGTATTGCCTGTGTCATCGAAGAATTCTCCCAGGAATATCTGCAAAAGGGACTTCTCTGGAAGGTCGAGCTTGAAGAGGCTATCCCCGGGCGCGCCATAGGTTTTTGTACCTTGAAGAGCGTACCCCTTTCGCCTGCCTCGGCCAGGTTTGTGGAAATTGTGGAAAGCGGCCTCCGGGACTTATGAATACCGCGGACGAAAAAGGCATCCCCTTAAGGATGCCTTCTTTATGCCTGTTTATTTTCATGGTTCAGGTCTGATTTATTCAGTACGGCAGATCATCAGCCTAGCGTTCCAATACGGGAGTGCTTTTATCATCCTTTATGATATACTGCATGACGCAAATGAAGCCAATAACGATTAATCCAATAATATCTGTCACAATACCCGGATCAATCAGGGCGATGCCCGCCGCAATAGCCAGTATTCTTTGCCACCATGGCATAACCTTATGCATAAACCCTCCCAACCCGCTGGATATGGCAAACATACCGATCATGGAGGTAACCACAATTTGAACCAATTTCACAACTGTAGTATTGATCAGAAGCATGGAGGGATTCAAAACGAACATATACGGTATTATGAAAGCCGCTATTGCAAGCCGGGTAGCAATGACACCCGTTCTCAAAGGATTGCCACCGGAAATTGCAGCACCGGCATAGGCAGCCAAAGCTACAGGAGGAGTTATATCCGCCACTATACCAAAGTAGAAAACGAACATATGGGCAGCAAGAACCGGTGTTCCGGGTATAAGCTGGAGTATAATGGGTGCCGTAATGGTAGACATAATAACATAGTTCGCTGTTGTAGGAACACCCATGCCAAGAATAATACAGGCTACCATCGTTAAGATCAGGGCAAGTATGTCTATACCTCCTGAGATAGTTAGGAGCCCGTCTGCAAGCCTTAAGCCAATACCAGTGAGTGCTACAATTCCTACAATAATACCGGCGATAGCACAGGCGGCGGCAACGCCAATTGTATTCTTAGCACCTGTTTCCAGAGCATCCACAAAAGCGCTGGGGGAAAGCCTGGTTTCTTTTCTGAAAGCGCTTACAATGATAGCGGCCAAAATAGCGAGACAAGCTGCGCGTGAAGCGGTAAAACCGTATGACATGGT
>LFSK01000198.1:0-695 GCA_001512555.1 Clostridiaceae bacterium DTU059 | reverse complement strand
TTCGCTTCAAAATGCACAGCTAAAAATATACCGCTGAAATACAGGATCGCAGGAAATACAGCTGCCAACGCTATGGTAGCATAGGGCATTTCGGTCATTTCTGCCATTAAGAAAGCGGCAGCGCCCATGATGGGCGGCATGATTTGTCCGCCTGTTGAAGCCGCAGCTTCCACGGCAGCGGCAAAGTCCTTGTCATAACCGGTTTTCTTCATTATTGGTATGGTAACACTGCCCGAACCAACAGTGTTTGCTACTGAGCTTCCAGAGTACATTCCCTCCAGAGCACTTGCAATAACAGCAACCTTGGCAGGACCTCCGGTTGCACGTCCTGCTATAGAATTGGCAAGATCAATGAAAAATGAACCAATATTCGTCTTTTCAAGAAATGCTCCCAGAATGATAAACAGAACAATAAATGTGGAGCAAACACCTATGGGAGTACCAATTACACCGTCAAGGGTATAGAACAATGTGTAGACAATACGTGTCAATGAATAACCCGTTGAGAAGGCATATATAACAAACGCTCCCGCAACTACCAGTATGGGTATTCCTACTACTCTTCTGCAAACCTCTGCAATAATAAGGATACCGACTAAACCCACAGCTACATCAAATGTGCTGATACGGGTTGCTTTCTGTGCAATGGCCTCAAAATTAATGACATAATAGAAATAACAGGCTACACCCACAGC
>LFSK01000126.1 GCA_001512555.1 Clostridiaceae bacterium DTU059 | reverse complement strand
TGGAACTGATTCTTTCCAGCCATGAAAAGAAATGTCTTTCCTGTGTCAGAAGCCGCAACTGCGAACTGCAGAAGCTGGCTCGCGATCTGAACATCCAGGACATCCGCTTTGAAGGCAAGGAGCAGAGCTTCCCCATCGACGATCTGTCCCCATCCATCGTCAGGGACCCCAACAAATGCGTTCTGTGCCGCCGCTGTGTCAGCGTCTGCAAGAACGTTCAGACCGTGTCCGCCATTGAGACCGTTGACAGGGGCTATAACACCATTGTGGCATCACCATTCCACATGCCCCTTAAGGATACTCCCTGCGTCAATTGCGGACAGTGTATCACCGCTTGTCCCGTAGGTGCTCTTCGTGAAAAGAGCTCAACTGAAAAGGTTTGGGACGCATTAGGAAATAAGGATCTTCATGTGGTTGTTCAGACTGCGCCCGCTGTCAGAGCCGCTCTGGGAGAGGAATTCGGTCTTCCTATCGGAACACCGGTTACCGGTAAGATGGTGAGCTCGCTTAAGAAGCTTGGATTTGACAAGGTTTTCGATACCGATACAGCAGCTGACCTGACCATTATGGAAGAGGGTACCGAGCTGGTGAGCAGGATCAAGAATAATGGAAAACTCCCTCTCATCACCTCATGCAGTCCTGGATGGATCAAGTTCTGCGAACACTTTTTCCCGGATATGCTGGAGAATCTGTCCACCTGTAAATCACCTCATCAAATGTTTGGCGCCATGCTGAAGTCCTATTATGCCGAGAAGGCCGGGATTGATCCGTCAAAGATATTTGTGGTATCCATTATGCCTTGTACTGCTAAGAAGTTTGAGGCTCAAAGGCCTGAAATGGCAGCAGTTGGTTACCCGGACGTTGACGAGGTTCTGACCACCCGTGAATTGGCTGAGATGATCAAGGAAGCCGGTATCGACTTTGTAAATCTTGAGGATGAATCCTTTGACCATCCCATGGGCGAAGCCACCGGTGCAGGCGTGATCTTTGGTGCTACTGGCGGTGTTATGGAAGCAGCCTTAAGGAGCGTTCCATATCTTCTGACCGGCAAGGATCCCGAGCAGGTTGAGGTAAAAGCTGTGCGCGGCGAGGATGGAATCAAAACCGCAGAGGTTGAGATTGCAGGTATTAAGATCAGAGCAGCTGTTGCTCATGGTCTTGGAAATGCAAGAAAGCTGATGGAGAAGGTGCGCAGCGGTGAGGAGACCTATCACTTCATAGAGGTCATGGCATGCCCCGGCGGTTGTGTCACAGGCGGCGGTCAGCCCATCCAGCCGGCTTCTGTCAGGAACGAAATTGATCTCTGTACCGAAAGAGCCAAGGCTATATACCAGGAGGATGAGGCCAGCACCCTCAGATTCTCTCACCACAATCCCACGGTACAGAAATTCTATGAGGAATATCTGGGTGAACCCGGAGGACACAAGTCTCACGATCTCTTGCATACCCACTACATCGCCCGTGAGAACTATCCGGAGAACTAAAAGACCACAAATCCGATTTGTTGAAAGGAGCTGTTATGGTGGCCAATGGCCATATGACAGCTCCTTTTTTGTGCGCAGGCCGGACATGATAAAGGACTTTGAAGCTTTATTCAGGCAGTACATCTGTACCCCAGGCAAATTCTGAAGGGATCATGGCATATATTTGTATCAGCAGACCAACCTTCAGGAGGCTGATGATCATCAAAAAAGTAGTTCTCAATGATGAAAGGAAGGATAGCTGTACTCTATTAATCAGTGTATCCATCAGTTTGGGTATGGGCTTAATCAGCGCATGGTTATCTCCCGGGATGAGCGAAACCTATGAGATGATGCATAAGCCTGCTATTGCACCTCCAGGATGGGTTTTTGGGCCTGTATGGACCTTTCTTTACATCCTGATGGGTATTGCCGCATACAAGGTGTTCAGGACAGGCTGGGACAGGGCGGAGGTCAGGGACGCACTTTTTTACTATGGATCCCAACTGGTATTCAATTTTATGTGGTCCATCCTGTTTTTCAGATTCGGTCTGAAAGGGGTCGCGCTTCTGGATCTGATCATCCTGGCGGTACTTGTTGTCATAACCACCATGAAGTTTTCAGGCATCGATGCTGTAGCATGCTGGCTCATGATCCCCTATATGCTTTGGGTAATCTATGCCGGAGTACTGAACTATGCACTGATTTGACCAATCAGACCAGTCCATAAAAGCCTGTCAGGTAAAAGGATTGTCCCCATTGATGGTTTTTCAGGCAAAAGTGAGCTCTGACTTCTACAATCATGTCCATTGCTTAATTGAAACGTATCAGGTAAACTGTTATTCAAAGTATTTGTCTGCTATCAGGAAGAACAGAGCATGGAATTTTGCGGAGGTGTATGGATGGATCTTGTCTTGATCCTGAATCAGGTTCTCATTCTTTTCATCATCATGCTGGTAGGATATGCAGCCGGAAAGGCAGGGGTTATTGACCCGACTGCAAGCAAAAAGCTTTCCGGAGTCATGCTCTATGTCACCTCTCCCATGCTTGTTTTAAAGTCTTTTTTCATTACCTTTACCACTGAGAGGCTTATCAATGTCTTCTGGATGATGGGAATGGCCCTTTTTATGTACCTCCTGTCCATATGGCTTTCCAGGCTGATCTATGGTAGATTCTCAGAGGAAAAAGCCCCCATATTGAGGTTTTCCGCTGTTTTTTCTAACTGCGGATATATGGGATTGCCCATCATGTACGCTCTCTATGGCGATGATGGTGTTTTTTACGGCTCTTTCTATATTGTAGCCTTCAATATCATTCTGTGGACCTATGGTTATGTCATGTTTGGAGGCCGGGGGACAAAAAGAGAGATTGCCGCCAAGGTTTTTGCCAACCCTTGTATCGTTGCGGTTTATGTGGGGATGATTATCTTTGTCTTCCGCCTTCCCATACCGGAGCCTGTTGCAAGCGCTGTAACTATTGTGGGAGATATGACCATGCCCATCTCCATGCTGATTATCGGAGCGGTGATCAGTTCTGCGAAACTGAAGGATATCTTCTCAGACTGGAGGGTATATCTTTCTTCCTTTGTCAGACTGATACTGATGCCGCTGATAGCCCTTGCCCTTACCAGGATTCCAGGGATACCCCCCATGCCGGCGGCGGTGCTAATAACAGCCCTGGCCATGCCCGTAGGTGCCAATACCACTGTTTTTGCTGAGATGTTTGACAAGGATGCAGTATTCGCTTCAAAATGCGTTTCTGTATCCACTCTTCTATCAATAATAACCATACCGGCTATTGTAAGCCTGATATAGAAGGAGGTAAATAACGAATGAAATTGTCCCAACTGTTCCGGAATAAGAAGCAGGTTTTATCCTTTGAGATCTTTCCGCCCAAGCCCGAGGTTCCGCTGGAGAACCTTTTTGATTCTATCCCAGGATTTAAGGCATTGTCACCCGATTATATCAGCGTGACATACGGGGCTGGGGGAAGCTCAAGGGGGAGAACGGTTGAAATCGCATCCCGGCTGAAAAACACCTACGGGATCGAAGCCATGGCACACCTCACCTGTGTAGGACATTCCGTTGAACAGATAGATCAGGTTCTGGAAAGCCTGAAGCACGAGAATATAGAGAATATTTTGGCTCTCAGAGGGGATCCGCCTATTGACCAGCCCGATTTTGATTTTAGTAAGGGCGCTTTCCGGTATGCCAACGAATTAATTGCCCATATCAGGAAGGCGAAGGAGGGGGATTTCTGTATCGCAGCCGCCGCCTATCTTGAGGGGCATGTGGACAGCAAAAGGCTGGATGAGGACAGAAGAAGGCTGAAGGATAAAGTGGACGCAGGTGTGGACTTTCTTGTCACTCAACTATTCTTTGATAACAGGCTGTACTTCGACTTCTTGGACCGGGCAGCCCAGATAGGCATCGATTGTCCCATTGTGCCGGGAGTCATGCCCATATTCAATGCAAGGATTAAAACAATGACCGCCAGAAGCGGCTGCTCCATTCCTGCTAAGCTGGTGCTCATGATCGACAAGTATCAGGATAACCCGGAGGATTTGCGAAAGGCCGGTATAGAATATGCCGGAAAGCAGATCCGGGAGCTTTTGGATGGCGGTGCTCCAGGTGTTCACCTATATACCATGAACAGACTGAAATCCACCACCGAGATTTTAGAGGTAGCAGGACTGCGTTAAGCCTGCAGTATGTTTCGGCGTCTTATCGCAATGCGCCCTTGTTTTACGGGATCTCTTGTTGTTATTGCTAGCGTGGCATGTAACCGTGGATCCCGTAAAGCCCGGTCGCTGTGCTGCACGTCTGCGAAACACCAGCTGTTCGAATGAGGGCCGGCTGAACTCGCTTCGCTCAAACAGCAGCTGTCCTTATCTCATTCTCACAGGGAGTTTTAAGCGCCTTATCGCAATGCGTCCTTGTTTTACGTGATCCCTTATTGTCATTGCGAACGGAGCGTCAGCGGAGTGCGGCAATCTCAGACCTCAAAGCCCTTCCTTCACTCTCACTTCCCGCCTCCCACATCCAACCTCTAAAAAGGGAGATTGCTTCGTCGCTTCGCTCCTCGCAATGACAAAAGAGGAGCCTTCTCGCAATGGCAGATCCGAAATGTCATTGCAATAGAAGTCCGGACCCTATGACTGTATCAGTGACGCCTTTTTTAAGGCCGGTGCCATAAGGCCTGCCATCAGAACACCTCCGAAGAACTGGAGCAGATTCGGTGGAATGCTAAAGGTGGCCGGTATGGGGCCATACATGAAGGATTCCACGATGAAATAGCCCATGACCATGCACATACCGGCAGCGGTCATACCTATGATTGCTTTCATGCTAAAAATGTCGCTTCCGCTTTTTCTGGATATGAGCCAGGCAGTTACTGACAGAACCAGTATGGATGCTCCGATCCCCAGAACCAGGTACAGGGTCAGGTTGTTTAATTTATTCTCCATGCTTGCAAGAGTTTCGGTATCCGCACCTGGATCCAGCACACTCTCAAGAATCCTTCCTTTTCCATATGCACGGATACTGGACTGCAGATTTATGATTGCTCCGGAACAAAACCCCGCCCAAACCATGATGGATGTCAATACAGAGACAAAGGTTCCTTTTCTGCTGCGGCTTTTCAGGATGAGCCCCATGCACAATGCCATCAGAGACTTGATGATCAGGGTTGGGACGGCATACTGGGCATATCCTCCCAAAAGGTCTGCCAGCATGGAGCCTATTCCAGAAGCAAAGGCTCCATAAACCGGACCCAGAATCATGACCGAGAGGTAGATCATACTGTCACCCAGATGGATGTAGCCGGAGGTATAGGGAACCGGTATCTTGATAAAGAAGGTCAGGCAGAGCACCAATGCGGTCATGAGCCCTGTAAGAACATATTTTCTTGTATTGTTCACCATTATTTTACTATGCCTCCATTTTCCCTTTTGGGTAGTATAGCACTTATTCCGATTAAGATAAAGATCAAACTCTTTGTTGCATACCATGTTAATAGCTGTTGATAATAAAAGCTATAAAAAATATGTATGAAGAAAGCGTAATTTTCTACGGGATTATTGACAGTTTGGATACTTGTTTGGGGTATGGAGGGGGCATTATAATTTTATAAGGGGCATTGCCGCCTTTAAATATGCGGATTTCTAATTTTTTTGCTAACATACAAATGCTTCTACTATTCTCGGAAGGTTGTGATTTTTTGCTGGTAGACTATATCAGGGAGTATGTCAAGGGGGAATGTAGTAACTCTGCTATAGGCAGGGAGTTTTATGAAAACCATCTCATCCTTGTGGCCCATTATGGCATTAAGCTGGCTGTGGAAACAGGAGCGGATCCGGAGATTGTGGAACTGGCTGCCTACCTTCACGATTTTTCTTTTGTGATTGACGATATGAATATGGAACAGCATGAAACCAAGGGGGTAGCCATTGCAGAGAAGCTGCTCAAGCAATTCAATTATCCCAAGGACAAGCTGGAAAGAGTTAAGCGCTGCATTCTGAACCATTCTTCCCTTGCCAGGGCATGTGGGGCATCCCCTGAAGAGGTTTGCCTTGCTAATGCCGATATAATGTCCCTGATTGCCAAACCGGATTACTGGGTAAAAATATCTTCCTTGACCAATCAGGGAGAAGAAAATCCAAACTGGTTTTATGAACAGATTGCAAAAAGCTGGCCCTTAATGATGGCTCCAGCCAGGGCTATTATGGAAGACAAATTCAACGAATTGAAGAAGGTAGCTCCCATCATGGTTTAACCGGGCAGGCGCCATATGGCGGATGGCGGTATGGGGGTAATAAATATCAAACATTATTAATTGGTGCTTTTATGGATAATATCGTTTTGGTGGGGATGCCTGGAGCAGGCAAAAGCACTGTGGGAGTTATACTGGCAAAAACCCTGGGTATGGACTTTGTGGATACCGATCTAGAAATCCAAAGGTCCCATGGGAGACTTCTGCAGGATATAATTGATGAATCCGGAATAGCAGGTTTTTTGAGGGCTGAGGAGCAGACAATTCTTAAGGGATCATATAACCATGCCGTTATCGCAACGGGTGGGAGTGTGGTGTACAGCAGCAAGGCCATGGCTCATCTGAAGAAAGGCGCTGTTGTGATCTACCTGAAGGTGGATATTGGAACCCTGCAAAGAAGAATAAACAATATTGCCACCCGGGGTATAGCCATGAGCAGGGATCAGACGCTGAATGATATATATCTTGAAAGAACTCCATTGTACGAGCAATATGCCGATATTATCATTGATTGCAGCAATAAGGACGTGGAGGGCGCAGTTGAATCCATCCTTGGAAGATTGAACCCTTCCAATCCATGAAGAGCGGGATTGGGCTTCCCTTCAGGAAGCAGCTCTGATACAATCCAAATAGTATACTTCAGGCATCCCAACAAGCCCATATGCTTTAGCAGGATGTCTTACAATAAGCCCATGGTAAATACAAATGGCTGAAATGGAGTGATTTTCTTGGAAAGAATCGAAATCATCAAACTCAATGAAACATATGCCCAACATGTGGGGGAGGAAGTAATGGTATGTGGTTGGGTCCGTACCATACGTGATTCCAAGAGCTTTGGTTTTATAGAAATCAATGACGGTTCCTGTTTTCGTAATTTGCAGGTTGTCTTTGACAATACATTGACCAATTTTAACGAGATTTCAAAATTGAATGCAGGAAGTGCCATCCGGGTGAAAGGGAGCGTGGTGGAGACTCCCCAGGCCAAACAACCCTATGAAATAAAGGCTGTTCAAATCGATGTGGAGGGTGCGTCGGTGCCGGAGTATCCACTGCAGAAGAAAAGGCATACTTTTGAGTTCCTGAGAACCATCGCCCATCTGAGGCCGAGAACCAACACTTTCTCAGCGGTTTTCCGCATTCGGTCGCTGCTGGCTCATGCCATCCATAAGTTTTTCCAGGACAGGGGCTTTGTTTATGTTCACACCCCCATCATAACCTCCAGTGACTGTGAGGGAGCCGGTGAAATGTTCCAGGTAACCACAATTGACCTAGAGAATCCGCCCCGAACCCCTTCTGGAGAAATAGATTATACCGAGGACTTTTTCGGGAAGCGAACCGGTTTGACCGTAAGCGGTCAGTTGGCTGTTGAGCCCTACAGTCTGGCCTTTGGCAAGGTATACACCTTCGGTCCCACGTTCCGGGCTGAAAACAGCAATACAACGCGCCACGCGTCAGAATTCTGGATGGTAGAGCCCGAGATTGCCTTTGCTGACCTGAATGATGATATGAAACTGGCCGAGGATATGATCCGTTATATTATCAGGGATGTAATGGAAAAGGCGAAGGCAGAGATGGACTTCCTGAACAGTTTTGTTGATAAGGGGCTTTATGATCGACTCAACAAGGTGCTGGAATCTGAATTTGGTTGTATCACCTATACAGAAGCCATTGAGCTGTTGGAAAAGAGCGGCCGGAACTTCCAATACCCTGTTAAGTGGGGCTGTGACCTCCAAACTGAGCATGAGCGCTATCTCACGGAGGAGATCATGAAGAAGCCTGTATTTGTAATAAACTATCCGAAAGAGATCAAGGCGTTCTATATGCGCGTGAATGACGATAACAAAACCGTGGCGGCCATGGATCTTCTGGTGCCGGGAATTGGAGAGATCATTGGAGGCAGCCAGAGAGAGGAACGCTATGATGTTCTGGAGAACAGGATGAAGGAGATGGGTCTTGAAAGGGAGGATTACCTTTGGTATCTGGACACAAGGCGTTTTGGAGGCGCCCGTCATGCAGGATTCGGACTTGGCTTTGAGCGCATGATGATGTACATTACAGGTATGCAGAACATCCGGGATGTCATCCCCTATCCCAGAACAGTGAATAACGCAGAATTCTGATCTATTACTGAATACAAGAAAAGCTGCGCATGGCCTGAAAGGGTCAGAAGCGCAGCTTTATTTTTTGGAAACCACCGGTATTCTTCCTGTGGAACCATCGTCAAAAATTCTTTTTCCCCGTCAAACTCCTGATGATGGAATCCCTTGCCGCCAGTTCAAAACCGTCGTCCAGCTGCTCCAGGGATTCAAAGTCGGAATACCTGTTCTTAAGTGCCAGGGAAATCAGGTGGTCGGTCAGAGCCGGATTCTTTGGTAGGATACTGCCCTGGGCATAGGTGCAGTAGGTATTCTTGTAAATTGCGCCTTCATAACCATCTTCTCCGTTTAACCCAAAGCCTGTCACCACTCTCCCCATGGGTTTGACGCCGGAGCCCAGCCAGGTTTTACCGGAATGGTTCTCAAACCCAGCTACCTGACCATCAAAATGTTCACTCTTAAGAAAATCACATTCAAAGATCAGATTTCCCATGAGTCTGTTGTCACCTTCATGGGTCCAAAGATCCAAAGCTCCGATGCATTCCAGATCCCTTCCGTCCTGCGTTCTGCAATAACGCCCAAGAAGCTGGAGCCCGCCGCAGACGGCAAGAATCACCTTATTCGCTTCAACTGCCTCCCTTATGACCTTCCCCTTGCCCTTTTTCAGGTCATCATGGATGATGGACTGGTCAATGTTCTGGCCGCCTATAAACAGGATGTCATAATCCTCATTGCTGAGCGGATCATTGAGGGATACCGATTTAACCCGTACCTCAATGCCGCGCCATTCGCAGCGTCTGGTGAGGGCGATGATGCTGCCCCTGTCCCCGCAGAGGTTCATAAGATCCGGATATAAATGACATATATTGATCTCATACATAGGCTCAATCCCTTTTCTATTTCCAGAATTCCTTCAAACCAAATCGTCTTTTAAGGATTCTTCGGATATCCATCATGGCTGTATAGGTGGGAAGAATATAGCAGGATTCCCGGGCTTCGGCCTTTTGCAATGCCTTGCTGATCAGCTGGCTGTATTCCTTTTCCATCATGATCATGTCCGGCGGTATTCCGGCATATTTTAGCCTTACCGCCATGTCTTCGGCTCTGGTACCCGAAACATAAAAGGCACGAATCCGGTCACTCATTAACGTAAGCACCTCAAAATCCACATCCCAGAGCCAGGATACATCTGTGCCATCCGCCAGCTTGTCATTGATGGCAAGGGCAATTACACAAGGTCTTTCCTGGGTGAGAAGAAACCGCAGAACCTGGTTGAATCCGGTGGGATTTTTAACAAGGATCATCTTCAGTTCCCTGTCATTGGTGTGGATGGTTTCCATTCTGCCGAAGCCGCTTTCAAAGCCCGAGAGAGCCGTGGCTATCTCCTTTTCGTCAAGACCGGCAACAATACCGAAGGACGCTCCGGCAAGGGCGTTATAGATGTTGTAAAGCCCTGGCAAAGCCAGTTTTACGATTATTCTCATATCCGGTCCTGAGATTTCAACATTGGAGCCCAGGTTGTCATAGGAAAGAATGCTGCTACACTCCACATGGGTATGAGGTCTGCCAAAGCCGCAGGAAGGGCAGCTGAAATGCCCTAAATGGCCGAAGGTTACCGATGTGTATTCATACCTTGAATTACATTGCATGCAGAAAGCGACATCGTTATTGATATTGGCGCCGGTTTCCGGGTAAACGCCTTCCCCCATGCCAAAATAAATAATCTTGTTGGGAACGTTTCTTCCCAGTGACGCACAGAGGGAGTCATCAGCATTGAGGATGAGAACTGCCTCCGGGATTTTGCTGATGCCTTCACGGACTTTATCTAATGTGGTATGGAGATCTCCGAAGCGATCCAACTGGTCGTGAAAGAAGTTGGTCACAATAACGGTCTCAGGCTTGAGCCGGGGAGCCAGTGTTCTGAAGGCTGCCTCATCGGTTTCCAGAAGGGCATGGGTTACTCTGGGCTTGCCACCAAGGGTCAGGGCACTTATCAGTGTCGTTGTTATGCCGCTGGATAGGTTAGCTCCGGATTTGTTGGTAACTACCCTCATCCGGTTTTGTTCCATCATGTTTGCCACGATTCTTGAAGTGGTTGTCTTCCCATTGGTCCCGGTGATCATGGTCACCCTGAACAGCCCGGAAAGGCGATCCAGTATCTCAGGGTACAGTTTCAGAGCCAGCTTGCCCGGAAGGCTTGTACCGCCGCTTCTGAAAAGGCGCAGTATGACTATGGAAAGCTTCGCGGCTAAAATGGCCGCCAGGAACCTCAGATTGCTAAACCCTTGCTTCATAAATACTCCTTGCTTCATAAAAAGCGTTCCAGAAATAACCCATTATATGATAAGGACGGATTAGTTTCCGTCCTCTTCCCTCTGTCTTCTGAATGAAAAAAGCTCTTTCAAAGCATTTCTGTAGCGTATGGCAGTTCTGATTTTGTTGATCAGGATCATCCTGTTGATCTGATCCAGGGGCTTGATAATGTAATCAAAAACCTCATATTCGGTGACGACCGATCTTATGGTCTCCTCTGAATCCAGACTGGTGGTTATAATAACAGGTATGGTGTTATAGTAGCAAGTTTTTTTAAACTCTTTCAGGAAATCGAGACCGTCCATGACCGGCATGACCAGGTCAAGGACAATCACATCAACATTCCTTCCCTCAAGCATGTCGAGGGCTTCCCGTCCGTTTAGAGCCGATAAAAGATTAAGTCGTGCATTGTACAGGTAGTTTCTCAATACAGCATTGTCCAGTGCGTTGTCGTCGATTATGAGTACTGTGTTTATCATGATTGTGCCTCTTATTACCAATTGAACTGTTCCGTATTGTTTCCATTTTAATGGAATAAAACACTTAAATATTATACAATAATCATAGTTAGCGTACAAGATCATCATGCTGAGCTGCAGATGCCCCGAGAAGCGGCTGCAGGCAGACGAGAATACCGGAGGGAAAGATGAAGAAGAAACTGCTGATAGTAGACGGCAACAGCATTCTGAACCGGGCGTTTTATGCCTTCAAAGGTTCCAGTATGCTGTCAACCACAGAAGGTATCCCGACCAATGCCGTTTTTGGGTTTATAAATATTCTGAATAAATACATCGAGGAGGAGAACCCAAACCATATCGGTGTTGCCTTTGACCTTAAGGCAAAGACCTTCCGGCATCTCATGTGTGAGGACTATAAGGCTACAAGAAAGCCAATGCCCCATGATCTGGCCAGACAGCTTCCCATCGTCAAGGATGTGCTGAAGGCCATGAGAATAGCCATTCTGGAAAAGGAGGGGCTGGAAGCCGACGACATCATCGGTATCTATTCAAAGATCGCCGAAGAAAAGGGCATGGATGTTTCCATCCTCACAGGGGACAGGGATGCCCTGCAGCTTGTCAGCGAAAAGACCACAGTTATTATACCTTCCACCAGCAGGGGGAAGACCGAAACAACCCGGTTCAATCCGGAGCTTGTAAGGGAAAAGTACGGGGTGGAGCCCGATAGCCTCATCGATGTGAAGGCTCTTATGGGAGATGCATCGGATAATATAAAGGGTGTACCCGGGGTGGGGGAGAAGACCGCCACCCAGCTCATTAAAGAATATGAAACCATTGAAAATCTGTACCATCATCTGGAGGACATATCGAAGGACAGGCTCAGGAAGCTTTTGGAGGAAGGAAAGGAATCGGCTTTTCTGTCCAAAAAACTTGCAACCATCATAAGAACAGATGAGGATATGTCGGATATCGAATCCTTAAAATGGCAGGATATGGACAGAGATGCTCTGTATCAGCTGTTCCAGGCTCTTGAGTTCAACAGTCTGATCAGGCGTATGGGCCTCGACCAGCCCTCAAAACCCGAAACAGCGGAGGAAACAGCCCCCTGCCATATGACCGGGATAATATCTGAAGAAGAACTACAGAGAATTGTTTCCCGGCTGAACAGAGAAAAAGAACTGGTTTTATATGCCATGATCGAACAAACCGGCCGGATTGGCGGAACCATGACCGCTCTGGTGATTGGAAGCAGTGAGCAGTATTATTTTATCAAGGCCGGAGAAGAGCTCGGAGAACCTGATATAGCCAGGATATTGTCACCCGTCTTTATGAACCGGGATCTTAAATTGATCTGCCACGACGTTAAATCTTTCTATACATGGATACTCAGTTATGGATTGGATCTTGAATGCGGCCTGTTTGACCTTATGATCGCAGAGTACCTTCTGGATGCTCAGGCAAGCTCCTACAGCATCGACAGGCTGGCTCTGCAGCATCTGAATCAGGATCCGGATCTTCCGGACGCCTTTAAGGGTATGGGTAAGCAGCGCTTTTCAGATCTTCCCCATGAAGATCTGGTATGTGCTGCCGGGAAGGTGGCTTCGCTTTTCAAACCTATTTATGAAAAACAGAGCCAAAGGCTTGACGAGAGCGATATGCACATCCTGTACCATGATGTAGAACTGCCACTTACCCTGGTGTTGGGAAGCATGGAGTATTATGGCTTCAAAGTGGATAAGGATGCCCTGGAGGAATTTGGAGACAAACTGGACAGGCGCATCAAATCCCTGGAACAGACCATTTACATGCTGGCCTGCGAGGAATTCAACATCAATTCTCCAAAGCAGTTGGGCGTAATCCTGTTTGAGAAGATTGGGCTGAAGCCGGTCAAGAAAACCAAAACAGGCTATTCCACCAATGCGGAGGTACTGGAGTCTCTGGAGGACAAGCATGAGATCATACCATGCATTCTTGAGTACCGCCAGCTCACCAAGCTCAGATCCACCTATGCAGAGGGGCTGGTAAAGGTTATACATCCGGTGACCGGGAGGATTCATTCCAGCTTCAACCAGACCGTTACCGCCACCGGCAGGATCAGCAGCACCGAACCAAATCTTCAGAATATTCCCGTTCGCACAGAACTGGGGCGCGAGATTAGAAAAGCCTTCATACCGGAGGAGGGCTATATGCTGGTGGATGCAGATTACTCCCAGATAGAGCTTCGCGTTCTGGCCCATATCACCGGGGATGAAACCCTGAAGAGAGCCTTTCTTGAAGGTATTGATATCCACACGCTCACCGCATCACAGGTTTTCAGTGTGCCAATTGATCAGGTAACCCCTGATATGCGCCGCAGCGCCAAGGCGGTTAATTTCGGTATTGTTTATGGAATAAGCGACTTCAGCCTGGCAAAGGACATCAATGTCTCAAGAAAAGAGGCTGCTCGCTATATTGAAGGATACCTGGATACCTACCCCAAGGTCAGAGAATATATGGATGATACTGTGAAGAATGGTCAGGAAAAGGGTTATGTGGAAACCCTGTTTCACAGGATCAGGCATATACCTGAACTCAAGTCCTCCAATTTTGCCGTGAGATCCTTTGGCAAACGGGTTGCCATGAACACGCCCATCCAGGGCAGTGCGGCCGATATCATCAAGATAGCCATGGTCAGGGTCTGGAGGGAGCTTAAGAAGAGAAAACTGAAATCCCGCCTGATATTGCAGGTGCATGATGAGCTTCTTGTGGAAACCTGGCAGGAAGAACTGGAAGAGGTCAAAAGCATCATGCGTGTCGGTATGGAAGAAGCGGTTGCACTTTCGGTACCGCTCACTGTGGACATCTCAGTGGGTCGTAACTGGTATGAAGCAAAATGAGCCCGGTCATGGGCGTTCGCAAGGTGTTCTCCCGTAAGTGACAGGTATGTGGTGAATTGTCATGTAATACAACAATCCGGCAGTTCCGGTGACAGGGAGGTTATCATGAAAATAATAGGAGTAACCGGCGGCATTGGAGCCGGAAAATCAACCGTTTCGGCCATCCTCAAGGAGATGGGAGCTGAGGTTATTGATGCAGACCATATTTCCAGAATTGTAACCCAGCCGGGGGAACCGGCCTGGAAGGAAATTGTTGAACACTTCGGCCGGGAGATTCTGCTTCCGGACGATACCATTGACCGGAAAAAACTTGGCCGTAAGGTTTTCAACTCCGAAAAAAAGCGCAGAAAGCTTGAGAAAATCATCCATGCCCGGGTTATACATGAAATGAAAGAGAGGATTAAGAGCCTCGAGGAGGCGGGATACGACGGTATTGTGGTTTTGGATGTTCCCATTCCGGTTCGTGAAGGGTTTTTGGATATTGCAGATACCGTGTGGGTGGTGGTGTGCCCTGATGAGGAAAGAATCAGACGGGTCATGAGCCGCAGCAAAATGGAGCGGGCGGATGCAGAAAGCCGGATCCGGTCACAGCTTCCCCAGGAGGATTATATCAAGCTGGCCGATGTGGTCATTGATAACCATGGAGATATGGAAACCCTGAAGCGGAAAGTGTCCGGTCTGTTAAATTCATAATTATTAGCAAAAAACGAACCATATGAAAATTCCTCCAGTCTAATAGTATAGAAATGAAAGGAGGAATTAATCATGTTAAAGAGAAAATCAAAGAGAAAAATAACTTCAATCATTCCTGCAATTCTTATGATGGCACTGCTGTTTGTATCCTGCGGGTCGGGGAAAAAAGGAACCCCATCGGCTGCCATGCCATCTTCAGCGCCGGCCAAATATACCGCTACCGATTCTGTGCTTTCCGGAGAAGAAGGCATGTCTGGTCTAAAATACTCAGATGGCTTTTCGGCAGAAATAGGTGTGGACTATGAAAGCCTTCCTGAGTTCAACACCGAAGAGTACAATGCAATCGTTGAGAGGGGGTTTGTCTCTCCTCTGTCAGCGCCTTTATCAACCTTTTCTATTGATGTGGACACTGCCTCCTATGCCAATGTGAGAAGATACCTTATGAACGGTGGCTATGTTCCCCCTGATGCGGTACGCATTGAAGAGATGATTAACTACTTTGATTATGATTATCCAAAGCCCACCGGTGATGTTCCCTTTTCGGTTACCACCGAGCTTGGCATCTGTCCCTGGAACGAGGAGAACAAGCTCCTCTTGATTGGCTTGAAGGGCAGGGAGGTCGACATGGGAGATATACCACCCTCCAATCTGGTCTTCCTGATAGACGTTTCAGGATCCATGCTGTCTGAGAACAAGCTGCCGCTGGTCAAGGAAGCCTTCCTCCTGTTAATTGAAAACCTGCGCCCATATGACCGTATATCCATTGTAACCTACGCAGGCAGTGATAGTGTTGTGCTGGAAGGAGCCACTGGCGATGAGAAACTGGCCATCTCACAGGCTATTCAGGATCTGGAGGCCGGAGGTTCCACCGCAGGATCAAAGGGGATTAAGACCGCCTACCAGATAGCCCGTAAAAACTTTATAAAAGATGGCAATAATCGGGTGATACTGGCTACCGACGGTGATTTTAATGTGGGAGTATCCAGCGAAGGGGAACTCATCCGTCTCATAGAAAAAGAGCGCGATAAAGGAATTTTCCTCTCGGTTCTTGGGTTTGGAACGGGCAATATCAAGGATAATAAGATGGAAGCCCTGGCGGACAACGGAAATGGTAACTATGCCTACATAGATACCATACTGGAGGCCAGGAAAGTGCTGGTGGAGGAAATGGGAGGTACACTTCTGACCATAGCCAAGGATGTGAAGCTCCAGGTGGAGTTCAATCCTGCCAAGGTTAAAGGGTATCGTCTGGTGGGTTACGAGAACAGAATGCTCAACGACGAGGATTTCGACGATGATACCAAAGATGCTGGTGAGATGGGGGCAGGACATCGCGTAACAGCTCTGTATGAGATCATACCTGCGGATTCACCGGCGGAGGTGGGCAGCACCGATTTGAAGTATCAGCAATCCCAGGTTGTGGAAAGTGATGAATGGCTGAATATCAAGATCCGCTATAAGGATCCTGATCAGGATCAGAGCAAACTTCTAAGCCTTGCAGTTGACAGTTCACAGGAAAGCCAAATCACCTCGGAATCCTTTGATTTTGCCTCCGGAGTTGCTGAATTCGGCATGCTGATGAGAGATTCCCAGTTCAAAGGCAATGGGAGCTATGAAAACATCTATGGCAGAATTGTCGGCCTGCCCTCGGTAAAAACCGACCCATACAAGGCAGAGTTCCTAAGCCTTGTGGAGATGCTCATGGAATAAGAGGCGCAGCCCTATAGGTGCGGTGCTCTAACAGGGAAAGGGGCGGACCGGGACAGCTTCCTTGCGTCCGCTCCTTATAGGTTCGTAATTGGAAGGCTTGATTGCCGAATTGATTGTCAAAATTTGCAGAAAATCTATATATTACTTCCGTTTATTATGATAAAATAGGTATAGATTTCAAGTAAAGGGGCGTACGAATGATGAGAGTTGTAAAAAAATTACCGGTTATTGTGCTCATTTTTGTAATGATACTGGCATCCGCGGTTCCGGCAGCCGCACAAACAGCGGAAAAAACCACACAGGAAAAGGCAGTTGTATTAAGCAATCTGAAGATCATCAGCGGAGTCAACGGAGAGTATTATCTGGAAAATCAGCTCAGAAGGAACGAAGCAGTTACATTCATAGTTCGCCTTATTGGTAAAGGGGATTATGTCAACCAGAATAAAGCTCAATACAGCAGCACCCCTTATACCGATGTACCTTCCACAGAATGGTATGCGCCTTTCGTCGGGTATTGTTACCAGAACGGATTCATTCTGGAAACATCTTCACAATTCAACCCCCTTGATTTCATATCTGATAAAGAATTCATCGGACTTGTTCTCGTGGCTCTGGATTACAGTATGGGTACCGATTTTACTCTGGATACCGTCTACGATAAGGCAAGGGAAGTTGGCCTGCTCTCTCTTACAGAATATATCAACAGGGCTAATGCTGACCAGATATCCACCCGCGGCAGCGCAGTGGAAATCCTTTACAAGGCTCTTACCCTGGAATGTAAGGAAAAAGATCAGATTCTTCTGCAAAAGATGATCGATGAGGGGGTTGTAACCCGACTTCAGGCTATGGCAATGGGTCTGATAGTTGATACGGTTTCTACAGCTGTCATGAGTGTGGAAAGCCTTGACCTGAACAAGATACAGGTAACCCTCAACGAGCCTGTTACATCGGTTGGCGGTGTTCTGATCTATTCTGATGCACACGATGACATCACATGCAGTGTTGAATCCATAGAGGGTGATATTGTCGTTGTCAGAACCGATCCTCTGGAAGAAGGAAAGGAATATATCATCGAACTGCACGATGTAAAGGACAGGCAGGGCAACCTCACAAACAGGCTCATGGAGAAGTTTAAGGGCTTTGAGGTACAGGAAGTATCCTCCGACTTCTTCCGCATCAGCAGGATTGAACCAGTTAACCAGAGAAGCCTGAGGGTCTTTTTCACCCATCCCCTTTCCATGAATAGTGAAATATGCCTGTACTATACCCTTACACAGGACAGCCGTGTTATTGCTGATGGCAGACAGGGCAGGATAAGGGCCGGTGTTCTGAATTCCGACAATAATGGGGTTTTATTGAGCCTTGACAGTGATCTGCTTGAGGAAGGCGAAGTATATACCCTGTCAATAGACGGAGACATGGTGAGTGCCTACGGTGTCAGACTCAACGATGGAGCAGGCGACAGCATGAAGTTTGTTGCCATGGAAGATAAGAATTCCAAATTCGATTTGGTTGAGCTTGTAGCTGTGGACAAGAGCACACTGCTTTTGAACTTCAGCAAGGAAATCAACCCATTTCTGGCGAGGCAGATATTCAACTTCTATCTGACCGATGCGGATAATAATCCTCTTCCCATAAGCAGCACAACAATCGACATTAATGGTCGCGCCCTCTAT
Organism: Clostridiaceae bacterium DTU059; assembly: GCA_001512555.1. Classification (GTDB taxonomy): domain Bacteria; phylum Bacillota; class Clostridia; order DSM-8532; family DSM-8532; genus Thermoclostridium_A. The sequence goes on along the minus strand of LFSK01000126.1, from coordinate 3,868 downwards.
CTCAACCTGGGTGAAGAGATGAGTAAGAATAGTATGTATCACCTTACCATCAACAATCTCAATGATATCACCAAGCAGGAATTCATTACAGAGAAGATATATACTTTCAAGGCCGATTATGGCTCAACCACCAAGTTCAAATTGAACAGGGTTACCGCTCTGGATAATCAGACCATTGAGCTTACCTTTAACAAGCCGCTGGATGGTGAAACAGCAGCGGATGCAGGTAATTATTCCATCACCCGCTATGGTTCCTCTTCCGGTGTACGTCCGGAAAAGGTCTACTTTGACCCACTCAACCGGTATAAGGTAAAGCTGTACCTGGCTTATGGCGACAGGCTCCAGAAACAAAACGACTATACAGTTAGAATTGACAGCGACAGTGTTAAGGACTATCTTGGAAACGGAATTGAATCAACAAGGGAGCGGTTCTCCGGAACCAATAAAAGCCGGGATGCCAATAAGATTGAGGAAGCTGTAGCCATATCCACAGATGCGGTTAAGCTCACTCTTTCACAGGAGGTAATCTTTAGCGCCGACAATCTGCTTCCCGCCAATTTTACCCTGGAGTACAGCCACAGCTTTATCAGCATTAAAAAAGTACCTATCAGTGTGATTTACAGTGATGCAAAAACCCTGATACTTAAATTTGATTCACTGGATTATGATACTCCGTACACATTGAAGGTATCCCAGCTGACCGATTTTTCGGGCAACATCGTTAAGGGGCTGGAAAAGGATTTCCGTCTCGAAGCTCAGTAATATCATTCGTACATAAGCAGCAATAATCTGGTATTTCTGAACAAAAAGACTGCCATCAAGGGCAGTCTTTTTGAATCTTAGACAAAATATACTAGTATCTGAGATTATGCTTGACAAATTGGGAAAACATGCTATAAACTTTAATACTGATCAATAAAAATATATCAATGCAAGAAGAATTTAGAGGGAAAGCTCATGAAATGCAAAAATCCCGATAAATACAGCCCCCATTCTTTTTTTCCCCGCCAATCATCTGTTGTCACCGAAATGAACAAAGGCTTTTTTGAGCAAACAGGCTATTCCGGGAAAGACATCATCAATATATTAGAGAGTATCAGTCTGGGATTGGTTACGTTGGACCAGGACTGGCGATTTACATATATCAATCATAAGGCTGCACTGGATCTGGGCTATGAACCGGAGAGCCTGCTAGGTCGGGTTGTATGGGACTGCATGGAATTCGTAAACAATACCGAAATAGAGGAGCATCTTCACAGGACTATGCAAAAGCGCAAGTCCTCAAATTTTGAGTATTACTGTTCTGATCGCGGTCAGCATTTCAGCTGCAGTGTTCATCCATCAGCTTCGGGAATAATTGTGTATTGGGAGAACACAACGAAATACAAGTATGCCGAAAAGGAAGCCGTCAGATACAGAAGAAAAGCTGATCTGCTCTATGAAGTGGCGGAAAAACTCCATACCAGCAACAGGCCCCAGAGTATTATTAAAAAACTGTGCCTGAAGGTTAATGATTATTTGGATTGTCAGGTATTCATCAATTATCTGGTGGACGAAAAGAAGAATAAATTGAAGATGAATGCCTGTTGGGGTCTTGATGATCAGGCAAAAAAGAAATTGGAATGGCTGGATATCGGTGCCCCATTATGTGGACTTACCGCCCGGGACAAAACCAGGGTGATAGCTGAAAATATCCAGAATTCAACTGATCTCGATACAGAATGTGTCAGAATGGACGGGATCCGGGCTTATGCATGCCATCCTTTGATTGAGAAGGGCAGGGTTGTTGGAACCCTTGCCTTTGCAAGCAGGAAGAAAGATACCTTCAGCAAGGATGATCTTGCATTGATGAAGGCTGTATCCGACCTGATGGCTATCGCTATAAACAGGGTCAGAACTGAACGTGCTATGAACCAACAGCATCAGCAGATACTGAAATCCGAACGCGAACGGATAGATGCTCTTAAAAGATCCATTGAAATAAAGGATGAGTTTTTATCGATCATTTCTCATGAATTCAAAACTCCCCTTGCCGTCATCTTTTCTGCGATCCAGACCATGGAGCATACCTGCGGCAGTGAATTGACCGAAAAAGCCAGGGGATTCATCAGTAAGATCAGGCAGAATTCGCTTCGCCAGTTAAGGTTGGTTAACAATCTGCTGGATATTACGCGAATCAATTCAGGCGAGCTCAGCCTTAACTGGAAAGACATCGATATAGTGGCTCTGACCAGGGATATTACCAGGTCGGCTGAGGTTTTTGCAAAGCAGAAAAACATTATCCTGGAGTTTAATTCCAGTATAAAGCAGAAGATTATTAGAGTTGATCAGGAAAAATATGAACGGATCCTCCTGAATCTTCTGTCGAACGCCATCAAGTTTACCTCTGAAGGCAAGTCTGTTATTGTTGGATTGTCCATGAAGAAGAGGCACGGAAGTCGTATGATTTGCATAGAAGTAAGGGATGAGGGTATGGGTATACCCAGCGAGAAGATGGAGTGCATCTTTGACCGTTTTGTCCAGGTGGATAGCTCTTTCACAAGGCAGGCAGAAGGTGTTGGAATCGGTTTATATCTGGCCAAGAAATTCACCGAGTTTCTTGGAGGCGCCATGATCGCAAAAAGCAGGGTAGGGCAGGGAAGTAATTTTTCGGTGTTTCTTCCGGCTTTGAGAAACACCGAACTGAGCCAGGCTGGAATAGAATCCATGAAGGATGACAACAGGCTGCTTTCGATCGCAAGAGTTGAATTCTCCGACATGGATCCTATTCCTTAGTTTTTTCCCTGGATTTTCTTCGCTGCTTGACGCACTCGGTCAACAAATATTCAATTTGTCCGTTAATGGATCTGAAATCATCTGCAGCCCAGGCCGCCAGTTCTTTCCAAAGGGACGGTGACAGCCGGAGCAGCAGCTGTTTTTTCTTATTATCCTTGTTCTCCAATAATCACCATATCCTTTCAGATAAGAGCGCAAAAACTAATACAATGATCCGCTGTTTACAACGGGTTGGGCATCACGGTTTCCGCAGAGTACAACCAATAGGTTGCTTACCATTGCTGCTTTGCGTTCTTCGTCCAGATCAACTATATTGTTTTCGTTAAGCTTGGACAGAGCCATTTCCACCATTCCAACAGCGCCTTCTACAATCATTTGCCTTGCATCGATGATGGCTGTTGCTTGCTGGCGCTGGAGCATAGCTGCCGCAATTTCAGGGGCATAAGCCAGATGGGTGATGCGTGTCTCCAGAATCTCCAATCCGGCTATTTCTACCTTGGATTGCAGCTCAGCCTTTATTCTGTCGGCAACCTCCTGGCTGCTTCCGCGAAGGGATTTCTCATTATTGTCGTCAAGGGAGGTGTCGTAGGGATAAAGCCTGACGATATCTCGAAGGGCTGAATCGGCCTGGATGGACAGATACTCGGTATAGTTATCAACATTGAATACTGCCTTTGCCGTATTGACGACTCTCCATACTACTACAATGCCGATTATGATAGGATTTCCCAGCTGATCGTTTATCTTTTGCTTGTCGTTGTTCAAGGTCATGGCCTTGAGAGATATTTTTTTCCTTCCGGATCTGTAGGTGTTCAATGCAACTGCGGCCTCGCCGATGGACCCTTTTGTGATGGCAGATACGCTTTCAGCCGTTCCAAGCTTTCCTGTTGATGTAGCGGGAGCTGCCGGATTGAAGGCTGAGACAAAGGGATTAACAAAGTAGAATCCCGCTCCTCTCAGGGTACCGTAGTATCTTCCAAAAAGGGTAAGGACGTAAGCCTCATTGGGCTTGAGAACCTTAAGCCCGCCAAAGAGGATAGGCCCTATAACGCTGAAGTAGAGAAGGCCTGCCACTGCTATTACAGTACCCAGC
>LFSK01000123.1 GCA_001512555.1 Clostridiaceae bacterium DTU059 | reverse complement strand
AAGGCCCATTCCCACAACCACTGAGCGTTTCGCATAGACCCTTGCCCTTTCGTCCTCCCCAGCTCCTATCAGATTTCCGATAATGGCTCCGCAGGCGTTACCCATACCAGCAAACAATGAGAAGAATATGCTGCTGACCACGTCAAGAATCTGGACAGTAGCCACCGCCTCGGTACCCAATTTGCCGTAAAAATAGGTGTATCCGGTCACTCCAAGCGCCCATAACACTTCATTGATAATAACGGGTGATACAGACTTTGCAAAACGTTTTAAGAATTGAGCCGTATAACCTCTGAATTCAGAGAACCTTGCAGCCAGTTCAAACTTGTTCTTATATATCATTCCCACTAACAGTCCGCATTCAATAGCACGTGCTACCAATGTAGCCAGGGCTGCACCTGCAATACCCATCTTTGGCATTCCCATTTTTCCGTAAATAAGAAGGTATGTGAATATTGAGTTAAAAACAAGTGCTGAAGCACTGGAAAGCAACGGAATCTTCGTGCGTCCCACACCCCTTGACTGCATGCCGTAGGATGAGGTAATCGCACTTATAGGAAAGGAGAGAGCAGCTATCCTGAGGTAGGCAGCACCCTGGCTTATAACCAGCGGATCCTGGGAAAAGAATCCGATAACCCGCTCGGGAATCAAAACCCCAATCAGCATAAAGGGAACAGATACTATCATTCCTATAAAAAGGCTCAGTCCCAGAACCTTACGTACACCCTGAAGGTCTTTCTTTCCCCAGAACTGGGCACTGAATATATTTGCACCGCTGTTGACCCCGAATAAGAACAGGTTAAAGACAAAGCTCAGCTTGTTTGCTATGCCCACGGCAGCGATATTGGCCTCTCCAAGACCCCCGATCAGGATATTGTCCACCATGTTGAGCCCGTTGAAAATCAGGTTTTGCAAGGCTATGGGAAGTCCGATGGAAATCATGAGATGCCAGAATCTTTTATCTTTAAGGTCAAGTACCTTCATAAATATCCTCCAGATCGCGTGTATCCTGCACCCATACATAAATGAAAATAAAAACCCTGTCGCAGGCAACAGGGATGTTAATACAGTATGGCATGAATGCTTTATGCTTGTCAAGAAAATTTCTGACAGGTGGTAGGCGGCACTCTCACACCAACACCGGCTGGATTTGCTTTCCTTCCAGGGCGAGCTCAATGGTGGGCACAATCAGTCCGAACCTGGCTATCAAAGAATTATTCTTCTTTTCAGGGTCGTCCTGCCCGAAAGGGACAAAAAATACGTTTTTAGTGTTAAGAAGTGTTCCAATATTCTTTCCATTTGCTCCAAGCCCATCGTTTGTGGCTATGGCCAAAACAACAGGCTTCTGATTTCTTAAACTGGCTTTCACTGCCATTGTAACAGGTGTATCTGTGATGCCGTTGGCAATCTTGCTGAGGGTATTGCCAGTGCAGGGCGCAACCACAATCAAATCCAGCATCTTCTTGGGTCCTATAGGCTCAGCATCGGTTATGGTGTCAATACAATCCTTGCCGGTGACCATCTCAATACGCCTTCTAAAATCATCAGCCCGGCCAAACCGGGTATTGGTTGTGGCCACCGCAGTTGACAGTATTGGATAAACCTCGACACCGAGGAAGGCAAGCCTTTCAAGCTCAATGATCGCCTCTGAGATTGTACAAAAAGATCCCGTTACCGCAAAGCCTATGTTTTTTCCGCTAAGAGTCATGACAGAACACCCCCTCTTCCTCAAGGATGTTGTAGATCGTACGCCTGATGATATCTCCTGCGGTCAGGGGAGCAACCTTTCCAGGAAGGGAAAGAGCCCATCTGACCTTTATGCCGTATGCTTCTGCCCCTTTAAAATCAACCCCGCCCGGTGATGAAGCCAGATCAAGCAAAAAGCAGTTCGTGCGTATCTTCTCCAGGATGTCCCTAGTTATGATGGGAACAGGTACCGTATTGACGATGGCATCCATGTCCGAAACATAACGTGCCAACTGGTGCATGGGCACGGGCTTGAATCCTTGGGCTTCAATCCAGGCGATATCAGAATATTTTCTGGCTGCAGCCCAGACCTCTGCCCCAAAGCCATGGAGCAGTTTCGTCAAATTCTTCCCGATCCTGCCGTATCCCACAACAAGAATACGGCTTCCCAACAAGGTTTTAGGCATTTCCTGCAAAAGGATTCCAACCGCTCCCTCAGCAGTGGGAACAGCATTTAGCACTGCCATCTCCTCCCGATCCAGCAGGTCGGTACATTTCACCTTTTTCTGCTCCAGCTGTTTCCTTACCGCATCGTTTATCTTCCCGGCAATAAGATGAGCGCCCTCTGGGATTTTTTCAAGGAGTTCACTAAAACACAGCTTCTCTTTTGATAAGGGCATGTTAAGAAAGCCATTATCTTTTAATAGAGGAATCCCCCCGACCACCACACGGGAGCCCTCCAAAACAAAATCAAGCGGTGTATCCTTTAATGCCCATGGCTTACCGCTCCTCTCGAACCCATATATCTCTACATACTGGTAGTCCTTTTTCAAGAGGTCGGCAAGGTAGACATTGCGCATATCTCCGCCAATGATAGAGAACTTTTTTCTGAGCAAAGCCTTCCCCTCCCCTTCAGGTGGCCTGATAATACAGTTTATGAAGGGGGGTTGTCCCTTGTGTATGTAATATAAGTAATAAAGCCGGTTATGCACCGGCTTGGGGTCATTATATAGGGATGTACAGGTTATTTGACTGTTGCAAGGCAAGGCTTAAAGATTCCATATCACACCAATATGAAATCGCCTCTGAACTGTATGTTAGCTACATTTCTCGAGATGTCGGACCAAATTGATTTGTACAGGCTTCTTTTTTCAGCGCGCCCGGTATATTCCCCGCTTGTGGGATCAACCTCCCGGTATTGCTGGACAACATACTTTTTTGCACCCTTAATGCTGGCCGCAATGTCCAAAAGATCTTCCTGATCCAACTGGGGGGTATAGGTGGTGCGAAACTCGTATTCCACCCCACCCCTTTGAAGAATCTCGATGCTTCTTTCAAGCCTTTCGGTGTTAACCGGCGAACAGCAGACCTGACGATACTTACAGAAAGGAGCTTTGATATCCATTGCCACATAGTCCAGCATACCCTGCTCAATCAAAGACTCTAACAGGTCAGGGTTGGTACCGTTGGTATCCAGCTTTATAAGAAACCCCATATCCTTGACACGCCGGATAAACCGGGCCAGATCCCGCTGTAATGTGGGCTCCCCCCCTGATATGACCACGGCATCCAATAGCCCCCGCCTCCTCCCAAGGAATGCAAAAACATCCTCTGAAGAAAGCCCCCCGTTTTGCTCATAACCGATAAGACAGCGGTTATGGCAATAGCCGCAGTTCATATTACAGCCCTGTGTAAAGACAACAGCTGAAAGCTTTTCCGGGTAATCAACCAAGGAATTCTTTTGTAATCCAGCAATTCTCATGTAAAAGTGATACCTGCCTTCTCAAGTAGTATGCTGCCCCCCGGCGGCTTTTTAAAGTCAGGATACCTGTGACTTGATCACGAATTTTTTCCTTGTGATGTATTCTTCTTTCTTACCCTTGTTGTAATTGGCAACTGGCCTCAAATAGCCGGTTACTCTCGACCATACCTCGGTTGTATCTCCGCATTCAGGACATGTGAAATACTCCCCGGAAATGTAGCCATGGGTGTTGCATATGGAGAATGTGGGTGTGATAGAGATATAGGGCATCTTATACTGCTCAAATACCCTCTTGATCAGGTTTTTGCAGACACTTACCTCGCTTATGCTTTCCCCCAGATACAGATGCTGTACGGTTCCCCCGGTATACAGCGACTGAAGCTCATCCTGAAGCTCGAGGCATTCAAATATATCGTCGGTAAATCCAACAGGCAACTGAGAGGAATTGGTGTAGTAGCTCACACCATTGCCTGCAGCAATGATATCGGGATAACGCTGCTTATCCAGCCTTGCAAGTCTGTATGATGCGCCCTCTGCGGGAGTGGCCTCAAGGTTATAGAAGTTTCCGGTTTCCTTTTGGAATTCAATCATTACCTCTCTGAGAAAATGCATGATCTCTATGGCAAACTCCTGTCCCTCGGGGGTTGTGATATCCTTGCCGAGGAAATTGAGCATGGCCTCATTCATACCGATTATGCCTATGGTTGAGAAATGGTTGTACCAGAAACTTCCTGTTCTCATTTTAATGTCTCTCAGGTAGTGGCAGGAATAAGGATAAAGCCCCTTTTCAGATTGTTGCTCAACAATTTTTCTTTTGATTTCAAGGGAGGTCTTACCTATCTTAGCTATGTTGTAGAGACGTTCTTTGAATTCTTCCTTGGTAGAACTAAGGTAACCTATTCTCGGCAGATTGATAGTGAAAACTCCGATGGAGCCGGTCATTGGATTGCTGCCGAACAACCCTCCCCCCCTCTTACGAAGTTCACTGGTGTCCAAACGCAGTCTACAGCACATGGAAACTGCATCCTCAGGCGATAAATCGGAATTCACATAATTGGCAAAATAGGGTATGCCATACTTGCAGGTGATCTTCATAAAGCCCTCAACAGCCGGGCTATCCCAATCAAAGTCCCTCGTAATATTCAGGGTCGGGATCGGAAATGTGAATACTCTGCCCTTGGCATCGCCTTCCAGCATAACCTCGCAAAACGCCTGGTTCAGAATATCCATCTCCTTCTGGAAATCACCGTACTTATCGTTTGTATACTGCCCTCCGATTATAACAGGCTCATCTTTCAGTGTTTTGGGAACCTTAATATCAAAGGTCAGGTTTGAAAAGGGGCATTGAAAACCAACTCGGGTTGGAACATTGATGTTGAAGATAAACTCCTGGATACACTGTTTTACCTGCTCGTAGCTTAAGTTGTCGTACCGGATAAAGGGTGCGCAATAGGTATCAAAGCTTGACCATGCCTGAGCACCTGCCAGCTCCCCCTGGGTTGTGAAGGTTGAGTTAACGATCTGTCCTAAAAAGCTTCTTAAGTGTTTTGCAGGCTTGCTTTCCACCTTTCCGGGCACACCGCCAAAACCATCCAGCAACAGCTGCCTTAGGTCCCAACCGGCACAGTAGGCGCCGAAGAAGCCCAGATCGTGGATATGACAGTCTCCACTTTCATGGGCTTCCCGCACCTCTGTTGGATAGACCTCATGAAGCCAGTACGACTTGGTAAAGGCTTCTCTTACGTAATTATTAAGTCCGTTAATACTCTTTTGGGTATTGGCATTCTCTTGTATCTTCCAGTCCTTATCGCCCAGATAATCGGCGAACATATTGATGGTAGCGCCTATAAGGGCGTTCATCTCTCTGGCACTCTTTCGTTTTTCACGGTAGAGGATATAAGCTTTAGCTGTTTTAGCATGACCGTTCTCAATGAGTACATATTCCACGAGATCCTGTATTTGCTCGACCTCGGGGATTTTTCCCTCGTACCTCACTTGAGCCAGCTCAACAACCTTGTCGCTAAGGCGTTGGGCGAGATCAAAATCACTTCCTCCACAGGCCACTGCTGCCTTGTATATGGCAGATGTAATTTTTTCGGGAGCAAATTTCTCGACGCGTCCGTCTCTCTTGCGTATCTTCTCAATCATGCCGATTGCCTCCTGCTTTAGCATTGGCAGCATCAGATTTGATTCTGCCAGAAAATCAATATTTTGATCGCCTACAGTTTATCATACACAACATATAGTGTCAATCGGGTTTTAGACCAGTTTTTTGTGCAAAATGACGGAAACCTTATGCCCCAAGGGTTTCAGGCTCATTAAAAATATCGACACGGATCTATATTTTGTTTAGTTGTCATGACAATAATACGACATATTGTGTTTTGACGCTGTTGTGATAATACACAACAAACGGCTTGAGATGAGGGTTTCGGCAATTGTTTAATTTCTGCCTATTTCAACGACAAAAATTTTCATAAATCATTTTTCACCGACCCAATATGATTTTATTTTTTTTCAGCAATTTGCCCAATATGAAATTATAACTGAAGAGAGATAGAATCCATGATTCCCTGCTCCGCAAAGCTTGTATACCGCTCCCCGGCTATGATGATATGGTCTACCACACGAATGGATATGGGAAGTAAGGCAGAATATATCTTCTTGGTCACCTCTATATCGGCAACAGATGGTTTTAGGCTTCCTCCCGGATGGTTGTGTGCCAGGATGACACTGTTCGCCTTATGCCGCAGGGCGGTTTCAACGATGATCCTGGGATAGACCGGAGCCTCATTTATTGTTCCTTCATGAACCAGGGCGGCATGATTCACCCTGTTCTGAGAATCCAGGCATATGGCGAAGAAGGCCTCATAGACCCTTCCCGCAAACAGAGACAGGGCATATTCTCCCGCCCTGGACGAGGAATTGAGTACAGGCCTGTTCCCCCACTTTCTTTTCATATAACGCCGTGCCAGGGGCACACATAATGAGATGAGGGTAGCCGTATTGATGCTGACCCCGCAGCGCCTTGCTATATCCCGTGGGTGAGCCTCCAGAAGGTCGTGAAGCGTTCCGTATTCCTTAAGCATCCTGTGAGCAAGCTCGTTGGTGTCCTTCTGCCTTACACAGTAAAATAGCAAAAGTTCCAGTACCTCATGATCCTTGAAGGAGTCCAGCCCTTCTTCCATAAAACGGTCCCGAACCCGTTCCCTGTGACCTTTATGAATGTTCTCCACCATGGCACAAACCTCACTCTATTTGTTATATCAAAAGCTATCAGACATAGCACTGCACTATCTTTTTATTCTTGCATTCCCAATATTTAACTATTATTTAGCTTATCACAAATCCGTCCCTTCCGACAAGCTGTAGAAGAATTGATCCAATCCAACGAGATAATTATTGTAAAACGATAATTCCCGTGTTATGATAAGAGTAAAATTATTGTTTAACAATAATCGAGGGGTATTATGAAACGAAAAGCATTCATTCTCTTCCTTGGATTTGAAGCGGCTCTTTGTATACTGCTGTCACTTTTCCAGGAAACTCTGCCCAAAGCCTTCATATCGGTGATGGCCTTTCCTTTTGAGCAAACCGCACTGGGTTTAAGGGCCTTGTCCTTATCAGGAAGCACAGGCAATACCATAGCCATCCTTCTCTATGTTGCCATCTGTCTTGGCCCTGCAATTGTATTGTATCTTCTCTCAAAAAAGCGCAGCCTCTATCCTGAAGATTGGCTGCTGATAGTATTAAGCGTGGTGCTATTTCCTGTGATCTATCTTATGATAAATCCAGGGATGCTCCATGATCCTTTATTGTGGGTTGCAGGCCCAGACCCTGGCAAGGCACTTTTGGGCAACATAATCTGGTCGGTCATAGTAGGATATATTCTTCTAAGGATTCTTCGCCACTTATCGGCCGCAGACACCGCAAGGCTTCATCGATATATGGCTGCTCTTCTGTATGGCCTCAGTATTCTCTTTGTTTATCTTGCATTTGGATCGGGTTTTCGGGATTTGCTAAATTCCATCGAATCACTTCGTGCCAGCAACACAGGAAATGAGCATACCCTGGGCATAAGTTGTGCTTTCCTTGTACTCCAGTACATTATAAATACCCTGCCCTATGTATTGGATATATTGGTGGTGTTTGCAGGTCTCAGACTTTTAACCCAGCTTCAGGCCGACCGTTATTCCGAAGCCTCAGTGGGTGCGGCCCATAACCTCTCACGGCTGTGCGGACGGGCTTTGGTTGTTATCGTTGTTTCAAATACTGGCTTCAACCTTCTGCAGTTTATCTTCATGAAAAACCTGAGGGTGGTTAACAGCGTGGTACAGATACCCATTTTGTCCATCGCCTTTTTATTGGCCGCTCTGCTGCTTTCTCAGTACATCAGGGAAAACAAGCAGCTTAAGGACGACAACGATATGTTCATATGAGGAGGCTGAAGAATCTATGGCCATAAGGGTACACCTTGAAGAGGTGCTAAAGAAAAAGGGTATGACCTCAAAAGAATTATGTGCACTTGTGGGAATCACAGAAGCAAACCTTTCGATACTTCGCAGCGGTAAAGCAAAGGGTGTTCGTTTCAGCACCATCAACAGGATTTGCTACTTTCTTGGTTGTGATGTGGGAGATATTTTAAAATTCGACGGTAACCTGGAGGAAAAAGATGATGAATAGAAAAATTTTTGCAGTGTTTCTTGCCTTCTTCATACTATTGATGTCCACGGGCTGCCAGCTTGCCCGGGAGGATATGGCAGAAAACCGTAGCGGGGACAAACTGATCGGTGTATTTATTACAAAAGAGTATCTGGATCTTTTCGATATAGAAAGCTATTTCAATGACAACATCCATAAAATATCACCGGGCGGTTCCATCGCAATCGATGGCGACACAAAAAAGTATGAGGGACGTTTATACGCCAACATCGTCACCCGTACCAATACCGACCCTGAAACAGGAAGCACATTCGACACCAGGGAGCTTGCTTTTGAAGGGGTTGAAGGCCTTTCCTATTTTTGCGCAAAGATTCCGGCCTCAGAGGAAGAAGGCAGCTACACTGTTTCAAGCTCCGACGAGGGCATAAGCGATGGCCATACGAAGATTCATTACGGCGATGAGGAAGACAGCATCTCCCTTGAAGGCACCATCTATTTCTCCCCTGTCCATGCCAGAAGCACCATAACCCTCTACATGAACCCTGTTTACCAGAGCTCCGATGGCAGGGTATATGCTGTTTCGGGCAGCGGCTTAATGCTGGATGGCAACCATGGCGAGGGCATGTTCTATAGCCAGACCCTTGAGGAAACCACAACCATCACAGAAAACCAGAAGAGTAAATCATCCCAAACCTCCGTCAAGATCTCCTTTGCCATAATGTATCCTCCAAAAAAGGTCATAGTGCTGCAAATGGATGATGAAAACAACATCATTTCCAAAGCAGAGTACCAACCAGGCAAGCTGCCTGACACGATAAAACCCGACAAGAATACTGCCTACATCATGGTTGAAAGCCACAAGCAGGCCCGGGAGGGAAACCTGGTTGTTTCCCGTTCCTTGTACGATGAAAGCAATGAAACAATTGACACCTTTTATTGCAGATCCGATGGAATTTTAATCAAACAATGGATCAGTCTGAACTGGAACAGGGATTGATAGGCTATGATCCGCCCGTGTAAATGGTAGCAAAAACGGCATGACCCGAAGTCATGCCGCAATTATTAACAGACAATTCTCAATGCCTGCAAAAATCCGGTTTAGTTTGTATCGGCGAGGCTGTTGTAGATACTGTATTCAGCTTTCTTTTCGGAAACCCATGAAGCATATTCGGTATTGATCTTCTGGCTCTTGATGATTTCCTCAATTTCCTCCCTGGCATCTTCCAGGTTTGCCGCTTTGGCTTCCTGCCTGTTTGTTACCTTGATAATATGGTAACCAAAATCAGTCTTCACAGGGCCGCTGATTTCTCCAACATCCATCGAGAAAGCCGCTTCCTCAAATTCTTCTACCATTCTTCCCCTGCTGAAGTATCCCAATTGCCCCCCGTTCTGAGCATTGCTTGTATCCTTGGAGTATTCTGAAGCAAGCTGAGCAAAATCCGCACCGTTGTCAAGCTGTCTTTTCACTTCATTGGCAGTTTCCTCGTCATCCACAAGGATGTGACTTGCCTCCACCTGCTCAGGCTGGTCAAAATAAGCCTTGTTGTATTCAAAGAATTCAACAACCTCTTCCTCTGTGGCTACAAGCCTGGGCTCGATAAGCTTGAGAGTCTTTAAATATGCCAGCACATCCTGTTCGAGATTTTCAATGGTCAGACCCTGCGCGGCAAGCTGCATCATTACGTTATCCAGTCCGCCGTAGGATTCGATTACATTGTTCATCTCTTCCTGGAGTTCCTCATCGGAAACAGTTACATTTTCCTTCTCCAATTCCATTTCAATAATCTTCTCAACGATCATGGAATCCAGCACCTGCGCGCCATAATACTCAACTAGCTCGTTGTACAGCTCTTCCTTTGTTATCTTCTGATCCCCTACCTTGGCAACCGTTTCACTGGCACCCCTACCAATTATGAGCACGGCTGCAATGGCTGCAACCACGATAATCCCAAGCACCACATATAAAAAGCTCTTCCCGGATGGTTTCTGGGCGGTGGTTTCCATTTCTTTCGCTACTATCTCATTATCAGCTTTTTCTTCTTCGGCCACTATTTCAGTGTCCACTTTTTCTTCTTCCGCCATTATTTCAGCATCCATCTTTTCTTTATCAATTCTCTCAGTATCCATTTCTTACTCCTTCTCTTCGATATCGAACATATTATCCCGCCCGCAGAAAACCTTCCTGTGGCTTTCTGAATGCATAAGACTCTCCTATTATACAGCAAAAATATGTCCAAATTGTGAATAATCAAAAAAAATATGCAGTAGGGCTGATATATTTCCCGTTTTCTAAGATACATGATCCATAATATATGAAACCACTTGATCCGGCGAGATGTCCAAAGCAACGGCAAACTCTTCACACAGGTTTTTTTCGGCGGTTTTCATAATCTCTTCATCAGCTTTCATAAGCTTCTTCCCTGCGGCCTTCTTCTCCTGTTTTTTCTGATAGATGGACTTAATAAGCTTAACCCATTTTTCACAGTCCCCGGTTTTAAGTGCAGCTTTAAATCTTTCACTTCTTTGCCTGTCATTTTCTATCCAGACAGTTTCCTGATCCGGCAATGATTCAATAAGCGACATGACCTCATCCTTTGAAAGGATCTTTCTCATCATCACTTTTCTATTGTCAACGGGTGTTTTGATGGTTAGATTGTTGCCGTAGGCAGGCTCCATAATATAATACTGGGTTTCATCACCGCTGATATTCTCTTCCACTCGGATATCAACAATCTTATATACTCCCATGGCGTTGTAAATAACATAATCATCAATGCTAAACATGAAAATCCCCCCTGATCTGATACTATGATGATAATACAAAAAAATACAGTTCCGACAACCCGTCCCACCGCCGGAACTATATATAATTGTACCACAAATGGTAATTTCAATGTAATATGCTTTTTAACTAGATTTTAGGAGCAGAAGCCCATCTCTTTTTACGTATTTTTTTCTACAGGGTACCCAGCCTGCCTCTAAAGGGCTATTTTAGGGCATATCAGCCCTCATCCGCCGGCTGGTCAGGCTCAACTATGAGTTCATCGCTAAGCTCGAAGCTTTCGGTTTCAGGATTGAATTTTAGCGTGGAATGCAGGGTTCCTACATACGAGGCCGGCATGGGCGAGATCGGTATGGCGCCTGTAACTACAAGGCACTGACTTTCCTGGCCCACCCCGATGGAATAATGGCCGGTAAAATGCTCGGGGGTATATGAGTATTTGGATACATCATCATCCGATACCCACACATAACCATAATAGTCATTACCTTTATCATCGGTTATCCGGCATTTGAGATAGTTGGAATTCACTATTTCCATGGGTTCAACCGTTATGCGTGAACCAAGTTCCTGCAGGATCCTGTCTTTATCGATCTGGTATTTTTTGAATGTCTCGAGGTCATAGACATCGCTGGTGCCCTCCCAAACGCCGGTGCCACCGCCTCCATTCTCTATTACCAGCTCGTCCTTTCCGTCACCGGTAAGGTCAAGCAGATGGATTGCCGTATAGTCCGATGTTGCCGCAAACAAGGCCTTCATCTCGCATTCCATCGATTTTCCGTTATGGTAGACCACGGCGTTTCCATCTTTGTCAACAATGACCTTAACATCCTTCTTTTCGTTCAAAAGCTGGTAATATTCCTTCCCGTCAATCAATTCTCTCGAAAGGGTAAAGCCCGAGAAAAAGTATTCAGAATTCTCCTTGTACCAGTCAAACTGGTCATAATATTCGACGGGTTCATCCGGTATTTCAAGGCCTTCAATTTCAGAGGGGGCTGTAACGGTTTTAATAATCGGCTTCTGACCTGATTGATCGGATTTCGACGTTTGCTGGCTATTATCATTAATGAAGCAAGCTGTGAGGAAAACGAGCAATAATACAGAAAATACAGCCACTGGTTTTTTCATGTTTAATACCCCCTAAGTTATCTATGAAAGGCAGGTTCTCATTTGTAAGTGCTTACTGCATTATACCATATTCTTTATTTGTATTCATTTTATCCTACAAAATATAAGATACAACAAAACCCACCTCTCTCCGAAGCGGGTTTCATTGAATCATTATATGGTGCGGACAAAGGGACTTGAACCCCCACGGTTTCCCGCCAGATCCTAAGTCTGGTGCGTCTGCCAATTCCGCCATGTCCGCAAATTAATGCAAATATAATAATAAGGCCTGAAGAGGGTTTTGTCAACAGAAGAGCCATACTTGGGATTTTGCGTGTCAGTTACTGGTTAATCCTTATAGGTAGACTTCAAATAACTAATTTCAATTCCTCATAAGCAGTCTCAAAACATTTCAATTCCTTAAAGGTAGACTACATGTTAATATTATAACATATTTTTTCATTCTTGCTATTATTAGATGACTAATTATGTTGACTCCAAAAGAGATTGCCGCGCTTCACTTCGTTCTGCTCGCAATGACAGTTTGAGTATGTTATTGGGTGGGTATAATGAGATTGCCACGTCGCTTTGCTCCTCGCAATGACAGGAGGGAAAGGAGATTGCC
>LFSK01000205.1 GCA_001512555.1 Clostridiaceae bacterium DTU059 | reverse complement strand
TCAATATTGTTGCCGCGGAGATGGAAGCCAGTGTTATCTTTGTTTTGGCTCGTGTCTGGGGGCTTCGTGCCGGGGGTGTTTCGGTTGTTCTGGATAATGTATGCCATGTCGCTGGTGAGAGTGGAAAATTCGATCCTCAGACAGGTATTGAGCACAGCGACCATCACATCGATAATTTGAATCGCGTTGGCTGCGAAGCGATTCGCATTCTGTATGAAAACGATATGAAAAACAAAAACAAGTAGTTAGGGGGAAGAATTCATTATGAAGAAGTTTCTATGTGTAGTACTTGCAATGACAATGCTCCTGGGTCTTGCCGCTTGTGGAAATAATTCCGGCAGCGTAGCTACGCCTGACCCTACTGACGCAAACCAATACGATAATAACACTAATACTAATACCTTTGAGATCGCGCAGATCATTATCAAGGGCGGTACTATTGATGACAAATCTTTCAATCAGGGAGCATGGGAAAGGTGTAGTAGCCTATGCAACTGAAAACAACATCACCCATAAGTATTATCAGGCTACCGAGGATACCGTTGACGGTTTTCTTAATACTATCGATCTTGCGGTCAGAAATGGTGCCAAAATAGTTGTTGCTCCAGGATATGTGTTTGAGCCTGCGATATTTAAAGCACAGGATCTCTATCCCGATGTTCATTTTGTTCTGCTGGACGGAGTCCCTCAGGATGGAAATTATGAAGAATTCCGCACCGAGAAAAATGTCAGCGCAGTATCCTACGCAGAAGAGGAAGCAGGATTTCTGGCAGGTTATGCCGCTGTAAAAGAAGGATACCGCAAACTTGGCTTTATCGGAGGAATGGCCGTTCCGGCGGTCATAAAGTATGGATACGGTTATATTCAGGGTGCTGAATATGCCGCCAATGAGCTTGGGCTGCAGCCTGGAGATATCGAAGTAAAGTATACCTATGTCGGTAACTTTGAGGCTTCACCTGAAAACCAGACATTGGCAGCTTCCTGGTACCAGGGCGGAACTGAGATTATCTTTTCCTGCGGCGGCCCGGTGGGATTCTCTGTAATGGCAGCTGCAGAACAGTACGATACAAAAGTGATCGGTGTTGACTCCGACCAGTCTGCTGACTCAGAAACAGTTATCACTTCAGCAATGAAAATGTTGAAAAACTCCGTATACCAGATGCTTGATCTTTTCTATACCGATAAATTCCCGGGCGGCGAAACTACACTTTTGGATGTGACATCTGACGGCGTAGGCCTGGCAATGGAAAATGCTCGTTTTACAAAGTTTACACAGAGTGATTACGACAGCATTTATGGAATGCTTGTTGCTGACACGGATGGTATTGCAAGCGGCATTTTGACTGATACCGACGTGGATTCACCTGATGAGCTGCCCATATCCATTGTAACCGTTCAGGTGATCGGCAATTAAATAATCCCTTCTTATGATCCCAATCATTTAAAGACTATATGAACGGTAATGTGAGGGGAAGGGGTTTTTGCCCCTCCCTCACTGTTTAATTAGTGAAATAGAACAGGGCAGGAGATGCAAATATGAGTGATTATGTCATTGAGATGCTGAATATAACCAAAGAGTTCCCTGGTATCATTGCGAATGATGATATCACTCTCAAGGTGCGCAAAGGTGAAATCCACGCTCTGCTTGGAGAAAACGGTGCGGGCAAGTCCACTTTGATGAGTGTATTGTTTGGAATGTACAAACCTGATAAGGGAAGCATCCGCATAATGGGCAAAGAGGTAAACATACAGAGCCCCAACGATGCGAACCGGTATGGGATCGGCATGGTTCATCAGCACTTTAAGTTAGTTGGAAATTTTACCGTTCTTGAAAACATCGTTCTGGGTGTTGAGAGTGTACGTTACGGATTTCTCCGTTTTAATGAAGCTCGCAGGAAAGTGACTGAGCTTAGCGAAAAATATGGACTCCAAGTGGATTTGGATCGTCTGGTAGATGATATCGCAGTGGGGATGCAGCAACGTGTGGAAATATTGAAAATGCTTTACAGGGATAATGATATCCTGATTTTCGATGAACCTACCGCTGTTCTTACACCACAAGAAATCGAAGAACTGATGAAGATCATGAAAGGATTTGCCGCAGAGGGTAAGTCGATCCTGTTTATCACCCATAAGCTGGATGAAATCAAGGCAGTGGCAGATCGTTGCACAGTACTTCGCAAAGGTAAATGCGTCGGATGCATAGATGTGGCAACCACAACCAAGGAAGAAATGTCAGAGATGATGGTGGGCCGCAAAGTGGATCTTGTTGTTCAGAAAAAACCTGCGAATGTCGGCAAGCCTGTACTTGAAGTTAAGAATCTTTATGTGAAGGACAGCATAAGCGGACAGGACAAGGTTAAAGATGTAAGCTTCACGGTAAATGAAGGCGAAATAGTTTGCATAGCAGGAGTAGACGGGAATGGTCAGGCTGAAACCATCGAGGCCATTACCGGCCTGATGCGGGCACAAAGCGGTTCTGTCTTTCTTGATGGAGAGGATATAACCAACAGGAACATTCAGTATCGCAATACCCGAGGAATATCTTACATTCCGGAAGACAGGCATAAATTTGGCCTGGTTCTCGACTATAACATTGCAGAGAATATGATTCTTAAAGAATACAACACAGAACAGTTTCAGAAAAAGAAATTTATGTTGTTCAATCACATATATAAATACGCTGATGACCTGATCGAGAAGTACGATATCAGGAGCGGCCAGGGCAGCAATACTATAACACGCAGCATGTCGGGCGGAAATCAGCAAAAGGTTATATTGGCCAGGGAAATTGAACGTGACCACAAGCTTCTGATTGCAGTTCAGCCGGTACGTGGACTTGATATTGGTGCCATTGAGCAGATTCACCGTCAGCTGGTGGAGCAGCGGGATAGAGGTAAAGCCGTTCTTTTAGTTTCCTATGATCTTGACGAGGTTATGAACGTCAGTGACAGAATTCTGGTTATGTTTAAAGGAAATATTGTGGCAGATCTGGATCCTGCAAAAACAACCGTTCAGGAACTTGGATTGTACATGGCCGGAGCGAAAGGAGGGAATCACAATGAATAAAAAAAGAGCGCTTAATTTTGAGAAGGGGTTACCCGTATTGGCATCCCTGGTGTCAATTATGCTTGGGCTGTTTTTTGGTTTTATCGTTATGCTGGTCAGTAACCCCTCCCAGGTGCTTGTTGGTTTTAAGACCATTCTGACAGGTGGGTTCTACGGCGGAGCCAGAGGATTTGGACAAGTGCTCTATTATGCGGCACCACTCCTCATGACCGGCCTTTCAGTGGGATTTGCTTTTAAAACCGGATTGTTCAACATAGGCGCCTCAGGCCAGTTTATTATGGGTGCTTTCGGTGCGGTTTATGTTGGTGTTAAGTGGACATTTCTGCCTGAAGGAGTACATTGGATAGCAGCAACTCTGGCAGCCATGCTGCTGGGTGGACTTTGTGCTCTGCTGCCTGGAGTTTTAAAAGCATATCTTAATGTGAATGAAGTGGTTTCCTGCATTATGATGAATTATATTGCCATCTATCTTGTGAATCAACTGGTTTTGAAAACTGTCTATGACAAGCTGAAGAATCAGTCGCTGCCTGTTTCCCGAAGTGCACAGCTGCCCAAGATGGGATTGGATGTTCTCTTCCCCGGGTCCAGCGCCAATGCAGGCATTATAATTGCAATAGCAATTGCTGTGGTAATTCATATCGTCTTGAACAAAACAACCTTCGGATATGAGCTGAAAGCTTG
>LFSK01000155.1 GCA_001512555.1 Clostridiaceae bacterium DTU059 | reverse complement strand
CCAGGATCTGCATGTAGCGTTCTATGAAAAGATGGCGGAAAAATGGAATCAGGAAAATCCTGATAGGCCCATCAATTTTATTCCGACTGTCTATCCCTTCGACGACATGCATAATAAGCTTCTTATCGCGCTGCAATCAGGGGTAGGAGCACCTGATCTCGTGGATATCTTGATCCAATCCGCACCGAGGTATGGTCTTTGCCTGAAATGATGAATTCAGTTAACAAATTCACCGAGTATTATGTAACCAATCCCTTTGAGGTTCTCAGTGCGATTAAGGACGAGATTCTCTCGATTAATGTATCCGAGGCACTCCCCGCAACGCTTGATGCGGTGAAGAACTCTGTTCTGACCAGGGCTTATACCGAGAGGAATGTCAACATTCCGGCTATGCTGGCGGAAGAGGAAAGCAAGATTCAATATTGATCATACCTCTGTAGTGCGGCCATCCGAAAGCGCCGTAAAACGGCGCTTTCGGACATGTTTTCATAAACAAATATTGTAGATTGCAAAATGAGGGGGCAAAGGAGCAATGAAGCTTAAGAACTGGATAAAGTCCATACCCTATTCACAAAAGATTGCGCCCTATGTTTTTATTTCTCCGTTTATCATAGTGTTCTTAATGTTTTTTGTGTACCCGGTTATATCCACAGTCATCATGAGCTTTCAAAAGGT
>LFSK01000083.1 GCA_001512555.1 Clostridiaceae bacterium DTU059 | reverse complement strand
TAGCCTTTCATTTTCTTTATGCCTCTGGTAAAATTTAACCAACAAGACCTGGGGGTTGATACTCACAACCGATGTTCTCCTAACGGAAGTGATAAGAGAGCATACCCATGAGGAGTGAAATCTGTTATGGATTTATCTGCCTATATAAATGCCCGAAAATCAGGGCTTAAAGAGTATTCCAACTATATATCGCAGGGTCGCAACGGCTATCTGCCATTTTTAGACGGTGTTTTGAAAAATATAGATATCCTATCCGAAGTGGACATGGGAATTGTTGATATTCCGCTGAAAAAGATCCGCGGAACCTATACATATCTAAGGAGCATATCCTTTGCACGTAACTTCATGCCCCTTATGGATGAGGATACCGAGTTTGCCATGAAGTGGCAGAATGTTTATAACATCCAGACCCAGGAAGGGCTCAATGACCCTATAAAGGTTTACGAATACCTCAACTGGTTCTATGTTGTGGAAGGCAATAAAAGGGTGAGTGTGCTCAAATATCTGGACAACTACTCCTATCATGGATATGTCACCCGCCTTGTTCCGAAATACGATGAAAACAACAAGGATATCCGCCTGTACTATGAGTTCATGGACTTTAATAAAAAGACGGGCATAAACGAGATATGGTTTTCGAAAGAGGGCAGCTTTCACGAACTGTGGGAAATAATAAAGGACTACCGTCCCACCAGCAGACTGGTCAATGATGAGGATCGGTTCACCTATTTCCAGAGCGCTGTTTACAATGTCTTCAGAAAGATATTCTATGATTTGGGGGGCGACAGTCTTCCCATTACCACGGGGGATGCCTTCCTGGACTTCCTCAAGATACATGGCATCAGAGATTCGGTTTCAGATTCTGAGCTTAAGTCCATCATGAAGAGGTTTATCTCTGAGATGGAGTACCATAAGGGTGGTCAGGCCGTTGAGGTTCAAAAGACTCCCAGGCTCAAACAGGAATCCAGCTTTATCGGTAAGCTGACCCATAGGAAGCGAAGCGAAAAACTGAAGGTAGGATTCGCACATGTCAATGACACCAAATCTTCCAGTTGGGTCTATTCCCATGAACTTGGAAGGATGCATCTGGATCATGTGTTGAATAAAAGTGTGGAAACGGTTACTGTGACCAGGCTGCCGGAGAGTATTGAGGCTGCGCCTGCCCTCCAGAAAATGATTGACGAGGGCTGCCGGATTATTTTCACTACCAGTCCATCCCTTATCAATGCCACCTTGAAGGTTGCCATGGAGAATCCTGAAGTCAACCTGTTGAATTGCTCGGCCGTGCACTCCTTCAAACATGTGAACACCTATTTCGGAAGGATTCATGAGCCAAGATTTTTAAGCGGTCTTGTAGCCGGTGTGATGACCCGTACAGGAAAGCTGGGGTATATAGCCCCCTTTCCGGTAAGCGATGTTCTGAGCGGGATAAATGCCTTTACGCTGGGAGCCCGGATGATCAGGCCCGATATCCAGGTGTATCTTGAATGGATGCAGACATGGGATTACAACAGCGCAACACCCCAGTGCACCAATAGAATAGCACAGCAGGGTGTCGATATCATATGCCATCACAATACCCTGGCCAATCGACAATTCTCCCGTGAGTATGGGGTTTATACCATAAGGCAGGATGAAAACGGATGTTATGTTCCTGAAAAGTATCTTGCCGTGCCCGTCTGGAACTGGGGCATCTTTTATGAGAAGTATATTAGGAGCATTCTGGTGGGAGGTACCAGACTGGGTCATGATTCAGCGTCCACCGGCAGGGTGCGTAATTATTGGTGGGGCATGGATTCGGGTCTTTTGGACTTTTTCTATGCCAGAAACCATATTCCGGTTGAAACGCAAAAGCTCATTGAATTTTTTAAGAGCGGCATTATGTCTCGCAGCTTCAGGGTCTTTACAGGCCCCATCCGTGACAGGGAAGGAAGGCTGATGGTGGAAGAGGACGAGATTCTTGAACATCCTCAGATCCTGATGATGAACTGGATTATTGAAGGTGTGGTATGCAGCATGCCGGATTCCAAGGGGTTTGATCCCCTGACCGATCTTTCAACGGGAAGAATTGGGGGCTCATGACCCTCAGATGTCCATGAGGTGATATCCGAATGCGTCCACCACTTCTATGCCGTTGTAGTTTATGGATCGCGGGGCCTTGCCGTATTTTCTGTGCATGTGGCCATGGATCATGAGTCGGGGCTGATATTTGTCCAATAGGGGTACAAAACACTTAAAGCCTGTGTGGCAGAGATCCTCGTCATCTGTGATGCCATAGGCCGGCGCATGGGTAACCAGGATGTCGAATCCCTTGTATGCCTTAATCTTCCTCTCCAGTTTCCGAACTCGTTTTGCCATTTGTTTTTCAGTATACTGCCAGGGAGGAACGCTGTTGTATGGATGGCTGTTGTACTTCATGCTGCCCCCGAGGCCGATGATCCTGATTCCTTTATATTCGACGATCTTGTCCTCAATACAGTCGCAGCCTTCAGGAGGGTTGTCCACATAGTTTGTATCGTGGTTGCCATGGACATAGAACAGGGGAGCCTTGATCATTGTAATCAGGAAGGAAAGATATTGGCTTTTCAAATCTCCGCAGGAGATGATAAGGTCCACTCCTTCAAACCTTGACTCGTCAAAATAATCCCAGATGTATTCACTTTCGGTATCGGATACCGCTAATATGCGCATGGTCTGCCTCCTGTAACTGCAAATAAAAGTACTTTAAAGGTCTGTTAAGCTTTTGGTATTATGATATAATAATCAGAAAACATCCCTGTCATAAATATGGGAGGGCATAATCGGCCATACAATCATTATGCATCATTTTTACCCTAAAGGGTAGGAAAAAAACAGCAGCATGGTAATGCCGTATGCCACATCCGAGGCATATGCGGCTGGGAAACTGCTTGAAAAGGGGTTTTAAAGCATCTATGAGAAAGGTTAAGCTTGGGCTGTTAGGTTTGGGAACCGTTGGAAGCGGTGTTCTTAAGGTTCTCAGGCAGAATGCGGAGATGATCAAAAGAAGTGAAGGCCTGGACATTAATGTGGGCTGGGTGCTTGTAAGGGACAAATCCAAGAAACGAGCTGTGGAGATTGATCCCTCAGTCCTGACAACCGATGCACAGGTGATCTTAAATGACCCGGAGGTCGACCTGGTAGCTGAGTTTATGGGGGGCGAGGAGCCTGCATTTACCTATATCCGGGAAGCCCTGAAAAAGGGGAAGTCGGTCGTAACCGCCAACAAGGAGGTTATCGCAAAGCATGGAGATGTGCTGGAGCGTGAGGCTGAAAAAAGCGGAGCAGGCCTTTATTTTGAAGCCAGTGTTGCCGGCGGCATTCCCATTATCAAAACCATCAAGCGATCCCTCCAGGCCAATCATATTCTGAAGTTCATGGGCATTATAAACGGCACCACCAACTATATCCTTACACGGATGTCGGAGGAAGGATCCGATTTCAATGCCGTGCTAAAGGAAGCTCAAAGGCTTGGTTATGCCGAGCCCGACCCGACTGCTGACATCGAAGGTCTGGATGCCAAATTCAAGCTTTCTATTCTTTCAACCATTTGCTTCAGAAATCAGGTACCACTGGAGAATGTCTATTGCGAGGGCATCACCAAAGTGACCGCTGAGGACATCACCTATGCGCAGCAATTGGGCTACGGAATCAAGCTCCTCGCCATAGGCAAGAAGAACGGCAACAGGATTGAAGCCAGGGTTCATCCCACCTTTATCCCCCTCTCACACCCCCTTTGTGCGGTGAGGGATGTATATAATGCTATTTTCCTTGAGGGAGACGCTGTGGGCAATCTCATGTTCTATGGCAGGGGTGCCGGAGATCTTCCCACTGCAAGTGCTGTGGTATCGGATATCATTACGGCATGTCAGAACCAGGGCGGGTATCACCACAGGACCGGGATGGACCAGGAGGATGTAATTTTTGAGCAGAACTGGGTATCCAGGTATTATGTCCGGATGCTGGTTTACGACCGGCCCGGTGTGCTCGGCGAGATTGCCGGATTGTTCGGCAAGCACGGAGTGAGCCTGGAATCTGTTATACAGAAGAACAGAGGTGACGACGCAAGCCTTATCTTTATCACCCATGAAGCCCATGAACAATTCATGGTGAGAGCTCTGGAGGATATGAAGGGCTGTACCGCCATCTCTTCAATTGAGAGCATGATAAGGGTGGAACGATAGGAGGATGGGCATGAACCAATCCGAGATGCTGGACAGCATAAAGTGGAATGATCTGGGACTGGTTCCCGCCATCGCACAGGATATTGATACCAAAGAGGTGCTTATGCTGGCGTGGATGAACAGGGAATCCCTTTTAAGGACCCTGGAAACCGGGGATGTAACCTATTACAGCAGGAGCCGTAAATGTCTCTGGACCAAGGGTGAGACATCGGGAAACCGTCAGCGCCTTGTTTCGCTCTATCTTGACTGCGACGGAGATACTGTACTGCTAAAGGTTAAACAGGCAGGTTCCGCTTGCCACACCGGAAACAGAACCTGTTTTTTCAATGAGATCAATATTTGAGGAGGCCTGATCATGAGCGAGCCATTCAATGTTTTCGAGGAAGTTTTCCAGGTGGTTTCAGACAGAAAGGTGAATCCGAAAGAGGGATCCTATACCAATTATCTGTTGGACAAGGGGATAGACAAGATCTGCAAGAAGGTTGGGGAGGAGGCCGCGGAGGTGATCATCGGTGCGAAGAACAACAACCCCGATGAGATCCGCTATGAGATAGCCGACCTGATCTATCATCTCATTGTGCTCATGGTTGACAGAGGCCTTACCTGGGAAGATATCTGCCAGGAACTGCAAAAAAGAAGATAACTTAAAGCGAAATATAAGTATATTCATTGATAACTGCCTCATAAAGGCAGTTATTTAAAATATGATCTGCAGAATGAGGAAGCGGCTCTGTTCCCGAGCTATTTGGGGCAGGGAGTCACGGTTCCTGTTTTATATAGAACAAATTCTCATATATCCTATCGAGGGATGTGATTATCCCTTCAACTCTCTTTTTCCTTGCTTCTTCCATATGATCGGGAGGATATCTGCCGGGCAATGGCAAAAGAAGTCAGCTCTTAGCGAAATAAAAGCATATATATAAGCACAACTGCCTGATGGAGGCAGTTGTTTTTGAAAATCCACTAAATAATAACAAATTACCTAAAATAATATTGATAAATCTAAAATATGCTGGTACAATAGTTAATTGTAAAACCATGTAAAAATTATGGTGGGAAATGAAACAAGGGGATATTATTGGGCTTAAATACAGGATATTGAAGCGGATAGGACAGGGGGGAAACTCCACTGTTTTTCTCGCGGAGAACATGGTGCTGTCAAACCTGTGGGCGATCAAGGCCATAGACAGGAATAACCCTTCAGCTATCCATGAAATGCAGGAGGTTAACATCCTGAAGGGTTTGAACCATCACATGCTTCCAAGGATAGCCGATCTTTGTGAGGATGAGAGACACATCTATATTGTTATGGATTACATAGAAGGGGAAACCCTGTCGGAAATCCTGAAAGCTGAGGGAAGGATAGAGGAGTCGCGCCTGATTGACTGGGCCAAACAGTTATGTGATGTTCTGATCTATCTTCATTCCAGGCAGCCCCCTGTGATTTACCGCGATTTGAAACCCTCCAATATTATCCTTGGGGACAGCGGAAGACTGCACCTGGTTGATTTCGGCACGGCCAAATCCTTCAAGGAGCAAACACTGGAGGACACCGTCTACATAGGGACCCAGGGTTATGCGGCACCGGAGCAATTCGGATGGGGGAAATCTGATGAAAGAACAGATCTGTATAATCTGGGAATGACCCTATTTCATCTCGCCACCGGCACCCATCCGGCAATGGCAGCCCATGATGAGATTGAGCGGCATTTGGAACTAAGCGGTATATCGCAAAGGTTTTCGTCCTTTATCAAAGATCTTATCAGGCATGACCCTTCAAGACGAATTGCAGATGCCAGAACCTGTCTGACCCTGCTCAACAGGTTGGACAGTCCACATCGCCATGGACCCGGATCGGTGCGTTCAGGATCTTTCGGAGGACGCCTGTCATTAGGAATAACAGGTGTTGTTCACGGCATTGGTACAACTTTTACGGCCCTTTGCTTCGGCAATTATTTCGCATCTAAAGGATACAGAACGGCATATGTGGATCATTGTGGAAATGGTGACCTGACGCGTTTGGAAGCCGTTATGGACAGGAGCAACCGGCTAACCCATGTTGATGAGGCCAGTTTTGTGGCTGACGATATCACATATTTCAAGGATGGTAAAACCGCATACACCAAATCCATCAGGGGTTTTGGCAGAGTATTGAGTGATTTTGGATGTTTATGCGATGAAAAGGCCATAACCGAATTCAACCGATCTGATATCAGGCTGGTCATATGTCCCTCAGCAGATTGGAAGCTGGCCATAATAAACGATTTTATTGAACGAATGAACCCTTACGATTCCAACAGGGAGTGGATTTATGTTTTTCCCCCTTTTGGGAAAGCAGATAAAAAGCAAATCAGAAAAACACTTCAGACAAATCACGTTCTGTTCTTCCCGTTTGTTTCCAACCCTTACAGTCAAAGCAGAAATGAACAAAAGAATATTCAAGCCGTTCTTGATGAAGCCATGCTGATGTCGGGGATTGAGTGCGGATTGAAGTGAAGGTGTGAGGCCGCTTATTCTATTTAAAGGAGGAGAGGGTTTTGTTCATAAGACCCCGCCGCTTTCGCATGATCCTTGCTTTTTTGCTGGGATTGGGCATATCCGTGGTGCTGCTTATTGGTGGCTACTTCTATTACAGATCAAACCTGGCGCTTTTGGAATCTGAGATTAAGACACAGGCCATGGAGGAAGCCCGGATGGTGTTTAATGAGGAGTACCCCATGTCGATTGTTTATGTCTTACAACATGACAAAAGGGCAGGGGAAACCATTTCAGACACCGATTTGGTGCCTGCTGAGATGAATGCCCGGGTCATACCAGCCGATGCGGTTTACTCCCCTGAGGAAGCCACCGGAATGGTCATGAGATGTGATATCAGCAAAAACACTGTCGTTACCAGATCCCTGATCTATTCTGAGGAGGATTTTCCCGATGATCTCAGGATGATGGAATACACGGTGATAAACCTTCCCAGCAGGTTGGAAACAGGCAGTTTCATTGATGTGAGGATCATGTTTCCCAATGGCCTGGACTATATCATACTCTCCAAGAAAAAGGTGATAGACCATTGGCGTGAGGAGGGCAGACAGGATAGCCTGATCCGCCTCCATATGACTGAGGAGGAGATACTGAGGATGTCCAGCGCCATTGTTGATGCCAGCCTTGTAGAAGGATCCAGCCTTTATGCGGTTGAGTATGTGGCTCCAGATATCCAGAAAGAAGCAGCTAAGACCTATCCGGCCAACCTTGAGGTTCTGGAACTCATCAGCACCAATCCCAACATCTTAAACCATGCCATCGAAACACTGGAAGTGAGAAACCGCCTTACCTTCGAGAAACGTATGGATGAGGATCTTGCCTTATCCGGCAGGCCGGGCGTTTTTGGGGAAGCAGGCCAATATGACCCGTTCCCCGAAGATATTACCGCCGGGCAAAACAGTAACGGGACACAGGATGAATCCCGGACAGATGATATTAACAGCAGATTTTAGGGGGTGCGGTATGAGGATTGTTTTTTTGGGATCATATTCAGAAAACAAAAAGATACTGTTGCTTAGCATGGCTAAAGTACTGTCCTTAGAGCATAGCGTCAAAATATTCAGCACTCACCGCTATGATTATGATGAAGGTTATAGTGATGTTTATGATTTTTGCGGTACTGAGATTCATCATTTTGATACCGAAAACCGTCTTAAGCAGGTAATGGAATCCAATCCATGCGACTATGCCTTAATTGATACCCATCTTGCCCTGAATGCCGGTCATGATATCAAACTGGCATCATTGCTGAAAGCCGAAAGGTCTTCCTTCGAAGAGACCGTGGAGCAAACCAGAGCCTTATTGGAACAATACCCATATACCGATATTCACCTCATTTATTACGATGTTCCTGAATACTCCAGGGTCAATGGGAAATTCCTTGAAACGCTTTATTGCCGTAGAATCAATGACTCAGTCAATCTGACGAAGAACTATACCATTTATTTTGAAGAAGAAAATGCTGCAGCGTTTCTGGAGAGCCTTTATGAGGAAAGGTTAACCCTTAAAAGATTCACTCCGGTCTGGAAAATGCAGCTTCTGAACATTTTAAGTGACCTTACTGGAATTGAGCTGAAACAATTGAAGGAATACCTGAAAAAATCGGAAAGGATGAAGTAGGTTTGCAGATCGCGTTTTGGTCCAACATGCATGGACAGGCTGCTGTAACGGCCAACGCAGCGGCTGTCTCCAGCATCATTGCGCTGAAAACATCATACAGAACCCTGGTAGCCCAGAACCATATCGAGCTGAATGCTCTGGAGCATTACCTTTTAAGAAAACGAGAGCAGGCGGCTATAAGAATGCTTGACTACACAAACCAGGGAGTGGACGCTCTCGTTCGCCTTTATAAAAATGGAAGGCTTCGACCCGAGATGATTCCCGACTACACCTGGTCGCTGATGAAGAATCACGGACTGGATCTTCTGTTTGGAAGCGAGAAGAGGGAGAACCTGTGTACAGACAGTCAGGATCTATTATTGAGTATCTTCCAGTGTGCCAAAGAATCCTATGATCTGATCATACTGGATCTGCACAGCGGGCTCAATGGAACCAACAGCCGAAGACTTCTGGAAACCTCGGATATAATCGTTTACTGCCTCAGCCAGAATCGAAGTCTTTTGGAGGATTTTCGAAGAACCATGGATGAGAATCCGATACTAAATGAAAAAAGGTCTGCATACCTCGTCTCTCACTATGAGCCATCATCTTCGATGACATTGAGGAATCTTTCAAGGGAATACGGCCTGGATCATAAATCTCTTTTTGCTATTCCCTATCACGTGGGGTTCATGGATGCATGTAATAACGGGCGGGTATTTGATTTCATGGCCTATTGTCTTCAGGCAAGGAAGGGACCCGATCATGCTTTTGCACAAGCTTTTTCCGGGCTTATTGATCATATGATGAAGGGGTGTGGGAAATGCTCGTGACAGACTTTATAAACACTCTGTTCATCATTATCATCCTGGCTTTGCTAGTGATTTTTGCAGTTTTGTTCCTGAAAAGCCGGAAGATGAGACCCGAATTCAACAAGGATCTGGATGCATCAAAATACACCATACCCAGCCTCATCGAGCATATAAAAGAATCCATCAACGCCATTACCAGAGCCAATTTGCTTGAACTGGGTCTTAATGAGGTTGAATTCAAAAAGCAGGCCAATAAACGTGCAGAACTGAAAAAGGCATTGAAAAACTGCATGCACGGATCCGTCGAGGACAAACAGTTCGTTAAGGCATTTATATATGATATCTTAAGCAGCTATATACCTAGGGACAAACTCAACAGTGCCATACCCTTTGATAATCCATTTCTTCTGTCTGTAAAAGAAAAATTCTTTATACTGCTCCATGAATATAAGAAACAGCATGGTCCTGATGCCCTGACGGTATTAATCGATACCAATGGCCTGGATCGTGCTAAGAAGATTTCGGATGATGATGAAAGCATAAGCTATGCCATAACCTCCCGGGATATAGAGAACCTTTACGACCAGAAAAGTCCGGTGCTAAGCCATGAAGACAAGCTTGAAATCATTACCCAGGCGGTTTATGAAAGGTACAAGGGGCTTGGAGTCATCGATGAAATCAGAGATATGAATATTGACGGGGTGTCGGCGGGGGTTTCGGGTGTCACCGACGCCACATTCTACGGGCCTTCATTTTCTGACCATCCTCAGGAGCCTGTAAGAAAACTGCCAAGAACCTACGAGAGCATCTGGATATTCTTCAGAGGGAAATCAATAAAGCTGGATTTTTTGGGATTTGAGAATGAGAAGGAACTTCGCCGGGTGTGTCAGAACATCTATCGCTACAACAGGGGCGGACAATTATCAGAGGCGACCGGATACCGGGTGAACGAAATGAAGGATGGGAGCCGTGTTTTAGTGGTGCGACCACCCTTTTCAGAATCCTGGGCTTTCTTTGTAAGGAAATTCCATATCCGCAATGTCACCCTTGAAGGGCTTATTACCGATAAAGGCTCAGAACTGCCCATAAACCTTATCAAGTATCTGGCTAAGGGCTGCATGATTACCGCCATCACCGGACAGCAGGGCAGCGGGAAGACGACTCTTCTCATGGCGATGGTCAGGCACATCTATTCCACGCTGACTATCAGGGTTCAGGAAATGGCCTTTGAGCTTCATCTGCGAAAGCTCTATCCTGAGCGTAATATTCTCACCTTCTGTGAAACCGATTCCATCTCTGGTCAGGAAGGCCTTGATATTCAGAAAAAGACCGATGGCAGCGTCAATATTCTGGGGGAGGTGGCCACCGATCCAGTTGCTGCGTGGCTTGTACAGATGTCACAGGTGGCCTCGCTGTTTACTCTGTTTACTCATCACGCCAAGACATCCAGGGACCTGGTCTATTCACTGAGGAATTCCTTGTTAAAATGTGAAATGTTCACCAATGAGAAGATCGCCGAGCAACAGGTGGTATCAGCTCTTGATTTTGATATACATCTGGCCAGGGATTTTAAGGGGAAGCGGTACATAGAGAGAATAACCGAGATAATCGAGACCAGTTCCCAAAAGCCTTATCCCCAGACGTTCAAGGAGCTTGAGTCCCAGGATCAAAAGCTGAGCGGCTTTATGGAGACAACAGCTGAATTCTACACCAGAATGACCGACAGGCTAAGCTTTGAAACCCGGAACATTATCGAGTATCAGGACGGGGAATACCGCGCCGTCAGCCCTATCAGCCAGGAAAAGATCTGTCGGATGATGCAGGCCATGTCCCAGGAAGACGCTGAAGCCTTTTCAGGCTTTCTCAAAAAGAATTGGAGTTTAGTGAGATGAACACCTATCTTTGGATTGTAATTGCATGCGGATTGGGAGCGGCATTACTGGCTCTTTTGGCCATAAAACAGCAAAAGAAGAGCCTTGGTGGCAGAAGCCTAAGAAGCGGCAGCGGGACAGCCTTCCTCATATTCTTATATACCGTTCTTAGCCGTTATCGCTTTTCAAGATCAATACTCTATTACATAAGAAAGAGGCTGGAGTTTTATACCCATTTCGACGAACTGGCCGTCCGAAAGAAGACCGTTGTGGTATTTCTTGTGACAGCAGCCTTTTTCACTGCTTCGCTGCTTCTGTTCTGGATGATAACCAGGGATGCGTTAATGCTATTAATCCTTGCACTGATCCTGTTCTTCCTGGCGGATACCATCATAGATATCTTTGTATCCAATATCCATGTCAAGCTGCTGAAGCAGCAACTTGTCTACCATGAATTGCTCAGACATAAATATTACGAACTCAAATCGGTTGAGGATGCCAACTACGAGGCCTGTGAGGCACTGAATAAAAGAGGTTTGTTTGAAATCTACCTGCAGGCAGAACGCATAGGGGATATCCTTTCAGGCGCAGACCAGGAAAAAGGTCTTGAACACTACTATGAGGTCGCCCCGAACAAATATCTCAAGCTATTGGCGGCTATGATGCATATCACCAGGGAGTACGGCGATACCCAGAAGGACGGGGGTTCTGTTTTTATCAGAGGCATAAGCCATCTCAGCAGCGAGATAAGGGCGGATGTATTCAAGCGCGAGAGGCTCAGGTTTGCCTTAAGAAGCCTGAATGTCATTTCACTGCTGCCAATTTTCCTTATCAAACCCCTGAGGCAATGGGCAGGAAACAGCTTTACCCCACTCAATAAT
The DNA here is from genome assembly GCA_001512555.1 of Clostridiaceae bacterium DTU059. Classification (GTDB taxonomy): domain Bacteria; phylum Bacillota; class Clostridia; order DSM-8532; family DSM-8532; genus Thermoclostridium_A. The sequence goes on along the minus strand of LFSK01000083.1, from coordinate 3,463 downwards.
TTTTACAACAGCAGGGCAGGAATCATTCTGGGCATAGGAACGGTTATTGCAGCCTTTGGTTCTTATATAGCCCTGAGAAGAATACAGCGATTCGACGATCCGGAAAAAACTTATGGGGAAAGAAAATCCCTGGAGGGCAGGATCTATGAAATGGGCATTGTATACAGGATTGTGGATCGGTTGGTGCCAGGGGACTATACAATGAAGAAAGCGGAGCTTGAATCACTTATCAAGGGAAGCGTGTCGGGCATCAATATCCAGATCCTCTATACCCGAAGGGTTATCATAGGCCTTATGGCATTCATTCTGGGGCTCATTTTGTTCATTGGCCTTAATCTGAATAATGCCTACCATATCCTATATGTACATGAGATCCCTAAAGGATACCTGGGAGGCAGGTTGTCCGATTCCGAGTATGAAAAGCTACAGGAAATAACTGATTTGGACAGGAAAATCCTGATAAAGGTCAATAAAAAACCTGATGCTGTGCTTATACGGGAGGCGTTGGCAGAAGAAGGCTTACGGGATAAGGCCCCTCAGGATCTGGCCGTCTCCAGGATCATTGAAAAGTGTCATCGACTGAGTTACTGCAAGTTTAAATGGTATGAACTGTTACTGTGCATCCTCCTCTTTTTACTGGGATATCAGATACCGGTTTTGAGCCTTCGCTTCCTGAAATCAGTCAGGCGGATAGATATGGAGGAGGAAGCGGCACAGTTTCAAACTATCATCCTGATGCTGAAGGATATGAGCAGGACCCATGTAGAGGAGATACTGGAGTGGATTGAGATGTTCTCGGTTCAGTTTAAGGAACCCATCCAGAAATGCCTGGCAAACTTCAGCTCAGGTTCGGAGGAAGCCCTGGATCAGCTCAAGGAAGATGTTTCCTTTGCTCCTCTTGTTGGTATCATTGAAAACCTTCAGCTTGCCAACGAGGAACTGGGTGTACAGAAAGCTTTTGAGGAGCTGGAGGATGAGATGCGATACAACCAGGAGAAAAGGAAGGAGCTTAATGAGCGTATTGTTGAAAGCAAAAAGAACCTGGGAAACATGGTGGGCTTTATGCCGGTCTATTCTCTTATCGCATTGTATCTGATCATTCCAATGATCGTGACCGGCCTCCAAAGCATTGCAACATTCTATGAACAGATATCAGGGTTTTGATCCTGTAAAACAACAAATAAGGAAAGGGGATGCATTATGGACAGCAATATTTCAAAAGCGCTTTGGTTGGGAGTTTCCATCCTTCTCTTCATTGCCGTAGTTACCATCGGACTGAGTGTGTTCGGATCCATGAAGGATGCCAGTGCCGCTGCCAACGACAGCATCAATTCCATTGCTCAAAGTATGGCGGAAGAAGATCTTAGAGCCTTTGATGGAAAGGAGGTCAAGGGAGACCAGGTACTTGGTGCCATCAATAATCTGTCGGGAAGAAGCGGCGAGGTGATAGTTCTTGTTGCCACCCTGGGTTCTAACAGCGGCAGGTCGTTGGATCTTGATCCCTATACGAGTTCTGGGTTAAGCATCGGCCGCTATACCCAATATGTGTCTGAAACTGATGGTACACTCTCTGCCCAGGACAACTGTGTTATCCTGTCAAATGGATCGGGGGAGCTTATGAGAAGTGTCAGTAAAACAGTTCGGGATGCAGCCAGAAGGGATGCGGAGAATACCAATCTTGCGGGTAAATATATCAACCCGGCAGGCAGGTTTCGCTCTTATCTGATATATGACACCAATCATGTGATAAGAGGTATCATCTGCGCACAGGTGGAATAGAGCATGGATGAACAGATCACCAGAGCTCTCTACCTGGGCGGTTGTCTTATGATACTTGTTTTGGCATTAACCTCCTTTTTTACGGCCTACCATGACTATCAAGCTTATGCTTCCCACGTCCGGCATTACACCGGTTCACAGGGTGTGGCCAAGGAGGAGGCATATGCTGAAAAGGATAGTTTTATGACCGGGCAAGATGTGACCAGCCTGATTCTGGCCAGAAGACGGGCTGACAGGGAACGGTTTCTGGGAGGTTTGTATGGAGAATCGGCTGATCCTGAACCTGGAGAATACCCTAAACTCATGGTGGATGGTATGAGTTACAGGGATGTACGGATTGAAGGAATAGAACCTGACAGCCTTTTCCAGTCCCACATCATTTTTGATCCTTACGGGAGGCCGGTCAGAGTAGAGATAGAAGGAAGGTAAGTATGGACAGCCCATTATGGAAGATACTCGGATTCTTTCTTGCTGCGGTTTTGCTTTTTCTGGTTCCTGTGATGAACATGCTGGAGAGGCAAGACAGTGCCGCCTATACAGTGGTTTTCACAGAGACCAACCGGTTTGTGGATTCCGCAAGGGACGCCGGATATATTACACCGAACATGTACAGTGAGTTTGTAAGGCGGATACACGCCACCGGCTGCACTTTTCAAATACGCATTGAGCATGTGAAAAGCATGATCAGCCCGGTATACAGGCAGAACGGGCAGGTTCTTGAGTTTACAGGAGAATACGAGATCAACCGCATTTCCCAGGGTGAGGATGCCATATTATCGGTGCTGTTCCCTGATGATTCCAGCCTGGATGAGTTTGACAAGGCTCGTAGGTATGATATGAAGGCTGGTGATTTGCTGTTTGTGGAAGTAAAAAACAACGGGAAAACCATGTCTACAGCTCTTAGGGATATGATTCTGCTTTCGGATACCCAAGTACCCACTCTGTTTGTCAGGGCAGGAGGGCTTGTGAGAAATGAGGCTTACTAGTTTTGCCATACTGTTTGTCATCATTATAGCCCCTTTCCTATGCATTTCGGGCATACAGTCCCGGGTATTGCAAAAGGATATGGAGTTGAGGGCTTACTATGATCAGGTGCTGGATAACGCCGTGCAGGATGCGGTATTCATTCTTGCGCATCAGCGACGACAGGTGTCAGGAGAAGGGGGATTGACTATCCAGAACACCCGTGAAATAGCGGTGTCTCATTTATTTGACACCCTGTTCCTCTCATTCGGGGTATATGGCGACGAGACGGGTATGATGCGTGTTAAAGGCTGTGTGCCGGTTATAGTATTTCTGGAGTATGACGGATATATTGTTTATGCCCTGAACCAATACCAGGGTTCTGAAGGATATTCCATCATGGATTACTGCTGGTATCCAAAAAAGCCCTATTACGGTGTTGCTGAATCCGGCCGGTATTTTGTGATGTACACTCTGGATGATACGGTTGTCATCTACAATACTTCCGATGGGCAGGAAATGGAGGGCCTGTTTTCGGATTTCTCAGCTTTAATCCCACAGTTTCAAACCAAAGACGGATTTGAAACAGCCAGGCTTTCCGCCGTAAGCCAGTCAATAGAAAAGGATCTTGCCAGCCATATAGCCCGCTTCAACTCATTCAGTTCCCGGATGGGAGTAACAAACACTTTCAGGTTCCCAAGGATAGTGGATGCAGACTGGA
>LFSK01000153.1 GCA_001512555.1 Clostridiaceae bacterium DTU059 | reverse complement strand
GCAGTTTCCATTATACCAGAGGCGTTTCAGGTCTCATTTTTATTATTAAGTTAACAGACCAGTAAAGATGGGTGGGAGGAAAGAATTATGAAATTCAGGATTGTACATGCCAATATCAATGTTACAGACATTGATAGATCTGTTGAATTCTACGAAAAGGCTCTGGAGCTTCATGAGGTAAAGCGGAAAAAAGCCGAAGACGGAAGTTTCATATTAGTCTTTTTGGCCGATGACACCAACACCTTCCAAATTGAGCTGACATGGCTCAGGGATAAGGAAGGAGCCTATGATCTCGGTGACAACGAATCTCACATCGCTTTTGTTACCGATGATTATGAAAAGGCTCATGCGCTGCATAAGGAGATGGGCTGCATATGTTATGAGAACGAAGCCATGGGTCTGTACTTTATTGAGGATCCCGATGGATACTGGTTGGAAATCATACCCCAGCGCTGAGCATTAAATTCCTGCTGAAAAAATCATTGCGCTCAAAGGTTTACTTTTTTGATAGTATCGTATATAATTATCACCAAGTAATAATACCATATCATATTAGCATGGTACTAATTATGATGTTCAAGGTTGGGTGAGCGCAATGAGAAGTTTTGTTGTGGATTACAACCAGAATGGCAGGCGAGTTGTAAAAGGTCTGGGGCACTATGAGAAAAAAACTGTAAGTGACCTGAAGCAACTGGTAAAGAACTGTGCCAGGGAATACGGTAACAAGGTAGGCTTCAAGTTCAAGTCAAGCGATGGGAACATCGTGGAGAAAACCTACATCCAGTTGGACAAGGAAATCGACAGCCTGGGTACTGCTCTGGTTGACAAGGGGTTCAAGGGACGGCGCATAGCCATCATCAGTGAGAACCGCTATGAATGGGGTCTCTGTTACTATGCCATCATTAACGGTACGGGGATCGGTGTGCCCCTTGACAAATACCTGCCTAGGGAAGAAATTGAGAACCTGGTTACCAGAGGTCAGGTTGAAGCCATCTTTTACAGCGCATCATATCACGAAATGATGCGTGAGATATCAAAGACCAACAAGCATTTGAAACTGTATATCTGCATGGATGATATTGCCCTTGAAGGCACCGATGAGAGTTTTACAACACTTCAGAAACTCATTGAAGAAGGGCGCTTACTTTTGTCGCAGGGCAACAGATCCTTTGTAGATGCTGAGATTGACAGAAACGCCATGTCCATTCTGCTCTTCACATCAGGAACCACAAGTGTTTCAAAGGGTGTGAAGCTTTCCCATGCCAATATCGCGGCCAATGTGACTTCCATATCGGGAGTGCTCAAGCTGTACCCGGAGGATGTACACCTGTCTTTACTTCCCTTGCATCATACCTTTGAAAATACCGTAGGGCTTATGTTCATGATGCATATGGGAGTCTGTATTGCTTATAGCCAGGGCATTAAGTACATCGCAGATAATATTAAGGAGTTTAATGTGTCCATTCTGGTTGCAGTTCCAGCAATATTTGAAGCCATTTATTCCAGAGTACAGGATGGCATAAGAAAGTCGGGCAAGGCTGGCCTGGTAAAAGCATTGACAAAGGTATCCCGCACCCTGAGAAAGATGGGGATTGATGTGCGGCGTATACTGTTCAGATCCATACTTGAAAAGCTGGGACCGAATCTGCGCCTGCTTGTTTCAGGAGCTGCGCCTATGCCAGCCGATGTCATCAGAGGTTATGAAGACTTTGGCATCACATTCCTCCAGGGATATGGTCTGACCGAAACTTCACCGGTTATTTCGACCTCCAACGAATTCGTAAATATACCGGGTACCATTGGTTTTCCTATCACTGATGTGGAGGTCTCTATTGATGAGCCGGACGAAAACGGCATGGGTGAGATTCTGGTTCGGGGCGGCAATGTGATGCTGGGTTACTATGAGGCTCCGGAGGAGACTGAAAGCGTATTTACACAGGACGGCTGGTTCAGAACCGGCGATCTCGGCTTCATTGATAAGAGGGGTATCCTCACCATAACCGGCCGTGTTAAATCCATGATTGTTTTCACAAATGGTAAGAAGGCGTTTCCTGAGGAATATGAGATGCTGCTGAACAACATTGCCGGTATCAGGGATTCCTTTGCCTGGGGCTACAAAACCAAGGATGGAGACATCCAGGCTTGTGCCAAGCTGGTGCTTGACACCGAGTATTTCAAGAATAATGGTGATCCCACTGTTGAGGAGATTGGAGAGATGCTTGATAAAGAGGTCAAGAAAATAAACAAGACCCTTCCAAAGTATAAGATCATAAGGTACTTTGTGATGTCCAGGCAGGATCTGGTCAAGACCACCACTCTTAAGATCAGAAGATCAATTGAGCAGGAGAGGATTCAGAAAGTTCTTGATGATAAAGGGCTTGAGATGAGAAAGATGCACAAGCAGCTTATTGATTGAGTGTTATAATTTAGAAAGTAACCGGGATCAGCCGTAATGGTCCCGGTTTTTTCATATCGATATTTATTATTGTACGTTCATTACATATAGAAATGCGTTTATTACATTAGAGGAGCATTAGCTAATAAATGTAATAAAATATTATTGTATCAATAGTAATACCATATACTTGGACAGGGTCGGTTTATTGGTTATAGTAAACCGTTTGGTAAGCAATAATATAGCGGTGTAAGGATATGGTAACTAGTAAGGTAAAAAGGCTTTTGATATTATGCTCACTGTTATTATCTTTGATAAGCTTTGTATTTGACAAGAAGGTTGTCGAAAGCTTCTTTACGGGTTTTGGGTGGCCATTCAGGTTCTTTTGGCATATGAGCCACACAATTCCCGCAAATGCTTTTGATGCACTGAGAAACATTGCTGTTTTCCCGTTTAACTTCCGTATTGAGTTTTATCTTCTCAACGCGCTGATATATTATGGTGTTGTTTTATTGCTTCATAAGCTGATTAGTAATGCCATAGACTTGATAAAAAAGTATAATACTCGTGGTACAAACTGAAAAGTTTATGCATAAAAAGGCACCGGACCGGCAGCGGGTCCGGTGATTTTTTATT
>LFSK01000039.1:20053-21573 GCA_001512555.1 Clostridiaceae bacterium DTU059 | reverse complement strand
CATGAAAAACCAATACGACAACGAGGAGAGTGAACCATGCCTAAGCTCATTCTTGCATCTGCATCACCCAGACGCAAAGATCTTTTAAAGCAGATCGGACTGGAGTTTGAGGCGTACCCTGCGGATATTGATGAAAATTCTCTGGGCTACATGGATGCCGGGAAATACGCCGAGGAAATGTCGAGGCGTAAGGCTCTCATGGTTGCAAAGGATTTCTACGGTGCAACGGATGAGGAACACCTTATCCTGGGAGCCGATACCACAGTTGAGATAGACGGAACCATACTTGGCAAGCCAGAAGACTACGACGATGCCGTTAGAATGCTGGAGTCCATCCAGGGTAAATGGCACAGGGTTATTACCGGAATCACACTGGTCAACGCAAAAAATCGTCAAGTCCTAACAGATAGCGAGATTACCAGGGTTAAGATAAGAAGCATGACACCAGAAATGATTCAGGCCTATCTCAAAACGGGGGAATCGCTGGACAAGGCAGGCGCATATGGAGCGCAGGGGTATGGAAGCCTTATTGTGGAAAGGGTGGAAGGCTGTTTCTTCAACGTGATAGGGCTTCCTATCTATAAATTGTCCAGACTTTTGGAGCAGCAGGGCTTTAAAATGCTCTCCTGGTTCAGAGGATAGGTTTAAAAAAATTCACAGGTGATAAAATACCGAAAGACGGAGGACAAATAGCTCGCAGCGAGGCTCATCGGGCTATTTGAGGAACAAAAGGAGAGTAAGCAGATGTCATTGTTTTCTAAGGAAATAGGAATTGATCTTGGAACAGCCAATACGCTGGTTTATTTAAAATCCAAGGGTGTAATATTAAGGGAACCTTCGGTGGTTGCCATCAACAATAACACAGGAGAGGTTCTTGCTGTTGGCCTTGAAGCAAAGCAGATGATAGGCAGAACCCCGGGCAATATCACGGCAATAAGGCCGCTGAAGGACGGGGTTATAGCTGATTTTGAAACAACCCAGGGCATGCTTAAGTATTTTATCAGGAAAGCAGTTGGCAGTAATCCCCTTAAGAAGCCGAGGATCATTATATGTGTACCCTCCGGGGTTACAGAGGTTGAAAAGAGGGCTGTGGTGGATTCGGCCATATCGGCAGGGGCCAAGGAGGCTTTTTTGATTGAGGAACCCATGGCGTCAGCCATTGGCGCAGGCCTTCCTGTGGCCGAACCTTCCGGGAGCATGGTAGTGGATATCGGAGGAGGAACCAGCGAGGTCGCTGTCATCTCCCTTGGAGGCGTTGTGGTCAGCCGTTCCTTAAGGGTTGCCGGGGATGAATTTGATGATTCCATCATCAACTATATCAAAAAAGAGTATAACCTGATGGTTGGCGAAAGGACTGCTGAGGCCATCAAGATGAAGATAGGCTCGGCATACCCGCTGGACAAGGAAGAAACCTGCACCATCAGTGGCCGGGATCTGGTCACTGGCCTTCCAAAGGATCTCGATATCTCCTCAGTAGAGATCAGAGAGGCGCTGAGAGAACCGGTAAATGCTGTGGTGGA
>LFSK01000039.1:0-19981 GCA_001512555.1 Clostridiaceae bacterium DTU059 | reverse complement strand
AACCCCATCGACTGTGTAGTGGTGGGTACGGGCAAGGTTTTAGAAGAGATAGATACTTTGAGCAGCGTGCTTGTGTCATCCAGGAAAATCAGATGAGATAACGCTAAGGGGGTATTCTGAGAATTGCGCAGATTGCTGAGAAGCAAGTTCTTTATCATTGCGCTGGTGATTGTCGTCATCCTGACGCTGGCCGTGGTTTCCTCAAAAGAGGGGAGCGGCATCAAGGCTATAGGAAATGTCATCAGTGTACCCATTGCACCTCTTCAAAGCGTTATTTCCTTCATGGCAGAGAAAATTGGCGGGGTATTTGATTATTTCAAGGACGTAAAGATAACAAAAGCTGAAAATGAGGAGCTTCTGCGCAGGGTCAATGAACTGGAAAAGGAGAACAGGGAGCTGGAGCGCCTCGAGAGGGAGAACAAGGAACTCAGGGATGCGCTGAATTTCATGGATCAGATGGAATCCTTTGAGCCTGTCGGTTGCACCATAATCGCCAAGGACCCGGGAAACTGGTTTGAGGTTTTCACCATCAACAGGGGCAGCAAGGACGGAATCGAGATCAACTCTCCCGTGATCACAGCCTATGGGCTGGTGGGAAGGGTTTCAGAGGTTAATCTTTTTACATCCAAGGTTGTTTCAATAATAGATATGGACAGCACAGTGGCAGCCCGTGTATCAAGCTCCCGTGACGTGCTGATTGTGCGGGGCGACGCATCCTTAAGAAGCAGCGGTCTTTGCCGCATGGATTACATATCGCCCGACGTGGATATCATGCCGGGGGATGTCATAGAAACTTCCGGTTTGGGAGGCATTTACCCAAAAGGAATTATTATCGGCCAGGTCAAGGATGTTATTCGTAACGAAGGCCAGTTCGATTCCTATGCCGTCATCTCTCCCGTTGTGGATTTTAAAAGGCTTGAAGAAGTTATTGTACTAAAGGAGAAGCCGTAGAATATGCGATACAGAATTGTGGCGGCGGCATTTCTCGTCATGGCCGCCGCTGTGCTTCAAAGCACGGTTATGGGTTATCTTGAGGTCTTTTCTGTCAGACCAAATATTCTCATAACCCTGGCAGTAGCCATAGCCCTGCTGAGGGGAACTGTGGAGAGCGCCATTATGGGGGCTGTACTTGGTCTTACCATGGACATCCTTATGGGAAAGACCCTTGGCTGGTATGCACTGCTCCTGTTTTTGCTGGCCATTCTCATATCCATGGTCAACGAGAAGCTGTATCGTGAAAAACTGCTCGTGCTGATGGGCTTCGGCTTTCTATCAACCGTTGCCGTTGAGACCCTGTTCATGCTCATCATTTTTCTATTCCGGGGCTACAGGCACATTCCATACCTTTTTACGATGGTTGTGCTGCCCGAGGCGCTATTAAACAGCATACTGATTTTGCCGCTTTTTAAGCCCATCGCTAAGGTATATAATATACTTGACACTTTGGACAGAAAGAGGAACAGGTTATCATCATGAGTAACGAGGAAAAGAAACACAAAGGCTTGGATCGTTACATAGTGCTAGCTGTATGTATATTGGCCGCTGCAGCCATTATTATCTATAATCTTGCCACTATTCAGCTTATCAATGGAGCCTATTATCAGGAGCAATCCATCAGCCGCATAGCCACCCAGGGCTATATTTACCCCAAGCGTGGCGACATCTTTGACAGGAACGGCATTCCCATTGCTGGAAGCCGTATGGGGTATTGCGTCCAATATGTAGATGTTGATATGTCCCATGAGGAAAAGAACGCAATGTTCTTTGAACTTATATCTGTTCTTGAGGAAAACGGCAGGGGATTCAAGAGCAGGCTCACCGATTATATTGACATCGACCCCATACGCTTTAAGAGCGATAATACCGAAAACTTTATCAAAGGAATTGTGGTAAACAAGGAGGATGCCCAGTACCTTATTACAGCTGATCAGGTCTTTAGGTATCTGAGGGATAAAACCTTTGAGATAGATCCATCATACACCGATGAGGAAGCCTTTAAAATAATGAAGCTCAGGTATGAAGTGCTGGTAAGCAGGCCATCCATTCAGAATCCTCTGATAATAGCCGACGACATACCGGCACTGGCCATGGCTGAGATTGAGGAAAGAAGCAGTTATTTCAAGGGCTTTTCCACATATGTTAAGCCCTACAGGGTGTATTACAACGCCCAGCTGGTATCCCATGTCCTTGGTTACGTGGGCTACATTTCCCAGGAACAATATGACAGGCTTTCAGAAGAATACCCGGACAAATACTATACCAAATCCGATATTGTAGGCATTATGGGGATTGAGAGCGCAGCTGAGCCCCTATTGAGGGGTGTGAGCGGCCTCATTTCAAGGGAAGTGGATGAAAGCGGCAGAACCACTGCCTTCACCATTGAGCGGCCCCCTGTTCCAGGAAACAAGGTGTATCTCACCATTGATCTGGAGCTTCAAAAGGTGGCAGTCGAATCCCTTAAGCGCAATATAGAGGAAATCCGGAAGAAGAGCCACAGGAAGAATTTTGGAGACGCCGATGCCGGAGCGGTTGTGGTCATGGACGTGAAAACGGGTGAGATTCTGGCCATGGTCAGCTATCCCGACTATGACCCTGCCGTATTCCTTAGCGATGATAATGAGGCCAAGGCCGCAATCCTGACCCAGGAAGGTAATCCCATGTGGAACAGGGCAACCCAGGAGATTTATGCCCCCGGATCCACCTACAAGCCTCTGGTGGCCGTGGCCGCTCTGGAAAGCGGTACAATAACGCCCACCACCCTGATAAACTGTCCCTACAGGGAAGAGGTTGGAGGGCTGATGCTCACCAATCTTGAAGGGAATCAGGGCAAGATCGCGCTTACCAAGGCCCTGGCAACCTCCAGCAATATGTTCTTCTACAAGGTGGGCGTCATGACCGGTATCGACAATATTGTAAAGTGGGCGAAGGAATTCGGTCTGGCGCAGTCTACGGGCATTGAGATTACAGAATCGGTCGGAAGGATTGCATCCAGAGAGTTCAAGAAGACTTATTTCGGTGAGGACTGGTATCCGGCCAATACGGTTATGGCTGCCATCGGCCAGCTGTATAATGCCTTTACCCCGGTGCAGATCACCAATTATATCAGCTGCATAGCCAATGACGGGAAGCGTTATACACCCCATCTCATCAAGATGGCGGTGTCACCGGAGGGGAAAATTGTATATGAGGCTCCCGATGAATACTACAAGATTCCTGTAAACCAATCCACCATTGATGCCGTTAAGGCCGGAATGGTGGCGGTTACCCACAGGAACGACGGTACTGCGGCCAGCGTATTCAGGGACTTCCCCTTTGATGTGGCCGGTAAAACCGGGACATCGGAGACCGGCAGGGAAGCTACCGAGTCTTCCAATGGCCTTTTCGTGTGCTATGCACCCTATGACGATCCCCAGATCGCTATTGCCGTGGTGGTAGAGCATGGGGTGTGGGGTTCCTGGACCGCGCCCATTGCCAAGGATATAATGATGGCATACTTCAGACTGAATGAGACTGAGGAGACATCCAGTTCACATACGGTTGAGATCATATGGTAGAAGTGGGGTGTCATCGCGAGAAGGCACAGCCGACGAAGCAATCTCTTAATTGCGACGTAATGAATTTATCTTAATTATAAAAGAGGGGTTAATAGAGATGGAAGAAGGAAGAGGCATAGTATTCAAGGGGAATGCCGAAGGACTTATCATTGTTATTCCCCAGGGATATACTCCCGACCAGATTATGAGTGAAACCGAGGCCAAGGTGAGTGCTGCCTCACGTTTTTTCAAAGGAGCAAGAATAAAGGTGGCATACAGGGGTCCGCAGCTTTCGGATGAGGATGAGGCCAGGCTTAAGGCCATTCTTGACGAGAGAAGCGGAGCTGTCATAGAAAGCTTCTCAAGGCAGGAAGACAGCGACCCGCCGCCTAAGAAAGTTGCCCCCGCTGCACCTTCAGCGGGCATTCGCAGGTTTTTTACCAGTGATATAAACGAGGACAGTTGCAAGTTCATCAGAAGTACAGTAAGAGGCGGAACACGGGTTGAATACGACGGCAGTATTGTTGTTATCGGCGACGTTAATCCCGGCGGGGAGATCGTAGCATCAGGGAACGTAATTGTGCTTGGAACCTTAAGGGGTATGGTTCATGCCGGGGCAGGCGGGAACAGGGATGCATTCATTTATGCCCTGTCTTTAAAGCCAACCCAGATTCGGATTGCTGAAGCCATCGCCAGGCGTCCCGACGATTCAGACGACAATGTTCTCACACCAGAAATCGCTACAGTAAAGGACGGGCTGATAATTGTAGAACCGGTATAGGCCATCGTTGACTTTTGGTATAAAAACATATACCATAAAAAGAGGATAAGCAGCAGTAATCATGTTGCCGGTGCTCGGTTTGCATCCGCTTGAAGTACATAACGGATAAGATTTTATCAATGCTGAAGGAGTGTACATATGGGTGAAGTTATTGTAATTACTTCCGGCAAAGGCGGTGTGGGTAAAACCACAACCACGGCCAATATAGGTGCCGGGCTGGCGCTTCTTGGAAAGAAGGTAGTCCTGATTGACACCGACATCGGCCTTCGCAACCTTGATGTTGTCATGGGGCTGGAGAACAGGATAGTCTACGATATAGTTGATGTAATGGAAGGTGCATGCCGCTTGAAGCAAGCACTCATCAAGGATAAACGCTATGAAGGACTGTATTTGCTGCCGGCTGCCCAGACCCGTGATAAGAACTCCATTACTCCCCCTCAAATGGTCAAGCTTTGTGACGAGCTCAGACGTGAGTTTGATTACATACTGGTAGACTGTCCCGCAGGCATAGAACAAGGCTTCAAGAATGCCATTGCCGGTGCGGACAGAGCTTTTGTTGTAACCACTCCTGAGGTTTCGGCAGTTCGTGATGCCGACCGCATCATAGGACTGTTGGAAGCCAATGAGATTCGCAGTCCAAAGCTTCTTATCAACCGTGTGAGACAGGATATGGTCAAGCGCGGAGATATGATGTCAATAGAAGATATTATCGATATTCTTGCCATTGATCTGATCGGTGTTGTTCCTGATGATGAAAACATCATTATATCAACAAACAGAGGAGAACCCGCTGTTACAGATAACAAATCCCAGGCAGGTCAGGCTTATCGCAACATTACCAAACGTGTTATGGGAGAAACGGTTCCATTGCTGGATTTGAACGGTTCTGAGGGGCTTCTCAGTAAAATGAAAAAGCTGTTTGGTATAAAACCTGCTTAAGGGAGGGAAATCTTATGTTGGACTTATTCAAACTGCTGAGGCTTAAAAAGGAAACCCCCAGGGATGTAGCAAAAGAGCGGTTGAAACTGGTTCTGATTCACGATCGTTCCAATGTATCTCCCCAGTTTTTGGAGATGGTAAAGAGTGAGATCATTAAGGTGATCCAAAACTATATGGAGATTGACGAGGACACCCTTGACATACAGTTGACCAAAACCAACAGCGATGACGGTGAGAGGGTAGTGCCGGCACTGGTTGCCAATATTCCCATTAAAGGAATGAAAAACGCAGGCAGATAATTGTTTCCGAATCTTTTTACGGAGGATAGTATGAATATAGCCCTCATAGCACATGACAACAAAAAAGAGCTTATGGAGGCTTTCTGTATAGCCTATAAATATGTTCTGTCAAAGCATTCATTGTATGCGACAGGCGGTACCGGGGCTATCATTTCCGAATCTGCCGATCTGGATGTATTCACACTGGACTTCGGGAAGCTGGGAGAACAGCAGATTATTGCAAGAATTGCCTACAACGAGATGGATCTGGTTATATATTTTGCCGACCCCGACGAGATGGTGGCAAATGATACTCTGATGGAAATATGTTCTTCCTGTGACCGCAACAATATCCCCATTGCCACCAATCTGGCCACGGCTGAGGTTTTAATCAACGGTCTCCAGCGCGGTGATTTCGCATGGAGGGAACTGGTTGACAGACACTGAATACTGAACCCGACGAGGCTGCCTCAAAGGCAGCTTTTTCACATTTCAAACTACACTTCCGGCTCCACGATATGAGCATATCCCCAGGTGGCATGTCATATGATTCATAAGATGATCAATGCCAGGGGGGAGCGATGGTTATGGCCGTCACCGAATCCGGAGAATTGGAGAAATACCGCAAATACATCCAAAAAAGGCGGATTACGCCTCCTGACGAAGATAAGATCCAGGAGAAATCGGCGGAAAACAGCATAACCAGCTATAATCAGCAGGAATCTGAAACCCGGAGCCATTCCCAGACTCCCTGGTGGGAGAAGGAGGCCTATACCCTTCTTGATAAGGATGAGTTAACCCGGCCGTCCCGGGAATACAGAAAGCCGAAGCCGGTTCAGGACTACAGGGAGAGGGACAGCCTTTCCGATTCCCTTACAGCCTCCCGGAGGCGGGATCATGACCTGTACAAGAAGCTTTATTCACGGCAGGGATCCAGGACATCGGCATACCCTTCTTCATATAAGAGCTATTCCAGCCAGCGTACCCAGATTGAGGACAACAGGGCGACCCTGATGGCGATCAAGCTGATCAAGCAGGCTCTGGCTTGTTTTGCCATACTGGGCATCGTAGTTCTGATGCAGGGTCGTCCGGATATGCAGGAGGTTCTGGCGGTTATCCGGAAACATGTTGTTGAAACCCATATCGAGCCACAAAACCTGTTTGAAGGTGTTAAGTCTGTATTCAGCCAACTGGTCCAGACCGTGGGGGGATCGCCCTGATTGAAATTATCGCTGCATGTGTACTGGCTGTTCTCTTTCACGAATTAATGCACATACTGACAGCACGTCTTCTCAAAATGCCTTTGGTACGGATCAGGATCCTGCCGGGTGGGCTGCGCGCCGAGCTTAAGCAAGGGGTTAGAAGCCACAGGAAACTTGTTTTGATCTATCTGAGCGGACCTGCGGGGAATCTCCTGGCAGCGGCCGCTTTTTACGGAAGCCAGGGCTTTGGCCGGAATCTTTTTGAGGCCAACCTGGCAATTGGCTTATTTAATATGATCCCCGCTCATCCCCTGGATGGCGGGCAGATACTATTAATCATCCTCTACAAGAGGATGGGCGGAAGCCGTGCAGCGAGTATTCTAAAAAGGATGTCGGTGGTACTCAGGATCGTATTCTGCCTGTCAGGAATACTTCAGGTTGTGCTGTATAAAAACCCCAGCCTGTTAATAGCAGTCCTTATTTTGCCAGGCCATAAACTTCTCGAGGAGACGATGGGTGTTATGAGATTTGAGAACCTTTTAAGCAGAAGACAGAGAATTGTAAAGAAGAAGGTCTACCCTGTAAGGCATATTGCCGCCATGGAGGACTGCAGCCTGGGTGAGATTTTAAAAAAGCTGGATTACGATAGCTTCCATATTATATACCTGCTCAACAACTCCATGGAGATTACGGGAAGCGTCACAGAACAGCAGATCCTTAAAGCCCTTGAAAACTGTGGCTCCCAGGAACCCATCAAATCTATTATCCAATAATAAAGCTGCATATATCCTATACCCGAGTTAAACTGTCTTCCCCCAAAAGAAGGCGTCTGCATCCCTTCCAAGTAGCAACATGCATGGAACAGGTTATGGTGGAACAATTGATTAAGCTTATGGGGGTATGCTAGAATAGAACGAGGAAACACTCAAGGGAGAAGGTTTCCGGGAGGTATAGGATATGGATGTATTTATTGAAAAAATTATAAGGCGCAAGAAGTCCCCTTTGGATATAGCCTACATGATTCTGTTGTTCATCGTTGCCCTGATTGTCAGCTATTTTGCCTTTGCTTTTCTGGGGCTGTTTGCTCCCGTCCTTATTGTCGGTATTTTTTATTTGGCTTATTTTCTGGCTTCAATGCGCAATATCGAGTATGAGTATATCGTTACCAATGGTGATCTCGATATAGACAAGATCGTTAACCAGAGGAGCAGAAAAAGGGTTTTTACGGCAAACTGCAAGGATTTTGAGGTGGTTGCCAGGGTGAACTCGGATCAGTATACCCATAATATTCGGCAGACCAAAACCGTCCTGGACTTTTCATCCAACAACCCCGAAGCTGATAAATGGTTTATTTTTATAACCAAGGACAACACCCCAAAGGTGATCCTTTTTGAACCTGATGAAAAAATGATAGATAATTTCAGAACCTTTATACCCAGAAAGGTGTTCAAATAGACAAAGTTGTAGGGCATCGTGGTAGCATGAACACATAGATATCCATAATACATTGACATGTTATGATTTCACGGGGGAATATACATGCGAAGAAGACTCGTCAATCTGCTGTCCATCTATCTGGTGGTAGCCTTATGCCTGATACTGGGTTATTATTTCTGGCTGAAGGCTAAAGAACCCAACTCACAGGTAGTCGGCTTCTTCGACGACATCCCCGGCACACGTCTTGTCATCGGTTCAGAGGTGATTGTGGAGGAAGAACCTCCCCTGATCAGGGAAGGCAGAGTCCTTCTGCCCTTCGCTACCGTAAAAAAGCATATCGATCCCTATATCTGGTGGGATGAAGCCCAGCAAAAAGTGATTGTTACCACAAAGGATCGGGTCATCCGGATGGAGACCGGAAAGCTTGATGCGCTGATCAATGAGGAGCCCATGGAGCTTCAGTTTCCTCCTGTGGAAGAGGATGGGACTCTGTATATCCCCATGGATTTCCTGAAGGATTTTTACCGGATTAACATCAGATACATGCCTGAGCAGGGTGTGGTGATCGTGGACCACAGAAACAGCATCTATCGCATAGGAGAGCCTTTAAGCGCCGAGGCCGTCATCAGAACAGGCATGAGCATAAAAGAGCCCATTGTCAGGGAGTACAGCGAGGCGGAACTGGGCTCCCAGGCCGCTGAGCTGATAATCTTTGAGGAATATGAATCCTGGTACAGGGTGCGTACTTATGAGGGGATATTCGGATACATACCCAAGGCCGATGTGGTGATACGTGATATCATCATAACAGAACGGGATACTGATTTTAACAGCACATCTTCACCCCTTCCCGCAGGCAAGATCAACCTGGTATGGGATATGACCTACAGTAAAAAGTACATGGAGTTCAGCAGGGAAAAATCCCCCGGCATTGATATCTGGTCCCCCACCTGGTTTGAGATTATAGACCGGGAGGGCACCATCAAAAACCGTGCCAACCCTGAATATGTGGAATGGGCTCATAATAACGGCTGGCAGGTATGGGGGCTTGTGGCCAACGCATTCAATGACATTGAAGGAACCAGCATAATACTCAACAGCACCGAGCTCAGGCATAATGTCATAAGGCAGATACTGGCCTACGCAGCGCTTTATGATCTTGACGGCATCAATCTTGATTTTGAAAATATCTATCTGAAGGACAGGGATGCTTACACCCAGTTTGTACGGGAAATCTCACCGCTCCTCAGAGAACAGGGGCTTGTGGTTTCAGTGGCCGTAGGCGTGCCCGGAGGCAGTGAGACATGGTCCCTTTCCCATGACAGGCGTGCCCTGGGTGAGACTGTGGATTATGTTTGTCTCATGACCTATGATCAGAACTGGCCTTCTCCCGGGTCCAGCGCTGAACTGGAATGGGTGGAGGACCGTCTCGTAGCTACCCTGGAGGAGGTAACTCCGGACAGGCTGCTTTTAGGTATACCGCTCTACACCAGGCTATGGGCCGAGGAAGAAGTGGACGGTAAGATGAAAACCTCATATCTTGCCGCACTGACCATAGACGGTGCCTGGAAAAGGGTGGAGGAGAACGATGCGACGGTTGTCTGGAACCCGTCCCAGGGTCAGTACCATGCCACCTACGAGAAGGATGGGAGAACCATAAAGATGTGGATAGAGGACGCGGATGCAGTCAATGCCAAGACCTCACTGGTACATAAGTATAATCTGGCGGGAGCCTGTGTGTGGGCTGCCAATTTTGCAAACGAAAGCGTGTGGCCCGTTTTTGAAAGGAACCTGAAGCAGATCTCCCATTATGAAGAATGGAATGCTCTTGTTGTTGATTAGCACCACCTGGTATGCTAGAATAAAATACGAAAATCTGTATGCTTTTGCATACAGGTTTTGCCAAGAATCAACATGAAAAGAGATACTGATTCTATGGAAAAAGTTACTCAGATTCCGGCCAGCCCAATGGATTTTCTTTTGTTTCCGGTTTGGCTTCACAGAAAGATATCCATAAGACTTCCGGGATTATTGCTTGCCTTTATATTTGTGGGTTGCTTCGATCTGTTATTTTACGAAAACCTTATCGAGCAATCGATATTTGTTGGCAGCCCTGCAAGCGTGTTGTTCAGGTTCATTCTTTTTATAATCCTGTCTTTTCTGATTGGAGCGATAGATGTTATTCTCACCATCTATCCCCTTGGTGATTTTCTGCAGATGATAGGAAGGCGGAGCGATAAATACGTCCATAAGAAGATTTCGGTTATTCTGATGAAATCCTATGCCCTGTCCCATCTTCTGTTTGTCATACCCTATGCTCTCGTCCTTTATTCCGGGGTCGACTGGACACAGGTGGGGCCGGTTTCGGCGAATCAGGTCAGGGTACTCTATGCCGTCCTTGCAACCCTGATGCCCGTCCTTCCCTTCCTGCAACTGGGGATTTTATACCGTACCATCAGCATCAGAACCCGCATCCAGACCTTTGGCAAGATGATTCTCATATTCGCCGCCTATTTTTGGATGCAGATCAGCGGTACCGCCATCCTCTATCTGGAAAGCCTGGCTTATAAATTGCTTAAGCCTTAATTGAGCGGTGGGGCTCTATCTTTTTAAGGCAACCGGTGAAGACCGCAGCAGGTCTTCAAGGATGATTATGGATGCTATTGAAATTAAGCCTCTACTGGCGTATAATAAACCATGCGGTTGAATGGCCGTACATGTCCCGTTGGTCTAATGGATAAGACAATGGATTCCGGATCCATTAATGCGGGTTCGATTCCTGCACGGGATGCCAAACAGCAAAACAATACACATCAAAGTCCTTTGGAGTACAGGTTTGGCTTACCTGTACTCTTTTGCTAACCGGCTGCTTCATAAATGAAACATATCAACCCTGGAGGTGTTCAATGGGGATTCTGGCAGGTATCGACATTGTGGAGATTGATCGCATAGAGCGCGCCATTGACAGGGGTGGCAATGGCTTTATCCGCCGTATTTACACCCCCCGGGAAATTGAGTACTGCGAATCAAAGGGCAAGGCCAGAGCCAGCAGCTATGCAGTACGGTTCTCCGCCAAGGAAGCCGTATCCAAGGCGCTGGGTACAGGTATTTCCCAGGGCATCTCTTTTCAGGATATTGAAGTGGTAAATGACCCCGATGGCAAGCCCCGGGTGGTTCTCCACGGGGAAGCCGAGAAACGTTTTCATATGCTTTACGGAATATCTTTGGATGTCAGCCTGACCCATTGCAGGGACTATGCGGCGGCATACGCAGTGATTCAGACAGAGAAAGGATGATGTCCATGGCCACTGACAGGATCAGATTTCTCCATTGTGCGGATATTCATTTGGACAGGCCCTTTGGGGGGCGCGGCCTTAAGGACTATTCCGAAATGCGCCGGACCGATGTATGGAAAACCTTCGAGTCCATTATCAGGCTGGCGGAGGATGAACTGGTGGATTTTATTCTGGTCTGCGGTGACCTTTACGAGCATGACTATGCATCAAGAGCCACCATTCAAAGGGTGGGCAGCCTCTTTGGACGGCTGACAATCCCTGTTGTGGTGCTGCCGGGAAACCATGATCCCTATGTGGCCAACTCCTGGTATAAGACATGGAACTGGCCTGATAATGTGGTCATTCTAGATAACGAAAAGCCTACGGTCAGGCTTGACGCCCTGAACACCTTTATTCATGGAGAGGGCTTCTCAGCATTCAGGCAGGATACTCCCGACCTTTCCACGGTAACCCGGCCCTTTAGTGACTGTTTCAATATCTTCATGCTTCACGGCACATTGGATATGAACTTCAGCAACCGTCCCTTCAACCCGGTTTCATCCGGGGAACTGGCCGATTTGGGATATGACTATTACGCCCTGGGACATTTCCATAACCTTAAAACCGATTTCAAGCTTAAAAACGCCGCAAACCCGGGAAGCCCGGAGCCTCTTGGATTTGATGAGACCGGTGATCACGGGGTTCTTTTGGTGACCCTGGAAAGGGATGAGCACGGTAAAAAGGCGTTGGATATCCGGGAAATCAACCTGGCTCAGAAAAGGTATGTATTGCTGAACCTTGACATGGCTGCCGTCAGCAGTCAAGAAGAAGCCTGTGCCAGGCTGGGGGAACTGCTTTGCAGCCTCGACCTGGGACGGGATCTTCCCAGGGTGATACTAAAGGGGCGCACCCCACTGGCGGTGGATTGCGAGGCCTTGAAAAAGCCCTGGATGGAGAACTATCCCTGGCTCCAGATCCTTGATGAAACCCGGGATTGCTACGATTATGGAGCCATATCCAGGGAGGAGAACCTTAAAGGAGCTTTTACGCGGGAGATGCTTCAGCGATTAAAAGACTGTGAAGAAAAGGGTGACGAGGAACAGGCCATGATCCTCAGTGCTGCTCTGGATCTTGGCATTGAAGCCCTTGAAAAGGGTCGCATAGATGCTCGTTTTGACGGTGGACTGTTTAAGGGATCCGACCGGGAAAGGCGGCTGATATGAGGATAAGGTTGCTTGACATAAAGGGTTTTGGCAAATTCAGCGATAAACACATCCGGCCTTCCGGTGGATTCAACCTGGTTACAGGCTCCAATGAATCAGGAAAATCCACATTGGTGGATTTTGTGATAGCCATGCTCTATGGCCTTGGAGGAGGAAAGCGTTCAAAGAAGGCTTCTGCAAGTCACGGAAAGTCCTATAAACCATGGAATGGGAGCCAGTTTGCGGGTGTACTGGAGTATGTGCTCGATGATGGATCTTCATACAGGGTGGATCGTAATTTCGAAAAAGGGCTGGCCCATATACACGATGGAATGTCTAGGGACATCACTTCCAGCTTTGCACTCAGCAGGGATACCGGTCCCAGGTTTGCGGAGGAACATCTGGGGCTCTCTGAGCAGGTATTTTTAAGGAGCGCTCAGATACGACAGATGCAAACGGCCATGGATCCTGACGGAGCCCGCATAATCATGGAGAAGCTGACCAACCTTTCCACTTCCGGGAGTGAGGATCTGTCCCTCAGTCGGGCTCTTGAGGCTCTGGACAATGCCCTCCTGGAAAATGTGGGCACGGGAAGATCCACCACAAGACCGCTGGACAGGGTGGAGGCGCGTCTTAAGGAACTGGAGGGCATCAAAGCTGAAATGCTGGAGCAGCATGAGCGATACCTGGATGCATGGTCCATGCTGAAGATGGAGGAAGAAAGGCTTAAGGATCTGAGGCAAAAACATGATGAACTGAAGATGAGGCATGATGCTCATCTGAAGAACCGTCTCAGTGATCTTGCCAGGGAATGCCGTGAGTTGGACAGATCCTTGGAGGAGATGAAGGCCGCACTGGTCCATCTGGAAAAGAAGCTGGAAAGCTCCGGCGTTTTCAGTGAGATGACCGAAAAGGCTATGGAAACTCTCAACAATACCTGGTATGAGTATAAGGAAATCTATAGACAACTGGAAGAATGTGAAGCAAGCATTAAAGCGCTGGAACAGCAAAACGCTGACCTGAGCCTGAGGCTGGAAAGGCTTCAGCCAGTTAGGGAAAAGGTGGACAGGATAGACAGGTTCTTAAAGGATCAGGAACAGGAGGCTGCGGCGACTGCATACCAAGGCCAAAAGCGCGGGGGCGGCATTCCCTTATTTGTACCTGTGATGCTTCTAATACTAGCGATCGTTATAATGGCTTTGCCTGTATTCTTGAACCGGGAGATGGAGATGCCCATGCTTGCAGCCGCAGGGGTGTCTGCCCTGGCTGGTATCTTGACAGCCCTTTTCCGGGGCACGAAAAAGAAAACCGTTTCCATAAGCCCAGCAGATTCGCAGCTTGCATTCCTGCATGAAGAGGGCTTCTTGGGACTCAACGACTACCTTTCGCAAAAAGAGGAACTCAGAAGTGTCCTGTCGGGATCAGAGACTTGCAGTATCGAGCTGGCGGAAGCCCGGATAAAGAGAGATTATCTGCTGGAAAAGAAGGATGCCCTACATAAGACCATTGCATCCTGTCTGGACGGGTTCGGATCGCCATCAGCCGATCCAGGGGTTATGGAAGGTGTTATGGAAGGCTTCAGGGCGGGTTTTAGCCAGTTCAGAGAGAATGACAGGCGTGCCAATGATCTGCGTCAGCGGATTGAAGCCCTTGAGGAAAAAAGAAGGCTGATTCTCAGGGAGGCATCAGCATTGGCCAAAAAGGACATAATCACTGCTGCCCAGCTGGATGCTGCTGCCTCAGTGATGTCTGGCGGGAGTTCTGAACCTGAATCTGCCATGGGTCAGGAAGATGTGTCGGAGCATCAGATCCGGGAGACAGAAGAGGAGATCAAAAACTGTGAGATCCGTATTGGCAGCCTGAAAGCCCGGCTGGAAAGCGCTCCCTCTCAGGAGGATCTTGCAGATATTGAGGAAGAGGTCAGCCAGCTTCAGGAGAAAAAACGCCAACTGGAACTGGCCGGCAGGAGCATCCGGACCGCACGGGATGTATTGCAGGAGGTGGGTTCCCGCCTTCAGATGAATTATACTGCCCTGCTTAATGGTGAGATGAGCAGGTTCATTTCCATGATCACCGGTGGCAGGTATCAGAGCATAAAAACCGATCCGGAAGGGCGGTTGTATCTTGAGGTTCCTGAATGTGAGGAGCTTGTGCCGGTGGCCAGGCTCAGTTCCGGAACCATAGATCAGGTCTATTTATCCATGCGTCTTGCGGCCCTTGCCCTGATGGAAAGGGGGAAGGAAACCATTCCCCTGTTCCTGGACGAGCCCTTCCTGCAGTATGACGAGGAGAGGACCCTTAAGGCTTTTAAGCTGCTGCGGGAAGCCTCAGCCAACAGGCAGGTGTTCTTCATGACAAGCCGCCGCCGCGAGGTTGAACTGGCCAAAGAGATATGGGGCGACGAGTTGAATCTTATTGAGCTATAACCTATTTCGGGGATCACTTATTGTGTTTGCGAACGGAGCGAGAGCGTAGTGAAGCGATCTACGACCTCAAAGCCCTTCTCAGATTCTCACTTCTTATCTCCAACATACAATCTCCAGAATGTCATTGCGAGGAGGCACAGCCGACGAAGCAATCTCACAGATCACCGCGCTCTGCTCGCGATGACATACTCATGTTTAGGCACCTTATCGCAATACGTCTTTGTTTTATGGGATCCCTTCGCGACGACATATGCTTATTGTTAACAAAGGGACAGTGCTTTTCGCAGTAACAAAAAAAGAACTGTCCCTTTAGTCTCTTTTTATATTTTTGGCATAATACAGGTTTTATCATGAAAGAATAGCAAAGAGGTGAAATGGTCATGAAATTCAGAAAAATCATTGTCATCTTTGCACTCTTTGTTGCACTCTTTATAGTGCTGTACCCGGGTCAGGCGCAAAACTCCAGCGGCCGGGTAAGTGATGTACAGCTGCTTGCCCGGGCTATCAACGGCGAAGCACGGGGAGAACCCTACGAGGGACAGGTGGCGGTTGGAGCCGTCATACTCAATCGTGTCAAGGATTCCAGATTCCCCAATTCAATAGCCGGTGTGATCTACCAGCCCGGAGCCTTTACAGCGGTCAGCGACGGCCAGATCAACGTGCCCATTGATCCCAACAGCACAGTGGTGAAGGCTGCCCAGGATGCCCTAAATGGCTGGGATCCCACCTATGGTTGCCTGTACTACTGGAATCCGGCTACAGCAACCAGTAAATGGATCTGGTCGAGACAGATCGTTACTAAGATTGGCAAGCATAATTTTGGCAAATAAATGGATGGAGAGGAGATAGACCATGGATTATGACGAGAAGGAATACATTCTGGAAAATCGCAGAGGACGCCATGTTTCAGAGTATGAGAGGGACGAAAAACCTGGGTATCATGCCAGAAACAAAGCAAAGAATGTGGTAATAGTCATACTTGCTCTGACCACCCTGTTCGGAGCCTACCAGTACCACCGGGCAGTTCTGCTGCGCCGTCAGTTGGACGCCCAGTACAACCGGGCTTTTTATGAAATGACAGGGTATGTCCAGGATATGGAGGTGTTGCTGTCAAAGGCCATGCTGACTTCTTCTCCCCAAAAGGCCGCAGACATTCTAAAGGATATCTGGCATCGTGCCGAGTTGGTTTCCACCAACCTGGGTCAGCTGCCGGTACAGCAGGGAGCTCTGGTGAACACCCAGAAATTCATCAGCCAGGTTGGGGACTACGCCAAGACCCTTAACGGGCAGAATGTTAAGGGGAAAGTGATGGACCAGGAACAGATGGACACAATTAAAAGCCTTCATCAGTTTGCGGTCTCCCTCAATGATAATCTGGAAAAATTCCACGGTGAGCTGTCGGCTGGAACCATGAAATGGGAGAACCTGGCCGGGGGCGGCGCCAAGCTCTTTTCAAAGTCCGATGTGGAAGTGCCCATGAGCATTTCCAATATTGACGGAACCTTCGAAGAGATGCCAACCCTGATCTATGACGGCCCGTTTTCGGAGCATATGACCAACCAGAAGGCTCTTGGCCTCTCAGGAGAAAACGTGTCGGAGGATCAGGCCATAGAAAACCTGGGCAAGCTCTTTGGGAAAGAGAATATACGCAACATACAGAAGGTTTCAGATAACAAGAACGGTGTCATCGACACCTATAATTTCAGTTTTGAGTTGGAAGGCAAGAAGGAAAAAAGTGTGGCCGAAGCCGATGTTTCTGTGGTGGGCGGCAAGGTGGTCTGGTTCCTGTACAACCGCGATGTGGGCGATGTGGAGCTTGATATCGACAAGGCAAAGGAGATAGGAAAGCAGTTCCTTGAGAAGAGCGGTTTCAAGAATATGAAGGACACCTACTATACCGAGCAGCAAGGGGTTGCCACCATCAACTATGCCTATGAACAGGACGGGGTTATTGTATATGCCGACCTTGTAAAGGTTAAGGTGGCATTGGACAACGGGGAGATAGTAGGTTTTGAAAGCAAGGGATATCTCATGAGCCACAGGGAGAGGGATATACCCAAGCCGGCTCTCTCTGAGGCCGAGGCGCTCCAGAAAGTTGCCAGAAAAGAAAACATCATATCCACAGGGCTTGCCATCATCCCCACCGACTATGGCAGTGAACTGTTCTGCTATGAGTTCAAGGGAAAATTTGAAGACCAGGATTTCTTAGTATTTATAAACGCAATAACCGGAGAAGAGGAGGATATTCTGCTTATCATCAACTCAGAAGAGGGAATACTGACCATGTAGCTGTGCAGTTCTCCAACCAGTTCTTCAATACGGAGCGGCAGGGCATAAGGCCTTGCCGCTTCGGTTTAATTCAGCCAAATTTTTTAAGGATCCGTATGTCATCACCAAAGAACTTAATTGTTTCAAATTCCCCCAGGATCCTGGATGCGATGCGCTCATTATAGACCTGATATATTTGCTTCAGATCCAAATTGGACGAGATAATTGTGCGAGCCGTATGGTGGCTGGCTCTGGTCTTCCGTGCCTCCAGAAGAGTCATAAACTCAGCATACCGGGCATCGCTGGCGGGCTCGGTTCCCAGATCATCCAGTATCAGGAGCTGGGTTTCCACAAGGTCCCGGTATGTGGCATCCAACTCGCTGTCGTCCGGAGAAAACCGTGCCCTCCGGATCACATCGAACAGTACGGGGGCTGACAGGTAAAGAACGGTATACCCCCTCTTAAGCAGTTCAAGGCCTGTGGATTTTGCCATGAAGGTCTTGCCGGTTCCCACTGCGCCATAAAAATAGAGGTTGGTCTGACCTGGATCTGTAAAGTTCTCAATGAGGGACAGGCACCGGTCCCTGATCGCTATGATCTGATCCCGCGGCGATATGTCGGAACCATAGCGCTTTTTGTCAGGCTTGTCATCATAGAGGCTTTCGTCAAAGTGCTGAAAGCCCGTCATGCCGTCATCAAGAATATTTGAAACCTGATAGAGCTTTTCAAGGTAGAGCTGGCGATAGCAAACGCAAGGCTGTGTTTCAAGGGAATCCTGCTCGGTGATAAGTCCCGTATCCCTACAGATCCGGCAGGTGAAGCGGGGCTCCAGAAAATCCGCCGGATAGCCATTGCTTAAAAGGAAGTTTTCCTTTTCCTGTTTCAAATCAGCGATGCGTCTGGCCAAAGCTTCGGCATCGGCTACACCCGAATCGCCATGTATAACCATCCGGGCATGGTGAATACCCTCCAGTGTTATTTTCTGATCCAGGACCGCAAGTTCCGGTATCCTGGCCCAAACCTCGGCCTTTCTTTGATCCAGATCTGCTATTGCCCTGTCACGTCTTGCTTCAAGGATTGCTTTGATCTCCCGATTAATCCGGACCATTGCCCTTGTCCTTTCCTTTCACTGATACATTGTCAAGCATATCGAAGAATGCATCGTCATAGGATCTCTGCATGAAGGCACTTCTGCGGGATGGGGTCTCTGCAGGCTTTTTCCCGCCCTTTGACACCGCTGCCTGAGAAGCGGCCAGGATCTGTTCCTTTGTTCTCAGTCCGTCATTGAACCAGCCCTTTAACACTCCATGGATATATCTGAAATTGGGGTTGGTCTTTGCCGTGGTCTTTTCCAGCGCCAGGTCAATGATATCCATATCGAATCCGTACTCATAAATCCATGTTTCCAGATAGCGCTCTTCATAGGAGGTCAGCTTTCTGCCAAGCCGGAGCTTTCTTGCAATCCGGCTTCCCAGTTCATTTACCTTCTCCATCTTCTCCATGTATTTTTCCAGTTCCCAATGGTTTGTAATGCCACGGTCTGACCAGGTTGAGGCCACCTTCTCTATGTATTTGGCATTGAGGGCGTTGCGATCGTAGCAGTATTTGAACAGAGAAACCATGACATCCTCATCAAATTTGAAGGTTTCGAACCAGTGGTCTATGGTGGCGTACCAGGTGGACGGCATGAGTCCCTGAAAGAACATCTTGTTGATGGAATCCACGCACTGGTTCCTCCTAATATTAATAGACATGCGGGAAACAGCCTCTTCGGCATCGGAGGAGGTTTTTTTACGGTAGAGCTTGCTGACCTCACGTTCCTTCAGATCAATTATGGTGATGACCTGAGGGGTTTTTATGATGAGGCCCTCTCTCTCCAGCATGGTGAAGGCTGTATTAATTGATTCCACGCTCATCCCCATCTTGGCGGCAATATCGTCAGGTCGTGCTTCATTTCCGTATTTACTCAGAAAAACACAGTACAGATAAACCTTCACAGCATCTGATGGGAGAGTTGGCATGATGTCGCCGATAAAAACATCCGGCACCAATGTATCGGAAAACAATATATCCTTAATCGCTTCGAATTGCATTAGCGCACCCCTTACTAAACAGTAAATTAATTATAGCATAACAAGTGCCCGGCAGGTAGGAATTCTTGGTGCCGGCAAATCCCGCTCAAACTCCTCCTTTTTAAATGTTTATGCTGTAATCAGCAGGGCAGGTTATTCCGATAAAATAATTGTAGGGATATTTATACCCTTTTTTAGGCGTGGACAAAGTTACACTGAGGAGAGGTTTTATGAGAAGAAGAGTTTTTCACAGGTTCATCTCCTGGTTTATGGTATTCATATTTGCTTTATCGATTATGTCTTCTGTCAATCTGACCCGTTCTAATGCGCAGGAAGTGCAAACAGGAAGGATCAGTGTAAATTACAACAAAGATACAAGGAAGCATGAAATCTCATTCCCTGTCGACGGAGAGCCGGAACAGGTGACTGTGGGCTGGCATGACGATACGGGCGCACCTCAGTCAGAGGATGATTTTCCTTATAGTTATGCAAACGGAAACATCATCCTTGAGTTTTCTGAACAAACATTTAAAAAAGACCATATCTATGATTTGCAGGTTAACGTAAA
>LFSK01000199.1:6911-15429 GCA_001512555.1 Clostridiaceae bacterium DTU059 | reverse complement strand
CCGGTGACGGCATCGGCAGCTCGGTTTTCGATAATATCCAAAAGCAGCTGGGTATCGGCGTGAGCAATTGTTCGCCCTTGCTTGTTTATTATGAAGGCTTCACCAGTTTCTCCAAACTGGATTCTCTTTGCAAATTCGCTAAGTTCCAGCCCATCCCTGATAGCCATCAGCACGCCCGAAATCTCATTGCCAGATACAACCGGAACTGCATAGGCCATGACTATGTCGGTTCCGTTGTCATCATAGATCGGATCGGATACGGCACTTTCCCCTGACAGCGCTTTTTCAAACAAGGGACCATCCTTCATATCCACAATTTCACCCGTGTTGGATATCCCCTTCCCGTTCCTGTCGATCAGCAGCATTCGCCGATGCCCCGATCTTTTGGTCTCTGCATCCAGAGCTGAAACAATGCTGGTATATCCATCGCTGGGGGATACCCCCAAGGCATCAGAGGAGGCCACGAGACTTAGCACATTCAACTGATTTCGGATACTGTCTTCTATAGTCAATGAGGCCTCAAGCGCAAATTTTGGCATGGTCTCATTAAGAACATCAGTTAAAGCGCTGGATGAAACAAAATAGGATACAAGCCCCAACCCCAGACAAACAATTAAAATTAGAATGCCGAATGAAACAATTATGCGTGAACCAATACTTTTCATCATACTTATCCCCCTATAAGATCAAAAAAGTTGTTTATCTGATAAAACCATTATAGATTGCTTTGCATCTATTTAACCATATTTGGCCAGTAAAGAAAAGAGAGCTCCTCTGCCAGTGGCTTCTACCAGAAGATTTGTCCCATTACATCCCTCCGTTTCA
This sequence comes from Clostridiaceae bacterium DTU059, assembly GCA_001512555.1. Lineage (GTDB taxonomy): Bacteria > Bacillota > Clostridia > DSM-8532 > DSM-8532 > Thermoclostridium_A. Next base: position 14,604 of record LFSK01000199.1, on the reverse strand, counting down.
GAAATTTGAATTTTTTATCTGTAATGTTTTGATGCCGAAGAGGCCGATATATAAATGAACGGTTGTTTATTCAATTCTTACTGATGGATGCGACTTAATGATCAATTGCGGGTGAGAGCAAATGAAGCTTACTGTACAAAAGACAAAGAAAATCATGGGATTGCGTTCTTTGAATGGTCTCATGGGATTATTAGCTTTTACTGGTCTTCTGGCTACCAGTATAGTCCTGATTGCTGAAGGAAGCCGCAATGAAACCACTATTTATAAAGTATTGATTTCAATTTGCACCTTATTGTACACCTCAAGTTTCTTTTGTGAGTATTTCAGTCTGCGAAGAGTTATCAGAGAGTTGGATGAACTCACCCAAAGCATAAAGAATATGGAGGAGCAGACGGGAATATCCCTGGAACAAAGTGATGGCACCTATTACATAACAGCCATATCGGACATACTCAGTCAATCGCTGACGAGCCTGGATGAAAAAAACATGAAGCTTGAATCCGAAATCCAACGCAACCAGCGATTATCCGAAAGCATTTCTGATTTCTACCGACAAATGAGAATTCTTAAAGATACCGGATTTAAGATTGACTTTTTTGAATATGATTATAGCAACCAGATATTCATATTCATAACCGGACTGTTAACCCTGCTTGAAGACAGTGAGGATCTTCTTGAAATAACGACTGACGATCTGTTCAGCCGGTTCAATTTCAGTATTCCCGTAGAGGAGTTTGACAGATTTGTTGACAGATGCATCGCTGACAATGTACCGCTGGATTTTGAGTTCAGTGTGGATCTTGAGAATCAGGAAACACGCTGGATGAAGTTTTGGGGCCGACTCAGCACGGACCGCACCCGTATCACAGGTGCCATTACAGACATTACCCGCGAGGTTGTACAGCGCAACATGGAAAAGGAGAGAGCTATTCGTGATAACATGACGGGATTCTATAACCGCAACGCCCTCTCCGAGGTGGCAGGTAAGGCGCTAGCAGAATGCAGGGATGGGGAAATGGTCGCCTTTGTCTATATCGGGCTGACAGGGTACCAGGAGTTTCAGGAGAGATTCGGTATGATAGCCGGGAATTCGTACATACGGGTTTGTTCCGAGGTGCTGCGTAAATTCCTGAATCCCTGCCTGATTCCCTTCAGGTGGCTGGGCGCGGATTTTCTCATGTTGTACACCGGTATCAAAGACACAAAACTGTTCAGAAGAGAGGCTGTCGGGATTATAAAAAGAATTCAGAAGTACGTGGGTGAGGTGGAAGGGATACCGGTGAGCTTTCCCGTTGCCGTGGGCTACTCCATTTCGGGTATTGACGGTGATGTACCGGCGGATCTTTTGGAATACGCTTCTTTTGCCGAGCACGAGGTTCTCAGGGGAGAAAAGGAAAGTCCAAATCCGTTTAACCGGGAGCGTTATGAGGAAGCTAAACGGGCGTCCCTTCGCAGGACCTTCATCAAGGACATCATTGACAGAAACCAATTAAGTATTGTTTTTCAGCCCATAGTATCTCTTAAGACCGGTGATATATATGGTTTTGAGGCTCTCTCAAGGCCGACCAACCCCATATACAAGAATATTGAGGAACTTATAGACGATGCAGAAGCAACGGGTCATTATACCATTCTTGAGAAAAGGATGGTTTACAATGCCCTGGATGCATATATGATGCGAGATGACCGTTTCCGTGACCATTATCTTTTTATCAACACCGCTCCCTATGCCACCCTTGAAGAACAGGACTATAACGACATCCGTGACCGTTATTTCGGACATATGAATGTTGTTTTTGAAGTGGTGGAGAGAAACCGCATGGATCCGGAAGAGATAAACCTGAGAAAATCCATCGTGGTCAAGGCGGGAGCAAAATTCGCCCTTGACGACTTTGGATCAGGCTATTCCAACCATCTTGCCCTGCTTGCCCTTGAGCCGGATATCATTAAGATAGACAGGGAACTTGTACGCGGGATCGGTGCTGATCTTCGCAAACAACATATGCTTGAGGATATCATCAGCTATGCCCGCTACAGAGGAACGCGGGTATTGGCGGAAGGCGTTGAAACAAAAGAAGAACTGGAGACTTTATGCCGTTTGGGTATTGATTATGCTCAGGGCTACTATATCGGCAAACCAAAAAGCGATCTTGTCGAGCCCGAGGAAAAGGCTCTGGAAGTCATCCGGACTATAGGGAAAAACCATGTGATCAGTCTTGGCAATTTTCTTACCACTGTGAGAGAATCCATGGCACTGGTTGACGAAGGGATTTCGAAAAATGCTCTCATTACTACCTATCTGGTCATGAAAATGGCGTTAAAGCTCAAATTCAGGGGTGATAAGCTGGCAGGTCTGATCACTTCCACCATGCTTCACGATATGGGAGCCTTGTCCGGCAAAGGCGGCGACTGGAGGAATCTGGAGGGTAAAGTTATTCCCGATCACAGCTTGTTTGCCTATCTCATCATGAAGGAGTATTTTCCATATGAACAATGCGCCGAGACGGTCCTGTACCACCATCATACCTGGTCATTGAGGAATACAGTTCTTGAAAACATCAGCATTCCCAGTGAGGCTTATCTCATATCCCTGGCTGACAGTGTGGCCGGTCTGATCCTTGAGAACCCCGAAATATGCGAGAATGAGGAGCTATTGCTGGACAAGCTGAGAGGAATGGATCATGATCGCAGCAATGTATCCCTGTTCGCAGAATTGTGTAAAGCGGGTCTTCTCAGGGAGATGGCCTCCGGTGATTACACGGAGAACCTGTTCAATGTAACGAAAAGGCTTCGGGCGGGGAAATCCGAGATAGAGGGTATTATTAGAACCTATGTTTATTCTGTTATCTTCCGGTTGCCCCTTGTATACTCCCATGCGAGAGTTATGGAGGTTATAGCACGCTTTCTTGCAAGGTTGACGAAGCAGAACTGGACGCTTGTTGAAAGCATTGGTAATGCAACATTATTCTATAATCTTAGCAGGCTGCCACTGCCCGGCCGGGATCCGGAAGAGGCTGAAAATGCTTATGAGGAGAACCGTATCATTCGTGACAGGCTGAAGACCATAGCACATATTCTGAAGAAAGCCGACCTGAACGATATCATGAATCTGATGAATGCAGCCTGCGGGCAAGAAGAGGAATCTTCCGAGAACCGTGCGCTTATGAGCAAGGATATCGTTGTGGGAGCCAGGATTCTTAATATTGCCGACATTTTTGCAAGCCTTCTGGAAGATCGTCCGGGAAGACCAGCGCTAAATTGTATTGAAGCCATTTATGAACTGACCAACCTCATCAGGTCTGAAAACGGATACCTTCCCATAGTCGAAGCCATGCAGGATTATATCGATGATATAGAAGGGCGCATCCAGACTGCGAAAGCTGAGATCGACAAGCGCTATCGCAATATCATGGACACCTACAACAAGCTGTTGAACCGGTAGTCTCCCCCGCCGATGTGCCGGTTGACTGTGGGGTATTCTTTTCAGGAAAAAGGGTAAAATAGGATCATACAACAGCTGTTTCAGATGGAGGAAGTTCAGATTCCGGCACACTCAACCAGGGGCATAATATAGACCCGGAATATGGCGTGGGACTTATGTATACGGCCTTAGCTGCACCTTGCGGCAAGGGGCTGTTTTTGACTTTTGGAATTCATTATAGTATACTATCAATTGGAAAGTCTATTCATGAATAGCATAATATATGCATGGAGCGCTTTCATACATATATTTACTTCTACTTCCGAAAGGAGGAGTAATATGATGTATGAAAAAGGAGCTGTTGTTTTATGTTCGCAATAGGGGATAAGATTGTGTACCCTATGCACGGTGCAGGAATTATTGAATCCATAGAGGAGAAAGAGATCCTTGGAGAGCGTAAGCAATATTATGTTATGAAGATGCCAATCGGAGACATGAAAGTCATGATACCCATCTGCAACGCAAGCTGTATCGGGATTCGAGAGATCATCAACAAAAAAGATGCCGATGCGGTTTTTGATTCTTTAGAAGGCGAATCATATGAGCAAAACTCCAACTGGAACAAGAGATATCGTGAAAACATGAATAAAATAAGAAGCGGAAATGTTTTTGAAGTTGCCGAAGTTGTCAAGAGTCTTATTCTGAGGGAGAGGTCAAAGGGTCTTTCAACGGGAGAAAGAAAGATGCTCAACAGTGCCAAGCAGATACTTATAAGCGAGCTGGTGCTGGCAAAAAACATGAGCCCTGTGGATGTGGAAGATCTTATCAACACCAGAATCTCGACCTGATCCAATAAGGTATAAACGCTGTATAAACAGCTTTTCCATAGAACTCCGAATAATAATCTTATCTTATCTGGGGAGTTTACATGTTGGACAAGGTTATAAAATATGCGTTTGGGCTGACCGGCGCACTGACGGGCATGACACTCGTCCGATTCCTTTTTATACAGAACGGTATGACCGGATACCTTACCTCAGTATCAGGCATTGGTATCATTGTGTTTGCCTCTCTTGCCTTTGGTATTTTACTCTATATCATAGGCGGCAAGATTATCCGAATCACCACCGAATCCGTGGAGCGTCTGGAGTCTTCACTTCAGAACATAACGCTCTACGAGCTCATGATCGGAGCGGGGGGGTTGATTGCGGGTCTTATCATAGCCAATCTTATTTCAATACCCATAGTCAGAATTCCGGTTATAGGAGTCGCCCTGTCCATTATTATCAATGTGTTCCTGGGGATATGCGGTGTATATTTTGCCCTATTGAAAAAGAATGACAACACCTTCCACGGTGTTTTGGGCAAGGGTGATGGGACAGACCGTTCAAGGATCAAAATACTTGACACCAGTGCCATCATAGACGGTCGTATCCTGGATATCAGCCGTACCGGATTTCTGGAAGGTGAGATCCTGGTGCCCGGGTTTGTTTTGGAAGAGCTCCGGCATCTGGCCGATTCCCATGATGACATTGTAAGAGCCAAGGGCAGACGCGGTCTGGATGTACTCAATATCATGAAGACAGACCTGAAATATCCTGTCAGGATTGGTAAAGAAACCAGAGATCCTCATATCGAAGTGGACGAGCAACTGCTTATCCGGGCCAGGGAGCTTAAGGGCAAGGTCATCACCAACGATTTCAACCTGGGTAAGGTTGCGAAACTGAAGAATATTCCCGTACTGAATATAAATGACCTGGCCAATGCACTGAAGCCTGTGGCAGTTTCGGGTGAAGAGATGACCGTCCGGGTGGTCAAGGAAGGCAAGGAAAACGGACAGGGGATTGGCTATCTGGAAGACGGTACCATGGTAGTGGTTGAAGGCGGCATAAAGTTCAGAAATCAGCTGATAGATGTGGTGGTTACCAGCGTTCTTCAGACATCTGCAGGCAGAATGATCTTTGCCCGCTTTAAAACCGTACATTTTCCCATGGCAAAAATTAATTGAAGAGAAGATGAAAATGAACACGAACATGAGTATGAGTAAGCAAGGCGCCATGAGCGCCATTATTGTTGCTGCCGGCAAGGGCAGCCGTACGGGGCTTGGATTCAACAAGGTACTTGCAGACCTGGGCGGGGTACCAATGCTGGAAAGAACCATCCATGCCTTCATTGACAGCGGACTGATTGATGAAATCATACTTGTCATAAGCCGGGATGATGAAGAGCAGGTCAGCAAGATCATCCAAAAGCTCCCGCGGGATATTGAATGGACCTATGGAGGCAGCGAGCGCCAGGAATCGGTATATAACGGACTTATGAAGCTGTCCGGCAAATCAGATATTGTATTGATTCATGACGGGGCGCGACCTTTTGTTGATACGGGCATCATCAGAAGGTGCATAGAAGGTGCAAGATATTATGGTGCAGCCTGTGCAGGCATGCCGGTAAAGGATACCATAAAGAATATAGACCCGGAAGGCTATATCCTGAATACCCCCGACAGGTCTTTGATTTGGAGCGCCCAGACTCCCCAGGCCTTCAGGAAGGAGATCATCATCAGGGCTCATGAACATGCCATCAAAAACGGCATCAAGGGAACCGATGATGCCATGCTGGCTGAGCAAACAGGGGTAAGGGTAAAGATGGTTGAAGGCAGCAGCAGGAATATCAAGATCACTTCGAAGGAAGATCTTATGTGGGCTGAAGCCATATTGAAGGGGTCTGACCCGCAGATGTCATAAAGAGCGCATAAAAGAAAAAACGGACTTTTCACAGGCCAACCCCACTGAACCATTTTATTTTGTGGCTCATAAAACGCAGTTTTGTAAGGCCATACGATTTGTTTTCGGGATCAGTATAAAAATTTGTTTACTTGGCTAAAAATCTGATATAATATTACTTGCTTTAAACTCAGGGCATGACAATCTATGTATTTCAGGCTTTTGAAACAAGCCATGTTATTTATGAGCGAACCTGTTTAGGGCAATAAAATCTTAAACTGGACAGGAGATGTCAAGTTAGCAACCAAAAAGGGGGAATGAATATGAAAGACTACAGTGCAGAAAAAGTGCGCAATGTATGTCTGCTAGGCCATGGCGGTGCGGGTAAGACAACGCTGGCCGAGTCAATGCTATTTATTACCGGAGCAACCGATAGGTTTGGCAGCGTTGTCGACGGAAATACTGTTATGGACTTTGACTCTGAAGAAATCAAAAGGAAAATCTCAATTTCTACCTCGTTGGCACCTGTTGAGTGGAAGGGCATGAAGATCAATGTTATTGATACTCCCGGNNTCGTTGGTGCAAAAGACGGTTTACAGGTTGGCACCGAAAAGGCATGGGCTGCAGTGGAGCAGAAAAAGCTTCCCAGAATGTTTATTATCAGCAAGCTTGATGAAGAAAACTCAGACTTTTCCAAAGTCTTTGATGAGCTTAAGGATAAATTCGGGAAAAGCATAATTGCACTCCAGATACCCTTTGTTGAAGGCGGAAAGGTTACGGGGATCATCAATGTTCCCAAAATGAAACTTGTCACCTTTAACGGTAAGGATTATCAGGAAAAGGATGTTCCCGACAATCTTAAAGACGAAGTGGAAACTTACAGGGAAGGGATTTTCGAGGCAGTTGCAGAAACCAGTGAAGAATTGATGGAGAAGTATTTCTCCGGAGAACCCTTCACCGATGATGAGGTTGCTCAGGGAATCAAACTGGGTGTCAAGGCCGGCGAAATTACCCCCGTTCTGTGTGCTACCGCTGTTCAGAAGCTGGGTGTCCGTCTCTTCCTCGATGCGATAATAGATTTTATTCCGGCTCATTGTGAAAAAGGTACTGTTACAGCCAAGAATGCCGCAAACGGAGAGCCTGTTGAACTCAAGACCAATGATTCCGAAATTCTTGCTGTTCAGGTCTTTAAGACCATTGTCGACCCGTTTGTAGGAAAGATCTCATTTTTCAAGGTTGTTTCCGGTACACTGACTCCGGATACCACTGTATACAATCCCAAGAAGGAAAAGACCGAAAAGATCAGCAGCCTGTTTGTCATGAAGGGCAAACAGCAGCTTAGTGTGAACAAGCTGGCCTGTGGCGATATCGGAGCGGTGGCAAAGCTTACAGTAACAGCAACAAACGATACCCTTTGCACCAAGGAAAAGCCAGTTATCCTCAGCGAGATTGAATTCCCCGAACCCATGCTGGGTATGGCCATTGTGCCAAAGGCAAAGGGCGATGAGGATAAGATCAGCCATGGTCTGCAGCGCCTTCTGGAGGAGGA
>LFSK01000199.1:6049-6857 GCA_001512555.1 Clostridiaceae bacterium DTU059 | reverse complement strand
TCACCAGCAAGCTTAAGAATAAGTTCAAGGTAGAAGTTGATCTTATAAATCCCAAGGTACCCTATCGCGAAACCATCAGGAAGAAGGTTACCGTTGAGGGCAAGCATAAAAAGCAGAGCGGCGGTCACGGACAGTTTGGAGTTGTAGTGATAGAGTTTGAGCCCGGTGAAACCGAGGATCTGACCTTTGAAGAAAAGATCTTTGGTGGAGCTGTGCCCAAGCAGTATTTCCCAGCTGTTGAGAAGGGACTCCGTGAGAGTATGCAAAAAGGTGTGCTGGCAGGCTACCCTGTAGTCAATCTGAAAGCAACCCTTTTAGATGGTAAGTACCATGACGTCGACTCATCGGAAATGGCCTTTAAGATTGCCGCCAGCCTTGCCTACAAGGAAGGAATGAAGCAGGCTAGCCCGGTGCTGCTTGAACCCATATGCCGTGTTGAAGTTCTGGTTCCCGATAGTTACATGGGCGATATCATCGGAGATCTGAACAAACGCCGCGGCCGTGTATTAGGCATGAATCCCCATAGCGGCGGGCTGCAGCAAGTGGTTGCTGAGGTTCCCCAGGCAGAGATGTTCCGCTATGCAACAGATTTAAGATCCATCACCCAGGGCAGAGGAAGCTACACCATGCAATTTGAAAGATATGAGGAAGCACCTCCCAATATTGCAGAGAAGGTTATTGCCGAGGCTGCCAGGGAGGATTCTGGGGAAGAATAATGATGGAATGAACAAGTATTCATAATCCTGTCTGTTTAATTATAAGAATAGCTAAAGATACCCCGCTGATGAAGGCGGGGTATCTTGCTCTC
>LFSK01000199.1:0-6010 GCA_001512555.1 Clostridiaceae bacterium DTU059 | reverse complement strand
TATAATAGTCAGGGATAGTCAAATTGTATAGAAGGGGTGATAGAATGGCAAGACTCAGTGATATAATAGAAGGCTTTTTGAAGGCTATGATAAACGATATGGACGGTTGCATTGAGATACAGCGAAACGAGCTTGCCAATCGATTTAATTGCGTTCCTTCGCAGATAAACTATGTGATATCGACCCGTTTTACCAACGAGAAGGGCTATTATGTTGAAAGCAGACGCGGGGGCGGCGGGTATATAACTATTCGCAGGTTGAATACCGATTCTGTCGGGGATTATATCATGCATATTATTACATCGATTGGCGATAAAATTACACAACATAGCTGTGAGGTTTTTATAAATAATTTTGTGGATTACGATGTTATCGACTCCAGAGAGGCCATGCTGATGAAGGCTGCCACATCGGACAAGGCTTTGGTAGAGGTTTCACCGGAAAAAAGAGATGATGTACGAGCCATGATTTTGAAGAACATGCTCACAAGTCTGACGGTGATATAGAATCTGTATCACTGGCGTGATAGGTATAGAAGGGAATGGTGGTTATGCCAATTTGTCAGGTTTGCAAGAAAAGGGAAGCAACTGTTTTCCTGACACAGATCATTAATGGCAATAAAACCGACTTGATGATGTGCCGCCAGTGTGCCGGAGAAGGCTACAAAATAGATCTGAACACGCTGATATCGGGACTTTTGGGTCTGGATTGGGAGAATGAAGGGGCAGGGTCGGCTACCGAAATCTCCTGTGATCGATGCGGGATGACTGTGGATGAATTCAATAGAACGGGGAAAATGGGCTGCAGTCATTGCTATGATGTTTTCCGCGAGCCTATGAAGGTTCTGTTAAAACGTATTCAGGGGAATACCCGGCACCAGGGGAAGATTCCCGATAGATATGCTGCGGCTCATGCCGCTGAGATGGAGGTCGAAAGACTGCAGCAGGAGCTTAAGGAATGTATAAGGGTGGAAAACTATGAACGTGCTGCAGTGATCAGGGACAGGATCCGCCAGTTGGAGGCCGAAAGGGGTGGCCGATGAATGAAGCGATGGTATATAGATAAAGGGCCTGATTCTGATGTGGTGGTGAGCACCAGGGTTCGTTTGGCGCGTAATTTTGAGGAATACCCCTTCCCTTCCAGATGCAGCAGACAACAGCAGCGGGAGATTATCCAAAAGACCGTGGATGCTCTGACCGGAGAAGATCTGGAACTGAGGAAGGGATTTAGCACTATTGATTTTAGAAAACTGGATCTGAACGAGAGACTGGTCTATGTGGAAAAGCGCCTTGTCAGCAAGGAGCTCGCCAAATCGGATCGGGAGGTAGGACTCCTTTTAAGCAACGATGAGCAGATCAGCATCATGATTAATGAGGAAGATCATTTGAGGATACAGTGCCTGGCTTCGGGCATGCAACTGGAAAAGGCATCTGAGATATGCAATTATATCGATAACCTGTTATCCCAAAAGATTAACTTTGCATTTGACGATACCTTTGGATATTTAACCAGTTGCCCTACCAATATAGGTACGGCTATCCGCGCTTCTCTCATGCTCCACCTTCCCGCTCTAACAATCACGGGGCATATACAGGCCCTCCTTGAGACCTGTGGAAAACTGGGTCTTTCGGTGAGGGGACTCTATGGTGAGAACACTGAGGCACGCGGGAGTATGTACCAGCTGTCCAATCAGATCACCTTGGGGAAAAGTGAACAGGATATTGTTATGAGCATGAGAACTATCGCATATCAGCTTACCGAACAGGAGAGGCTCTTGCGAAAAGAGATTATGAAGAAAAAGGGGCTGCAGCTTGAAGATAAGATAATGCGCTCCTATGGAGTCCTCAAATATGCCCGTGCGCTGAGTTCGGATGAAGCCATGGAGAGGCTCTCAGATGTCCGGTTTGGAATTTTTGCAAATCTGATTACCGGACTTGATGAAACAGATATAAATGAGATGATGCTTCAGATTCAGCCGGGCAGCCTTCAGCAATACTCCGGAAAGACTTTGGGAGCCGATGAAATGGGGGCAGTTCGGGCAAGTTATGTTAGAAATCATATAGCTGAAAGGGAAAAAAGATAAGATTGATTTATACAGAGAGGTGAAATTATGATTTTTGGGAAATATACTAAAAAGGCTGAAAAAGCACTGCTGCTGGCAAGGGAATGCGCTCAGTCCCTTGGTCATTCCTATATTGGAACCGAGCATGTCCTTTGGGGATTGGCCAAAGAGGGGACTGGTATAGCAGCCAGTGTGTTGGCTCTTAACAATGTAACCCCTGAAGGTATCGGTCAGAAGATTATGGAATTGATCGGCAAGGGAGAGAGCGAGGGCGCACCGGTCACCTATACCCCCAGAACAAAAAGGGTGTTGGAGCTAAGCTATGCCGAAGCCAGAAGGATGAGCCAGAACTTTATCGGGACTGAGCATATCCTGATCGGCATGATGCGTGAGGGCGAGAGCGTGGCCGTCAGAATCCTTAATGAACTGGGAGTGGATATAAGAAAGCTCTATGAGAGCATTATTTCCATGCTGACCGAGGATACTCCGGCGGCCGTTGCTGTCAACAGACCCAAGGCCGCAGACATAGAAACCCCCACTCTGGATCAGTTTGGCAGGGATCTCACCGTTCTGGCCAGGGAGGGGAAGGTGGATCCCATCATTGGCAGGGACAAAGAGATCGAAAGGGTCATTCAGATACTTAGCCGCAGGACTAAGAACAATCCCTGTCTCATAGGTGAACCCGGCGTGGGTAAAACAGCCATTTGCGAGGGCCTTGCCCAAAAAATTGTTGAGGGAAATGTGCCTGAAACGCTGAAGGATAAGCGGGTTGTTACTCTTGATCTTTCCTCCATGGTGGCTGGTGCCAAGTATAGAGGTGAATTTGAGGATCGCCTTAAAAAATCAATTGAGGAGATCCGAAACGCAGGAAATGTCATCCTCTTTATAGATGAGATGCATACCATTGTGGGAGCAGGTGCAGCAGAAGGGGCAATTGATGCTGCCAACATCTTAAAGCCGCTTCTGGCAAGAGGAGAGATTCAGGTAATAGGCGCTACCACGCTGAATGAATATAGAAAGCACATTGAGAAGGATGCAGCGCTGGAAAGAAGGTTTCAGCCCATCACTGTCGGAGAGCCAAGCGAGGAAGAGGCCATTGAGATACTCAAGGGCATCAGGGACAAGTATGAAGCCCATCATTCGGTGAAGATAACCGACAAGGCTATAGAGGCAGCAGTTAGACTGTCCACCCGATATATCAATGATCGCTTTCTTCCGGATAAGGCCATTGATTTGATCGATGAGGCGTCATCCAGGGTCAGGCTTCAAAGCTTTACCGCACCTCCTGATCTGAAGGAACTGGAAAGAAGGCTGGAAGAACTGCACCAGATGAAGGAAGATGCCATCGTTAGCCAGGAATTCGAGAAAGCAGCTTCATTGAGGGATGAGGAGAACAACCTTAAGAAAGAACTGAATACCCGGATGGAAGAATGGAAGATGAAGAATCAGCGGGACACCCAGATGGTGACCGAGGAAGAGATCGCCAGCATCATAGGCTCCTGGACCGGGATTCCGGTGTCCAGGCTTGCCCATGAAGAGAGCGAAAAACTGAGGAATCTGGAAAACATTCTGCATCAGAGGGTAATCGGGCAGAAAGAAGCTGTTGAATCCGTGGCAAGAGCAATCAGGAGGGGACGTGTTGGGTTGAAGGATCCCAAGAGACCCGTTGGTTCCTTCATTTTCTCAGGACCTACCGGCGTGGGAAAAACAGAGCTGTCAAAAGCTTTGGCTGAAGCCCTGTTCGGGGATGAAGACCAGATGATACGCCTCGATATGTCCGAATACATGGAAAAGCACAGCGTCTCACGGCTTGTAGGTTCACCCCCGGGCTATGTTGGTTATGACGAGGGCGGGCAGCTCACCGAGAAGGTGAGAAGAAAACCCTATACTGTTGTTCTGTTTGATGAGATCGAGAAGGCTCATCCCGATGTTTTCAATATGCTGCTTCAGATCCTTGACGATGGAAGATTGACCGATTCAACAGGCAGAACTGTTGATTTTAGAAATACGGTTATCATCATGACATCCAATGTGGGAGCCAGGGAAATTGTGGAGCCCAAGAGGCTGGGGTTTGGAGCCAGTGAGGATAATGCGGCCAAGGATTATGAGGATATGAAGAAAAACGTTATGGGCGAGCTTAAGAAGACCTTCCGTCCCGAGTTCTTAAACCGTGTGGACGAGATCATAGTATTCCATCCTCTTAATCGTGACGAAATCGGCCAGATAGCCCAACTGATGCTTGACGATGTGTCCAGGCGCCTGAAGGCCAGAAATATTACTGTCAACTATACTGATGAGGCAAAGGAGCACATCTCAGCCAAGGGATATGACAAGACCTACGGTGCCAGACCTTTGAAGAGAACCATTCAGGAACTGGTTGAAGACAAGCTGGCCGAGGAGATACTCGATGGTAATATAAAGGAAGGCGATAGGGTGACGATAGGCTTTGAAAACGGTCGAATGGCCTTTACCAAGGATCAGAACACTGCAAAGAAGTCTTGACGGTTTATGAATAAGCATTTTGCAGGAGGGGACGGTTTCTGCCCGATTATCGGCAGGAACCGTCCTTTTAAAATGCTTGGTTCGTCCACGGCTATTCATTAGGTAATGGCATAGAATATCACTGAGGTGATGGTGGTGTACACGCCAAAATTCCAGGAGGAATATGACAGGGAAATAGACCGTGAATATGCCAGAGCAGCCGCAAGAGAAGCTATGGAAGCGGAAAAGAAGAAAAAGAAGCAGGAGAAAGCGTTAAGGCAATCTCTGATTCAGGCAATTGTTTTTGGAATCTGTCTGTTCATTGCCTATCTCATGCTTAGGAGCTTCTTCAGGTAAGGGGTTGAAGGGATTAAAGAGCAAAATGGGACGGCAGATGAAATAAAGAGAGAATAACAGAAAAAAAGAGATATTAAGCGAGCTAGAGAGAGATATATGAAATTTAAGGATTATTGTTCTTGACATGGAGGGCTCTGCCTGTATACAATATAAAACGCCGCATGTGCGGCGGTTTTTTTGCAGAGCAAACCAGGTTGATTCCCGAATCCTTAAACCAACGGGATATACCACTAGCATATTATAGGGAGGGTAACTCATGAAGACATTTATGGCAAAAGCGGCTGAAGTCGAAAAGAAATGGTATGTTGTAGATGTTCAGGGTAAGGTTCTCGGCCGTGCCGCCAGCGAGGTTGCAAAGATTCTTCGCGGCAAGCATAAGCCGCAATACACACCCCATGTTGACACAGGCGATTATGTGATCGTGCTCAATGCGGACAAGATTGTATTGACAGGTAAGAAACTCGACCAGAAGTACTACAGACGCCATACCGGCTGGATTGGGCATTTGAAGGAGGTCAAGTACAGACGTTTACTGGAGACCAAACCTGAACGCGTATTTGAACTGGCCGTCAAGAGAATGCTTCCCAGCAACAGCCTGGGACGGGCAATGTTCAAAAAACTAAAGGTTTATGCAGGAGACAAGCACAACCATCAGGCTCAGAAACCTGAAGTGCTTGAGCTCAACATATAATTAGTGAGGGGAGGATTCTTAAATGGCTAAAGTACAGTATTACGGCACAGGCAGAAGGAAGAAGTCGGTTGCCAGGGTAAGACTTGTTCCTGGAAATGGCAATTTGACGATAAATAATAGATCCATTGATGATTATTTTGGGCTTGAGACCCTTAAAGTTATCTGCATGCAGCCGCTGGTTCTGACCGATACAGTAGGGAAGTTCAATGCTATTATCTCTGTTAAGGGAGGAGGATTCACCGGGCAGGCCGGCGCAATCCGCCATGGCATTGCCAGAGCATTGCTTAAAGCAGATGAGGAGTTCAGACTGCCGCTTAAAAAGGCCGGCTACCTGACACGTGATCCGAGAATGAAGGAAAGAAAGAAGTACGGTCTGAAAAAGGCTCGTCGTGCTCCCCAGTTCTCAAAGAGATAATACT
>LFSK01000190.1 GCA_001512555.1 Clostridiaceae bacterium DTU059 | reverse complement strand
CCCCCATTGCGCAATATTCCCCACTGCTGCCTCCCGTAGGAGTCTGGGCCGTGTCTCAGTCCCAATGCGGCCGATCAACCTCTCAGTTCGGCTACCAATCGTCGCCTTGGTGAGCCTTTACCTCACCAACTAGCTAATTGGACGCGAGCCCGTCTCGTACCGCTAACGCTTTGATTACAATAACATGCGCTATCGTAATGTTATGCGGTATTAGCGCCGGTTTCCCGACGTTATCCCCCAGTACAAGGTAGGTTGCTCACGCGTTACTCGCCCGTTCGCCACTTTCCTCAACCAAATCCATCCGAAAACTTCATCAGCTGATTCTCGTTCGACTTGCATGTGTTAGGCGCGCCGCCAGCGTTCGTCCTGAGCCAGGATCAAACCCTCAAATTAATTATTTGAGTGTCTGCCCTCAGAATAAGCTATCGCTCATCCCTTAGGACAAAATCACTTGCGTTTCCGTATCTACTTGCCTTAAACAAGTAGCTGAATTACTCAAAGCGTTCATGAATGCACCGCGCATTCATAAACATATTAACGAGTTCCTGCATCACTTTTAATGATGCTTCATACACTGTTCAATTTTCAATGTCCATACTGCCT
>LFSK01000136.1 GCA_001512555.1 Clostridiaceae bacterium DTU059 | reverse complement strand
GTTCCTGCATCACTTTTAATGATGCTTCATACACTGTTCAATTTTCAATGTCCATACTGCCTTCTACGGCTTGCTGTCACTGTTTCAGGGTTTTCCCTGATTTGCGGCAGCTTTATTATCTTACCACCGTCGCGTTTTCTTGTCAAGAGCTTTTTTCACCTTTGTTTTGCTCTTTTCCATAATCACTGCGGCGGAATACAAGTTTAGCACGGCTGCCTGAGCCTGTCAAGATTATTATTCCTTCCAAATGTTTATTCATGCGCTTTTGGCTCCGGCAACAGCGGCTTTAATATATTACTGCAGATCCAATATAAAGTCAAGAATAAAACGGCATTATCATTTATGGTATTTAGAGTAAACAGATGCAGGGGATGGCTGCGGTACTCTGACAGGCCTGGCGGTATAAATATATGGACATCCTGTACTGCTTATGACGGGATGTCCATATATTATTTCATATCTTTATACCGGTTCAACCGATCATATGTTTCTGATGAGGATGTGTTATTCAGATTCCTCGCTTTGGTTTGCTGAGTTTTCATCATTTTCATCCGGTCCATCATCATTCTCTTCTTTAACATCGGGCGTAAGCCTTGCCAGGGATACAACCCGGTTGTCTTCAGATGTCCGCATGAGGGTGACACCCTGGGTAACCCTGCTCAATATACTTATCTCATTGACATGCATACGAATGATGGTACCATCCGTGCTTATCAGCAAAAGATCATCTTCTTCGTTGGCGGCAACCGCCCCGATAAGATAGCCGGTTTTCTCTGTAACCCTATAGGTTAAGATGCCCTTTCCGCCCCTTGACTGAACCTTATATTCATCAAACTCGGTTCTCTTTCCAAATCCATTCTGGGTGACAACGAGGAGCGTGGTATCGGGTAAATGCTTCAACATGGCGATGACTTCGTCTCCCTCATCCAGGCGAATCCCTATGACTCCCATGGATGTGCGACCCATCGGCCTTACGTCTTTTTCATGGAAACGGATGCTCATGCCGTTCCGGGTGATGAGGATGATATCCTCTGTACCGCCGGAGAGCCGGGCTTCTATAAGCTCGTCCCCTTCTTTGAGGGTAATGGCCTGTATGCCGCCCTTGCGGATATTTTCATATTGCTTCAGAGGCGTTTTCTTAACCATGCCATTCTTTGTGGCCATGACAAGATACGCATCCTTTTCATCACCATCGAGGCGGATAAAGGCGTTAATCTTTTCTCCTGCATCAAGTTCAAGAAGGTTGACAATGGCTGTGCCACGAGCCTGTCTGCCGGCCTCCGGTATCTGCCATGCTCTCAGCTTGTACGCCCGTCCCTTATTGGTAAAGAACAGGATATATTTGTGGGTTGTGGTGGTAAACATGTCCACCACGATATCGTCCTCCCTGGTGGTGAGTCCGGCTATACCCTTTCCTCCTCTTTTCTGGGTCTTATATGCGCTACTGGAAATGCGCTTGATATAGCCAAACCTGGTCAGCGTCACCACGATGGGCTCATCTTTAATAAGGTCCTCCATATCTATTTCAGATTCTTCAGCGGTAATACTGGTGCGCCTTTCATCGCCGTACTTCTGCTTGATTTCAGTCAGTTCATCCTTGATAATCCCCGACACCAGTTCAGGCTTTGCAAGTACATCCCTGAAATAGGCAATCTTCTCCTGAAGCTCACGATATTCGTTTTCAATCTTCTCCTGCTCCAGGGCAGTCAGCCTTCCCAAACGCATATCGACTATAGCCTGAGCCTGTTTTTCGCTGAAGCCAAATCTTGCGATTAGGTTTTCCTTGGCCATTGCCTCTGTTTTTGATGCCTTTATGATGCTGATTACCTCATCGAGATTATCAATAGCTATTTTCAGGCCTTCCAGAATATGAGCCCTGGCTTCCGCCTTCTCCAGATCATACCTGGTTCTTCTGCGGATTATCTCTTCCTGATGCCGGATATAGTATTGGATGGCCTCCTTGAGATTGATAACCTTGGGCTCAAACTTTCCGTCGGCTGTCTGCACCAGTGCCAGCATATTGACACTGAAGGTATCCTGCATCTGAGTAAAGGAATAAAGGCGGTTTAAAACAACATTGGCATTGGCATCACGCTTAAGTTCTATTACTATACGCATGCCTTCCCTGTCGGATTCGTCCCGAAGATCCGATATGCCTTCTATCCTCTTATCCTTTACAAGCTGGGCAATCCTTTCTATAAGACGTGCCTTGTTGACCTGATAAGGAAGCTCGGTGACAACAATTCTCTGCCGGTTACCAGTATGCTGCTCTATTTCAGCAACAGCCCTGACAACGATCCTTCCTCTGCCGGTGTTATAGGCATCCCTTATGCCGCTCTTGCCGAGTATGGAACCACCGGTAGGGAAATCCGGACCTTTGATGATTTCGTTCAGTTCATCAATAGTGATATCCGGGTTGTCGATGGTTTTTATTATACCGTCTATTGTTTCAGTGAGATTATGGGGCGGTATGTTGGTAGCCATTCCTACCGCAATTCCTGATGAACCGTTGACCAATAGATTTGGGAACCGCGAAGGAAGAACCACCGGCTCTATTTCATGCTCATCAAAGTTTGGCTTGAAATCAACTGTGTCTTTGTTGATCTCCCGCATCATTTCCATTGCGATTTTAGAAAGGCGTGCCTCTGTATACCTCATGGCTGCGGGGGCATCACCATCCACCGATCCGAAGTTCCCGTGGCCGTCCACGAGGGGATATCTAAGAGAGAAGTCCTGAGCCATGCGAACCATACTGTCGTAAACGGCCGCATCACCATGGGGATGGAATTTACCCAAAACCTCTCCAACTGTTGTGGCACACTTTCTATAGGGCTTATCCGGTGAGAATCCAAGAAGATGCATGGCATAGAGTATTCTTCGATGAACAGGCTTTAACCCATCCCTTACATCGGGGAGGGCCCGGTCGACGATAACGCTCATGGCGTAATCGATGAAGGATTGTTTCATTTCGGCCTCAATATCGACCGGAATAATTCTGTTAGCCAACTTATTTTCGTTATTTCCGCCATTCTCGGACATTAGATGTGCTTCCTTTCTGCTCATTGGTTTATCACTCGTCTTATCGACTGCAATATATATATTTTAATAAAAGATTACATTAATGTCCACTCATAATAAACCCGCCATATGCCTGGAGCCCAGGAATATAGCAGTGTTCGCGGATTCACACCGTGTATAAAAAAGATGCCTGTCGTTTCTCTGGACAGGCAAAAAGATGGAGATCGCATATGTGACCCAAAAGGACTCTACTGAGCCTTTTGCAGATCTTCACGCTTTGGAATCCGGACTATGAACTCAAGGTATTCGCCCCTGTCAATCTGAGCCGCCCGGGCATTAACACCAGATCTTTTCATGGTGTCGATGGCCTGGCGGATGGTGTTTACAAAAATCCTAATATCCTTGATGGACTTTGTGATGCGGCCCCTGTATTCATCGGATCTGTGCGGGGAGCAATACTTGTCAAGAGCCTTTTGAACCAGTTCTTCGGTTTTGCGAACATTGAGCCCTCTCTCGCATACCTTCTGCAATACCTTCATCTGTAGCTGTTCGTTGTCCAGCTTAAGGAGTGCCCGTGCATGTCTTTCTGTGAGATTATTGTCGGCCAGCATTTTTTTAATCATGGGGGAAAGGCGAAGCAATCTGATTTTATTAGCTATGGTAGACTGGCTCTTGCCAATCTTCTGAGCCAGTTCCTCCTGGGTCAGCCCATGCTCCCGGATCAGATTTCTGTATCCTTCGGCCTCTTCCATGTAACCCAGATCCTCCCGCTGGAGGTTTTCAATGAGTGCCAGGATTGCCGAATCATCCTCGCCCACATCCACAACAATGGCCGGTATTTCCTTAAGACCTGCCTGAA
Organism: Clostridiaceae bacterium DTU059; assembly: GCA_001512555.1. GTDB lineage: Bacteria > Bacillota > Clostridia > DSM-8532 > DSM-8532 > Thermoclostridium_A. The sequence continues at coordinate 20,077 of LFSK01000136.1, read as the reverse complement.
CGCAGGCTCTGAGCCTTCTCTCTCCCGAAACAATCTCGTAATGTGTCGCAGAAATCTTTCTTACATTGATAGGCTGGATGACGCCATACTGCTTGATAGACTGGCACAACTCATCTAAAGACCCCTGCTCAAATTTCCTTCTGGGCTGGTATGGGTTGGGCCTTATCAGATCAAGAGGTATCATTGTTATTTTTTTATTGTCCTGCTTTTGTTCATCCCCTGGGTTTTCGGAGACTGGGAACCTAATCTTTGCAGCAATCATACGGCAACCTGTCCTTTCATCATCTTTTGTGAATTGGAAATTCTTTCTCTGTCATAAAAATATTCGCCGTATGACTCCTGTCATCCTTTTTTTTTGAACATGTTTATATCGCACAAACCCTCATGTTTAGCGGGTTTCGCCATTATTTGAGGGGTGATTTTGTCGGCTTGCCGCTCTTTCTGGGATAACCTGTGGGTGTGTGTCGACATTTTCTAATCAGTATAATTGATCTCTCATAATCACTGAAAGGAAGCACAAGTTTTCGTACATCCTCCAGCTTCCCTCCCAGGATGGAAATAGCTTTTTTTGACTCGTTTAGTTCCATTTCAACTGATGGACCCTTCATCGCGATGAATAATCCACCTGTTTTCACAAAGGGAAGGCAATACTCGCAAAGTACAGCAAGATCCGCTACAGCCCGGGCAACAGCGTAATCATATTTCTCCCTGTGATCCTGTTTCACACCGTAATCCTCTGCCCTGCCATGAACGGCTTCAATGCCTTTCAGGGACAGTTGACCGATTACTTCTTTTAAGAATCGGATCCTTTTTTCCAGTGAGTCCAGAAGCGTTACTGTCAAATCTTCCTCATAGATCTTCAGGGGTATACCGGGCAGTCCTGCACCGGTTCCCACATCGATAAGGGTTTTGCCCTTTAAGCTCACTGTACCCGCCAGGGATAATGAGTCCAGGTAATGCTTTATGATGATTTCCTTCTCTTCGGTTATAGCCGTGAGATTAATCTTCTCATTCCATTCCAGCAAAAGGCTCATGTAAGCCTTAAACTGTGCCTCTTTATTCTCGTCCAACACAATACCCAAGGCATTGCCGCCTTCAGTTAACAGGTTCATCACTCTATTTTCCTTTCCTTTGTGGGTTAATATGGGCATAAAGACCGGTGCATATCAGTGCCGCGGTTCTTATTTGCCTTTGTCCCTATCCCGTTTCCGTGATTCAAGATAGACAAGCAGCACAGATATATCCGAGGGAGACACTCCAGAGATACGGGAGGCCTGACCCAGAGATTCCGGCCTGTGCCTGTTCAATTTCTGTCTGGCTTCCAGAGAAAGGCCACCGATCATATCATAATCGATATTTTCAGGTAGCTTCCTTTCTTCCATCCTCTTAAACTGGGCGATTTGCTGCATCTGTTTCGCAAGGTACCCTTCATATTTGATACTGATGGTCACCTGTTCAATAACCTCACGGGAAAGATCGGCACCAAGGCCAATCTCCTTAAGGTAATCATATTCTATTTCGGGGCGTTTTAGCAGATCATAAAGCCTGATGCCCGTCTTGATTTCAGAGCTTCCGTGACTTGCAAGAAAACCGTTGATTTCCTCGCCCGGGGGGACAATGGTCTCCTTGAGCCTTTTCATTTCTGCCTCGATAGCTTTCTGCTTTTCCAGGAATCGTTCATAGCGCTCATCACTGACAAGCCCTATCTGCCTACCGACAGGTGTCAGCCTGATATCAGCGTTATCCTGCCTGAGCCATAGCCTGTATTCCGCCCGGGATGTCATCATCCTGTAGGGCTCGGAAGTACCCTTGGTTACAAGATCATCAATTAGCACGCCGATATAGGCCTGTGATCTGTCCAGAATCAGCGGTTCCTTTCCTTTGAGCTTCATAGCTGCGTTTATGCCGGCTATGATACCCTGTGCCGCAGCTTCTTCATAACCTGAACTGCCGTTGATCTGTCCGGCTGAAAAAAGGCCGTCTATCTCCTTGAACTCCAAAGACAGCTTCAATTGGGTAGGGTTTATGCAATCGTATTCAATAGCATATGCCGGTCTCATAATGGAGACATTTTCAAAGCCCGGAAGGGTTTTATACATTTTTATCTGAACGTCCTCGGGCATGCTGGTGGACATCCCCTGCACATACATTTCCTCTGTATTGAGTCCCATGGGTTCTACGAAGACCTGGTGGGACTTTCTGTCTGCGAAACGCACAATCTTATCTTCTATGGACGGGCAGTATCTTGGGCCCACACCCTTGATTTCCCCTCCATACAGAGGGGATCTGTGCAGGTTTTCCCGTATGATCCTATGGGTTTCCTCATTGGTATGAATCAGGTAACAGGACACCTGATCCCTTGTTATTTCACTGTTCATAAAAGAAAAAGGCGTAACAGTCGGATCCCCCGGCTGCTCTTCCATTTTTGAAAAGTCAATGCTTCTTCTGTTCACACGGGCAGGGGTTCCCGTCTTGAACCGAACCATCTCAATACCAAGGGATAAAAGGCTGTCGGTAAGCTTATTTGCAGGAAACAGTCCATCGGGGCCGCTATTGTAACTGGTGCTTCCGATAATAATCGTGGCATTAAGGTATGTGCCGGTGGTGAGTATAACCGTCTTTGACAGATAATTTGTACCGGTTTGAACCCTGACACCTCTGACATTTCTGTCTTCGGTAACAAGAATCTCTGTAACCTCAGCCTGCTTTAAATCCAGATTCTCCTGGGTTTCCAGTGCATGCTTCATGTGTTCCTGGTAGGCTCTCCGGTCTATCTGGGCTCTCAATGAATAGACAGCAGGGCCCTTTGCCCGGTTCAGTATCCGCGACTGGATGAAGGTGGCATCGGCTGTCAGACCCATCTGACCTCCCAATGCATCTATTTCACGAACAAGCTGACCCTTGGCAGTCCCTCCTATATTGGGATTGCAGGGCAGGTTGGCAATGCTGTCCAGATTGAGGCTGAAAATGGCGGTTTTCATGCCCAGACGAGCGCTGGCCAGGGCTGCCTCACAACCTGCATGTCCTGCACCCACCACTATGACATCATATTCTCCTGCAATAAATCCTTCCATATTTGTCATAACTCTGTCCACCGTTCCAAGCCTATTTGCCAATACAGAAACGACTGAAAATGGCATTGACGATTTCTTCTTCTGCTGTCTGGCCTGTTATTCTTCCCAAATGATCCAGTGCTGTCCTAAGTTCCAGCGCCACAATGTCCAGGGTCATACCCGACCCTGCGGCGGCTAGCGCAGCGTCCAGTGTATCGTAAGCCAGGCGCAGCTGGCGTTCATGTCTTGCGTTGGTTACAAGCACCTGGTTATCAAGATCCATTTTATTCCCATGTGCAAAATCAATCAACCGTTTTTCAAGGACATCCAAACCGGTATCCTCGGTTATAGAGATTAATACACCATCCGGATTCAGCCTTTTCAACTCATCAATTCTCTCTGGATCCTTTACAATATCCATCTTGTTAAAGACCGGCATATAATCTGTTCCCTGAGATTCTACCAGTTCAAGCAGCCTTTTGTCCTCAGGGTTCTGCCAATCGGTTGCGTCCAGCATCAAAATAATATAATCAGCCTTTTTTAATGCCTCCAGACTCCTTGTCACACCTATGCTTTCAACCGGATCCCGGGTTTCCCTTACCCCTGCCGTATCTGTGAGTTTTATTGGTATTCCCCCAATATTTACGGTCTCCTCAATCACATCACGGGTTGTGCCGGGTATATCGGTGACAATTGCTCTGTTTTTCCTGGTCAGATAGTTCAGCAGGGATGACTTGCCAGTATTGGGCCTTCCAACTATGACAACATCCATCCCCTCTCTGAGTATCTTTCCATAGTGGAAACTGTTTATGAGGTTTTTAAGCTTTGCCATTGCCCTGCGTGCTTCATCCTCCACCTTTTTTATAGAAAATTCCTCATGGTCATATTCTGGATAGTCCAGGTCAACTTCTATATGCGCCAGGGTATTTGTAAGGCCAGTGATGATATCATTCAGCTCGAAGGACAGCTTTCCTTCCAGTTGATTCAAGGCTGCCCTGGAACTTTTACCGGTCTTTGCCTGTATCACATCCATAACGGCCTCCGCCTGTGACAGGTCAATCCGCCCGTTGATAAAAGCCCGTTTTGTGAACTCGCCGGGTTCGGCAGGCCTTGCACCATTTTCAAAAAGGAGCCGGAGGATTCTTCCCGTCACATAGTAACCGCCATGGCAGTTTATCTCAACAACATTCTCCCTTGTATAGGTTTTGGGAGCAGCCATTTTGGTCAGCAAGACCTCATCGATGGTCTCTTTATCATCTGTCACTATCCTGCCATATTGGAGGGTATGGGATTTCTGCTCTAGAACAGACACCTTCCCCCTGAACACCTTATCGGCTATTTCAAATGACTTTTCGCCGCTCATGCGAATAACAGCAAGCCCGGCGTTTCCCACTGCAGTAGAAACACCAGCAATTGTATCTTCCATACTTGTTCCACACCTCTTCATGATTATAGGATTACCTGATTCTCGAATATTGAGCCCATCAGCAGGATCATCCACAATTCCAAAAAGCGGACAGTGGGTATTCCCTCTGTCCGCTAAAACTCACTGACTGTTATTTATCGATTCCCGGTGCGTAACGTATTACAACCTTCCGGTTTGGTTCTTCACCCACACTCTGTGTATTGATATTGGGAAATTCCTGAAGTGACGAGTGAATGATTCTTCTCTCATAGGGGTTCATGGCCTCTAAAGTAATATTCCTTCTTGTCCTTGAAACCTTCTCTGCAACCCTTCTTGCAAGACGTTGCAACGTTTCCGCCCGTTTTTTCCGGTAATCGGCCACATCCAGTATAACCCGTGTATAATCCAGGGTATAGCGGTTGATGACAAGGCTGAGGAGGTATTGAAGGGCATCAAGGGTCTCTCCCCTTCGACCTATGATAATCCCTACATCATCACCTGTCAGACGGATATTGATCAGCCCGTCTTCCATGGTTATCTCCATATCGGCTTCAATGGCCATCTTTTCAAATAACGGTTCGAGAAAATCCTTTACAATAATCTCTATATTCAGTTTCTCTGTAACTTTAACAACTGCGTTTTTGTTTCCTATAAGCCCTAACAAGCCTTTGTTTCCTTCGTTTATAATCTCTATTTCTGCTTGATCTTCATCTATTCCCAGCTCTTCAAGTGCCTGACGAAGCGCTTCATCGACTGTCTTTGCTTCCTTTATTACCGACCTTAGCAACTTCATTCTCCTCCTTATCATTTTTATACTTGATATTCAGAACCTTATGCTGTATATACGAAAGAACACTGTTAATGATCCAATAGAAGGCAAGTCCGCTGGGAGCAATGGTTCCTATCCAGAGCGTCATAAGCGGGCTCATATAAAGCATACTCTTTCCGGCACACCCCGCGTTTGGATCCTTGGATTTTTTATCCTTGGGATCTTTCTTCTTTCGGGCATTGGGCATCATCAATAGCGATGAGAAATAGGTAGTGACAACTGCTATTATGAGCAGCAGCAATGCAGGAACATAGTTCCCCGGATCTGTTTTAATTACTCTTGGATCAAGACTGGGCTGAACACCAAGGTTGAAGAAATTGAACATTCTAAGATCAAAGTTCTTAAGCAGCGTTTTTTGTTCCTCGTTCAGCGTGGGATTTTCATCGATGATCTCAGGATGCTTCTTATAGCTTTCTATGAGCCTGATCTCAAAATAAGGATCGCTGGAATTATACCCCATATAGACGTCTATGGGATTATCCTTAATAGCGTCGTAATTTTTGTTCTTTAGGGTTTCCTTAGAGAATTCGCCCTTTTCCACTGAGGCAATCACCATTTCACCAACCGCTTTTGCGGGCAGTTCCAGCATATAGGTCATGGGCATACGAATAACATAGAAAAGTGCGATGATGATGGGGAATTGAATCAATAGAGGAAGACAGCCTGAAGTGGGATTATAACCCTTCTCCTGGTAAAACTTCATGGTCATCTCATTGAGTTTTTCCTTATCGTTCTTATAGCGTTCCTGTATTCTTTGGAGTTCGGGCTGGTATTCTTGCATCTTCTGAGTGCTTCTTATCTGCTTGACAGACAAGGGGAGCAGGATCACTTTGTAAACAATAGTAAACAATAACAGAGAAATGGCATAATTATGAAAGCCAACGGTGTTGTAGATAAAAAACATAAGCTTTCCAAAAATTACGCCCAATGCGCTTAATAAAGCCTGCATACTGCTTTTCTCTCCCTCCGGTTTTTCGTTTTATTTTACCGGGTCATATCCTCCTGGATGAAAGGGATGACACCTTAATAGCCGTCTTATGGATAAAAATGAACCCCTGATAGCACCATACTTTGTAACCGCCTCCAGGGCATACTGTGAGCAGGTAGGGTAAAACCTGCAGGAAGGCCTTCTCTTAAGAGGTGATATATACTTTCTATAAGCCTTAATCAGTACGATTATCAGTGCCCTCATTATACTTGTCCTTAACTAATATATCCAGTTTCTTCAAAATAAATTTCATTTCTCTTCCAATACTATGAAAACTCGCGGCGGGATCCGCTTTTCTTACAACAATAACCAGATCCATACCGGGAACAAGCTGGTCATAGAAAAGCCTGATATTCTCCCTGACCAGCCGCCTCATCCTGTTACGTTGTACGCTCTTTCCGACTTTTTTACTGGTGGTTATGCCTATTCGGACAGTATTGGTTCTTCTTTTTATATAATAGACAACCAATGAATCCGACGTAGCATACCTTCCCCTGCTATAAACTCTTCGAAATTCGTTGTTTTTCTTCAATACAGGCAGTTTTCCCATAATTCCATAAAGACTGCGCTCCCGTATAAAGCTTGCCTGGTTCGGCAATCAGCCGCTTTATATGATATTATATCCTCATATATTTCGCTTTTACCAGGCAACATGACAGTATAAAAGAAAAGACCACTTTTATGGTCTTTATGCAGTTAGTCTTTTTCTGCCTTTCTGTCTTCTTCTTCTAAGAACTTTTCTGCCGTTGGCAGTTTTCATCCTTTTACGGAAACCGTGCTCCTTCTTACGCTGCCTCTTTTTAGGCTGATAAGTACGTAGCATGGGTTGCACCTCCAATCATGCGCTGTATATTTCAAATCATTATCTGCAATAACGGACACCAAAAAGTATTATATAACGGCCAATGGATATAAGTCAAGAAAAACAAGCAGGAACAGTCTATTGTCTTTATTTGACCATTGGTTTCGGAACAGCTTCCCTTTCGGATGATTTAGTTGAAACGCATATTGAAGTTTGATATATTTAAAGATACGGTTAGGAATGAAAATGGGGGAATAGGGAATGGCATCAGACATTAAGGAAATATGGAAAGAGGCGCTGAGACTGCTTCAGGAGGAAATGACAAGTGTCAGTTTCAGCACCTGGATTGAGCCCATTATTCCTGTATCCCTTGAAAACAATGTTCTTACTCTGGAGGTTCCTTCAGAATTTAATCTTGGCATCATAAATTCACGTTATAAAGACTTGATTCAAAATGCCATTCGAGTTTTGACAAAAAGGGATCTTGATATTAAATTGTATGTCAAGTCAGCAGAAACGCCAAAAGAAGACCAAACTCCCAATCAGGATAATTTGTCTTCTTATATTTCTGTTCTCAACCCGAAATATACCTTCGATACTTTTGTAAGGGGAAACGGAAACCAGCTGGCTCATGCGGCAGCTCTTGCAGTTGCCGAGTCACCGGCCACCGCATATAATCCTTTATTCATATATGGTGGAGTGGGACTTGGAAAAACCCACCTGATGCACGCCATCGGCCATTTCATCATTGAACAAAACCCTTCAAGGAAGGTTATTTATACATCATCAGAGAAATTTACCAATGAACTTATCAATGCCATCAAGGATGACCGAAACGAAGAATTTCGCAACAAGTACAGAAATATTGATGTGCTCCTGATAGATGATATCCAGTTCATCGGAGGAAAGGAAAGAACCCAGGAGGAGTTTTTCCATACCTTCAACGCACTCTATGAGGCCAGCAAGCAAATTGTGCTTTCAAGCGACAAACCTCCAAAGGAAATACTTACTTTGGAAGAAAGGCTGCGCTCGCGTTTTGAATGGGGTCTAATTGCGGATATCCAGGCTCCCGATATAGAAACCCGAATAGCTATCCTGAGAAAAAAATCTCAGCAGGAGCGTTATGACATTCCCGATGAGGTTCTTTCGTATATTGCTGAAAATATTGAGTCCAATATACGGGAACTGGAGGGAGCTCTCAACCGTGTTATAGCGTACGCGTCCCTCACAGGAAGCCCAATAACACTGGATCTTGCGCAAAACTGCCTCAAACAGTTATTGGCAGGAATATCGAGAGCAAATATAAATCACAACACCATAATGAAGGTGGTTTCACGGTATTACGATATATCACCCGATCAGCTGGTCACAAAGAAGAGATCCCGCGACATATCACATCCCAGGCAGGTGGCCATGTACCTTTGCAGAGAACTGACCGACATGTCTCTTCCTAAAATAGGTCAGGTCTTTGGGGGACGTGATCATACCACGGTGATGCATGCCTGTGAAAAGATACAGGACGCCATTGATCATAATAATGATCTTAGAAGGACAATTATGGAACTTAAGAGAAATATTACCGGAAAGATTTAGTTATCAACATTTACTTGTGGATTATGCCGTGGAAAAAAGGTGAAGAATTTTGTCGTAAGAAATAGAAGCTTGTTATTATTGAAACATCCATCGCTTTTCAACAGTTTTATCAACAGCCTAAACCGATGCGCCTCATTGCGTTGGGTGACTTTTCAACAAATACCACAGCACTTACTACTGTTACGACTATACTATTAAATAAATAAAAAAGAGGTGTAAAACAGGCATGAAAATTATCGTTCTCAAACAAAATTTGATTGAAGCCATAAACATTGTCCAAAGAGCTGTCATGACAAAGGCAACGCTGCCAATACTGGAAGGCATATATATCGAAGCAGGAGAAAAGGTGAAACTTGTGGGGAACTGCTACGATTTGGGGATTGAATGCTGTGTAGATGCAGATATTCAGCAAAAGGGCTCCATTGTCATAGAAGCTAAAATGTTTGGTGAAATAATAAGAAAACTTCCGGATGCGCCTGTTTACATCGAGGTCCTGGATGGCTTCAATGTCAGGATTGAATGTCTGAACTCTTATTTTGAAATACGGGGCATGGACGGCGAGTCCTACCCTATGCCTCCGGAGTATGACAGTGAGATATCACTGGATTTGTCACAATCTGTTTTAAAGGAATTGATACGCCAAACCATATTTGCAGTGGGAAACGATGAAAACAGAAAGATTATGACAGGCGTGCTGATGGAAGCACAGCAGGGCGAACTGAAGATGGCAGCACTGGATGGTTTCAGAATGGCAGTATGTGGTTCTGTTATAAAAGAGGATATGAATTTCAAGGTTGTCATTCCTGGCAGGAATATGCAGGAAATATTACGGGTTCTGGACACCAGTGAAGAGAATGTTTCCATTTCGCTGGCCGGTAACCTGGCATCCTTTGGTCTTAAAAACTGCAGGATAGTGTCCAAGGTTTTAGAAGGCGAGTTTATGAACTATCACAGCTATATACCCACACAGTTTGAGACGGTAATAAACGTTAATACCCGTGAACTGGAAGAGAGCATGGAAAGGGCTTCTCTAATTACCAGTGATGATAAAAGATACCCGGTACGCATCAATCTTTCCGATGACAGGATGGTAATATCCTCAACCACAGAGAAGGGAAGATCGAAGGAAGAGATTCATATTGAAAATTCCGGGAATACTATGCAGATAGGATTTAACCCAAGATATTTCCTTGATGCCCTTAAGGTTATAAATGATGAAAAGGTAAAAATATCCTTCACTTCCCCTGTGGGACCGTGCATCTTAACACCTGTGGAACATGACAGGTTCTTGTTTCTGATTTTGCCTGTAAGATTGAAGAATTAGGAGCAGCCATGAGAAAGATTAGAATAGATACAGAATATATCAAGCTAGATCAGTTTCTGAAGCTGGCAAGTATTGTATCGTCGGGCGGTGAGGCAAAACAATTCCTCTTTTATCACGATATTTTTGTTAATGGTGAAAAAGAAGCAAGGCGGGGCAGAAAACTGAGACATCTTGATGAAATAAAGATTGATAACGAGACCTATGTAATCGAACAGGCCGGTGTGGAAACTTGAAGGTTGAGAGGCTTGAGCTTAAGAATTTTCGTAATTATGAATACCAATCCATTGATTTTGGAGAAGGTATTAATATTTTATATGGAGAAAATGCCCAGGGAAAAACAAATGTCCTTGAGGCTCTTTATATAACTGCAACGGGAAAATCACAAAGGACCAACAACTACCAGGACATGATCAGGAAGGGTGCCGAAGGCTTTGAGATTTCCCTTAAGGCTGCTATCCGGGAGAGAACAAATCATATAGATATCCGGTATTTCCGGGAAAAAGGAAAGCATGCAGAAATAAACGGGATAAAGAGAAACAAGATTTCCGACATCCTTGGAACCATGAATATGATTTTCTTTTCTCCTGAAACACTGGAAATAGTAAAGGGTTCACCTCTGCAAAGAAGAAAGTTTATTGATGTTTTGCTATGTCAGGTGAGCAAAAGCTATCTATATAGCCTGCAACAATATAATAGACTTATTAAAAACAAATCCCTGGCACTGAAAAAGGGTAGGATTGATAAAAAATATGATGATGTCATTCCCATATGGAACGCCAACATCTCAAAGCAAGGCGGAAGGATAGCATATATAAGGGATCGGACAGTGAGAAGACTGAATGATTTTATGAAGGAAGAGATGAAAAGAATATCCAATGGGAAGGAAGAGTCAGACCTTATTTATAAAACCTATACCGAGAGCCAACCCGAAGCCGATGAAGCTTTTTATGTGGAAAGACTGGATAAAAAGCTGAAAGAAGGTATCAGAAAGGAAAAAGAATTGGGACAGTGCCTCTATGGGCCTCACCGGGATGATATAGAGATATTGTTGAACGGGATGAATTCAAGGCAATACTGTTCACAGGGACAGCAAAGATCCCTTGCCCTGGCACTGGTTTTATCAGAGCTTAAACTGGTTGATGAGATAAAAGGAGACAGGCCGGTATTGTTATTGGATGATGTAATGTCGGAGTTGGATAATAGCAGGCAGGAATATCTGATGATGGGCCTTCGGGATATTCAGACAATAATCACAACAACGGATGATCAAAGACTTGATCACGGTGAATTCAGCGCTGCAAATAAATACAGGGTGGTTTCAGGAACAGTTGAAAGGATTATTTGACCTGCATTTTTATGAGGTTTACAATAATATGGGTGATAGATGTGTTTCTGCATTTGGGCGGTGATGAAATTGTCCATGTCAAGGATATTGTGGCCATCATGGACATTGAGAAGACAACTACATCTGCAATAACAAGAGAATTTCTAAAGACGGGAGAAGAAGAAGGTTTTATAAAAACCATCGTAGAAGAGGAAATACCGAAATCTTTTGTTGTTGCATATAAGAACGACATGCAGGTGATATATCTGTCTCCGCTGTCAGTGACAACTCTGTTCAGGAGATATAAGAAACTTGAAACGTTGAGGATGAAAGCTAAAGTAAGAAATGGAGGAGCTCTTTAATGACAGATAATACAAATGTTCAGAATTACTCAGAGGAACAGATACAGGTTTTAGAAGGACTTGAAGCTGTAAGAAAAAGACCGGGAATGTATATCGGGAGCACTTCATTAAGAGGGTTACACCATCTTGTTTACGAAATTGTGGACAACAGTATAGACGAAGCCCTCGCCGGCTACTGCGACAGAGTAGAGGTCACTATTAACGAAGACAGCAGTATAACTGTTATTGATAACGGAAGAGGAATACCTACAGGTATACATCCAAAACTGAACATTCCCACACTCCAGGTAGTTCATACCATGCTTCACGCAGGCGGAAAATTCGGAGGAGAAGGTTATAAGGTATCGGGTGGTCTGCATGGGGTAGGCGCTGCTGTTGTAAACGCCCTCTCAGAAAGAATGGAAGTTGAGGTGTACAGAGAAGGCAAGATATGGCGTCAAATCTATGAGAAGGGTATTCCAATAACTGAGGTTGAATGTTTGGGTGACACCGAAAAAACCGGAACCAAAACAACCTTCCTTGCCGATCCCACAATATTTGACGAGATAAGATTTGAATTTGACATACTCTTGAAAAGGTTCAGAGAACTGGCTTTCTTAAATAGGAAAATAACCATAGTTCTCAATGATAATAGGAAGGATGGTGAGAACCAGGAAAACAAAAGTGTGGAATTGCACTATGACGGAGGCATAGTCTCTTTTGTGCAGTATATTAACAGGAATAAGGAAACCATTCATCCTGACATTATCTTTTTTTCCGGAGCAAAAGAAGATGCGGAAATTGAGATAGCATTACAGTATACCGATTCCTATGTAGAAAATGTTTTCAGTTATGCAAACGACATTCCCACAACAGAGGGAGGAACACATGTAACCGGCTTTAAGACAGCCATAACAAAGGTTGTAAACGATTATGCCAGAAAGATAAATGCATTGAAGGAAAATGAGAAGAATCTCTCAGGAGAAGATGTGAGAGAAGGGTTGACGGCCATCATAAACGTCAAGCTAATGAATCCGCAATTTGAAGGACAAACAAAAACAAAGCTTGGAAATGCTGATATACGATCTTTTACAGAAGGCATAGTCACCGAAAAGCTAACTTATTATCTGGAGGAACATCCCAAGACAGGAAAGATTATTGTTGACAAAGCGCTGCTTTCATTCAGGGCAAGAGAGGCCGCCAGGAAGGCAAGGGAGATGACAAAACGTAAATCGGCACTTGAATCCACTTCTCTTCCCGGAAAGCTGGCAGATTGTACTGAAAAGGATCCTTCAAAATGTGAGCTCTTTATTGTTGAGGGTGACTCGGCAGGGGGCAGTGCAAAACAGGGCAGGGACAGAAGATTCCAGGCAATACTCCCGCTTTGGGGAAAGATGCTCAATGTGGAGAAGGCGAGAGAAGACAAGGTATATGGAAACGATAAGCTCTCACCTGTTATAACAGCATTGGGTGTTAACATAGGTGAGAATATTGACTTGTCCAAATTGCGTTATCACAAGGTAATAATAATGGCCGATGCGGACGTTGACGGACAGCATATCAGAACACTGCTTTTGACCTTCTTCTTCAGGTATATGAGACCTCTTGTTGAACAGGGTCATATCTATATAGCCCAGCCTCCATTATACAGAGTGAAAAAGGGCAAGGAAGAGCATTATGTGTATAATGACAGGGATCTACAGAGATTGCTGAGTGAAAAGAATTGGAACAGGGAAGATGGTAACATAAGTATACAAAGATTTAAAGGACTTGGTGAGATGAACCCGGATCAGCTTTGGGAAACAACCATGAACCCGGAAACAAGAACCATCATACAAATTCAGGTGGACGATCCTGTAGTTTCCGACGAGATTTTCACAATTCTTATGGGGGAAAAGGTTGAGCCGAGGAAGGAATTTATTCAAAAGCATGCCAGACTGGTCAATAATCTCGATATATGATTATCTCAGATGAGTGCGCATAAAAAGCTGACAGGATAAAAACTGTCAGCTTTTTTACTGCTGAAGTATTTTATCATACTCGTCTTTCAAATATGGATGTTGTTCAAAAAGTAATGTAAGTGCATGAAGCCGGTTTAGCGTATCCACTGAAATAGTATGTTCCATAAGCTCTGTTTCAATTAGCAAGCTGTCACGTACTCCAATGAGTTTTAGAAAGGATTCAATGATCTGATGTCTATGAAGTAGAAAATGGCCTATCTCTTTACCTATGTCGGTTAATGATATAATGCCATATTTTTTATAATCCACCATGCCAAGCTCACTGAGTTTTTGAACCATCTTTGTAACAGATGATGCCTGAACATTTAGAAGCTCTGATATGGTGTTGATCCGGACATAGTCATCCGTCAGACTATAGCGGTATATCATTTCAAGATAATCCTCCATAGCAGAGGTTAGAATTTTTTTATTTTGCTCGAGCAGCTGATAACCTCGAACAGTATGGAATTTATTGTTGTTCTGCATATTAAACTCCCGAGTTAGTCGTCATTTATATAACTATTCAAAATAAGAATATATATGTTTCAATAACTTGTCATGAAACGTAGGAATATGTTTCACGTGAAACATTTATGCCTGGGGAGGAGGGAGGTTGCATTTTACTTCTCGAAATAAAGATAGATGGTGTAATTAGCAATTGGGGAAAGTCTTTCAGTGATCCCGTAAAGCCCGGTCGCTGTGCTGCACGTCGGTGAAACATCAGTATGTAATCGCGAGTGAAGTGCGGAGATCTACGAGAATGCTTCGTTGCGTTACAAACCACAATGACATACTAGAAGTGAGAATGGAAGACGCCTTTATCTCATTCTCGCAGGATGTTTCGACGCCTTATCGTAATTTGCCCTAGTTTTACGGTATCTCTTACTGTTATTGCAAGCGAAGCGTGGAGATCTCCGACCTCAAAGTTCTTCTTAGATTCCCACATCCAACTTCACACCTCTCACCTCCAAAAAGTGAGGTTCCTTAGTCGGCAATGTCTCCTCGCAATGAAATGAATGGGATGAAGATGAGATTACTTCGTCGGTAGTGTGCCTTCTCGTAATGTTAAAAATGTTTCACGTGAAACATTTTTAGTACGACTGGAGTATTAGTTCATACATAACTCTACCACTCGATAAACTCATAGCATTAAACCTAATTTTCAAGGGATACTATTGTTTTTTTCACTTTTTCCCACTTCCAAACCCTCAACTTTAATATCTCACATCTTTTCTCTCAAATACCACTTTCAACTCCTCTCATCTGAAATACCACCTCTCAAATCAAACCTCTCGCTTTCTATCTTTCATTTCTTGAACCTCATGTTCCATTCATATCTGACAACTCAATCAGCCCATGTCACCGCCACACTCGCATCTCGAGTCTCAGATCCAGCTTCCAACCTCTCACCTCGTACTTCCACAACCCGCCTCTTACCTCCCACCCCTCAAACAGCACATTTCATCTTTCATCTCCCACTTCCTACCTCCACTTGTCAAACATTTCGCCACATTACGTTAATATATGTTATAATATTCTATGTTCTATAAAGGCTTGATGAGGTGTGGTATGGCTAAGATAATAGCAGTTGCAAACCAAAAAGGGGGAGTGGGCAAGACAACCACAGCTGTTAATCTCAGCGCCTGTCTTGCCGTCAAAAACAAAAAGGTCCTGGTGATCGATATAGACCCCCAGGGAAATACGACCAGCGGTCTTGGTGTTGACAAAAATGCTGTAAGGCAGTCAATCTATGATGTGATCATCAATGAGGTTGATATTGAGGATACGCTTGTTCCCACAAAGGTTGATAATCTCATGCTGTCCCCCTCAAATATCAATCTGGCAGGTGCTGAAGTTGAACTGGTGTCTGTGATATCAAGGGAAATGAGACTCAAAGCAGCCCTGGAAGACATAGAAAATAAATTTGATTTCATTATGATCGATTGCCCGCCATCATTGGGCCTTCTTACAGTTAATTCCCTCACTGCTGCCGACACCATTTTAGTTCCCATACAATGCGAATACTACGCTCTCGAAGGATTAAGCCAGCTGATGAATACAGTTAAAATCGTGCAAAAACATCTGAACAGGAATCTGAGGGTGGAGGGCGTTGTTCTTACCATGTTTGATGCCAGAACAAATCTGTCCATTCAGGTTGTGGATGAGGTAAAGAAATATTTTGGTAACAAGGTTTACCGAACCATTATTCCAAGGAATGTCCGCCTTAGCGAAGCACCCAGCTATGGACTTCCCATCATTCTGTATGATGAAAAATCCAAGGGAGCTGAGTGTTATATGGATCTGGCTGAAGAGGTTATTGAATGTTCGGAGGAATATTAGAATAATCAACAAGGAAAGGGCAGGGTGAAAATGAGAAAGGGATTAGGCAGAGGCCTGGATGCACTTATCAGTTCTGCGAACACTTTGGAAAACCCTCGTGAAAGTGTTTTCGAGGTAAAGATTAATGAAGTGGAGCCAAATGCAGGACAGCCAAGAAAGGTGTTTGATCAGGAAAGGCTTCAGGCACTGGCAGAGTCGATAAAAGAACACGGTGTAGTACAGCCCATAATTGTGAAGCAGGAAGGATCTAGATATGTAATCGTTGCGGGCGAAAGACGGTGGCGCGCATCAAAGCTTGCAGGACTTAAGACCATACCGGTGGTGGTAAAAGATCTGTCTTCCAGACAGGTTATGGAGATAGCCCTGATTGAGAACCTTCAGAGGGAAGATCTCAACCCGATAGAAGAAGCAGAAGCCTATAAAAAGCTGATGGATGATTACAATATGACACAGGAAGAGGTGTCAAAACTGGTTGGCAAAAGCCGGGCTTCCATAGCAAATTCTGTCCGTCTGCTTACCCTGGCGAAAGAAATCCAAGACATGCTGGCAGATGGAAGGCTTACAAGCGGCCATGCCCGTACTCTGGTTTCGGTTGATGATCAGAAGAAGCAGAAAGAATTAGCAGATCTGATTATTAATAAAGGCTTGAACGTGAGGGAGGCTGAAAAGCTGGCGGCTCAGGAAGGAAAAAAAACATTGGCAAAGAAGCCGCGACAAAAACCAGAGGATTTCGAAATGACACATCTTGTGGAGGATCTGCGAACCATATTCGGAACCAAGATAGATCTTCACCGCAGGAAGGATAAGGGCAGGATTGTCATAGAATACTACTCAAAAGACGAATTTGACAGAATTATCGATATGTTGTTAAATATTGGTAAATAAATAACCTCCTGATTTTGTCCTGAATCAGTTTTCAGGTGTCAGGTAATATATTATCATTATCAGAAGCAATAATTGATCAGAAAGGGCAATAGAGCCGTTATTTCGGGTCGATCGAAAATTCTGTTTTATGGAGGAAACTATGGAGCAGTATTTCATATATGCCGGTGCCGGTTTGGGTATCTTGAGCTTTATTCTAATTATTATGGATCATTTCAGGTTGAATTCAGCGATAAAAAAATACCGTATGCTTATTAGGGGACTGAGTGATAAAAATGTTGAGGACCTGATGGTTTCATACGCAGAGGAATTGGAGAATATAAAACAGAATCTGTCAAACAATATCGAGAAGCGATTAAGCGCTATAGAGCAAAAGCTGCCCTCTTGCCTCAGAAATACAGGCATGGTGACATACAACGCTTTTGACAATATAGGCAATAATATGAGTTTTTCCATCGCAGCTCTGGATGACAATCATGATGGTCTTGTCATCACAGGAATATACTCCAGAGAAAATTCCTATGTTTACGCTAAGCAGATCAAAAAAGGCCAGCCAGTAGACAAAGAACTTTCAACAGAGGAAAAAGAGGCTCTAGCTAAGGCTCTCACTAACGCATAAGACATAATGCAAATCAGAAAGGAGAAGCACATATGCTTGATATTAACGAAATACGAAATGATCCCGAAAGAATAAAGAAGGCTTTGGCCAAAAGGCTTGTTGATGTGGATTTTACAGAATTCCTTGATTGGGATCAGAAAAGAAGGTCTCTCATCACTGAGTCCGAAGCCCTGAAGGCAAAAAAGAATAAAGTATCTTCGGAGATACCCGTTCTTAAGAGAGAAGGGAAGGATATCTCGGGCTTATTGAACGAGATGAAAGAGATTTCTGATAAGGTCAAAACGCTTGAAGATGATCTCAGAAAGGTAGAGGGTGAAATCAATGATTTCGCGGCCGCCCTGCCTAACCTTCCTGCCGATGATGTGGTTGCCGGCGGAAAGGAAAACAATCAGGTAGTAAGGATTTTTGGGGAAAAACCTAATTTTGCCTTTACGCCAAAGAACCATGTTGATCTTGTTAATTCCCTGGGGCTCATCGATTATGAGAGGGGTGTAAAGCTGGGGGGCAACGGGTTCTGGTTGTATACAGGGGATGGCGCCTTGCTTGAATGGGCTCTGTTGAACTATTTCATAAGTGAGCATGTCAAAGACGGCTATCAGTTTATATTACCGCCCCATATCCTCAATTATCAATGTGGGTATACTGCAGGGCAATTTCCAAAGTTCTCTGAGGATGTTTTCAGACTGGAAACCAGTGAGGTAAACGAGAGGATGCAGTTCATTCTTCCAACTGCCGAAACAGCACTTATAAATGTTCACCGGGATGAGATCCTGAGGGATGATGAGTTGCCTAAGAAATACTTTGCCTATACACCCTGCTACAGGAAGGAGGCGGGAAGCTACAGGGCAGAGGAAAGGGGAATGATCAGAGGTCATCAATTCAACAAGGTGGAGATGTTCCAGTACACCCTTCCTGAAGACTCCGAAAAGGCTCTCGAAGAGCTCATCGATAAGGCTGAACGGCTTGTGGCAGGGCTTGGGCTGCATTATCGGGTGTCCAAGCTGGCTGCAGCAGATTGCAGTGCTTCTATGGGAAAAACCTTTGATATCGAGGTTTGGATTCCAAGCATGAACGATTATAAAGAGGTAAGTTCCTGCTCCAATGCCTATGATTATCAGGCACGTAGAGGTAATATCCGGTTCAAGAGAAAGGGCAGCAAAAAGACTGAATTTGTCCATACCCTCAATGCTTCAGGGCTTGCCACCAGCAGGGTACTGCCCGCGATTGTTGAACAGTATCAGCAGGAAGATGGCAGTGTGATTGTTCCGGAGGTTCTCAGAAAGTGGCTTGGAAAAGATGTGTTGACGCCTGTCAATAAGTAGGCATCATATCCTGTGACAGAAACAAATCATATAGAAGAAGGATAAAAAAAGAGGTGACGTACAGTCACCTCTTTTGGTCTTTGCCAGATCCTTATTCCTTTACTGTGGCATACATGAAGTATTTGTAGCCCAGGGGTGAGGACCAGAAGTTTTCAACCTTCTGATTGATCAGGAAGATGTCTACATAGTAATAGATGGGGCAGAGCATGCTCTCTGCGAAGATGATGTCCTCAGCCTTATGCATGAGCTCAAAACGTTTTTCTGTATCGGTCTCAGACTTGATCTGAGAGATCAGTGCATCATATTCAGGATTAGACCACTGAGCGTCGTTGTTACCGCTGCCGGTAATCCACATATCAAGGAAAGAAATAGGATCATTATAGTCACCCAGCCATCCGTTACGAGCTATGTCGTAATCGCCATTCTTTCTGGTGTTCAGGAAGGTTGCCCATTCCTGGGATACCAGGTTGACCTTAATACCAATCTTGCCCCACATATCCTGGAGAGCCTCGCCTATAGCCATGTGAGCAGAGCTTTCAGGATTATAGAGGTACTCAAAAGTAGGCAGCCCCTCGCCATTGGGATATCCGGCATCGGCAAGAGCCTTCTTAGCCTTTTCAAGATTACCCTCATAATCGTATGGATCATAGTAGTTACCGCCTACATCGCGGAATTCCTTAGTAGGATCGGCATCGCTAAGTCCGATGGGTACAAAGGCACCTGCAGGCACCTGACCGGCTTTACCTATTTCTCTGCAGATAAAATCGCGGTCGATAGCCAGGATCATGGCCTCGCGTACCTTCGGATTATTCAGATGCTCTTTCTGAGTATTGAATGAAACATAGTAAGTACCCAGTTGTCCTTCAATGTTAAACTCAGGCTTTTCTCTCCATGCATCGATTTCATCGTTGGGCATATCATCTGTAAAGAGGATTTCGCCCTGGGTGAAAGCTGTGAGCTGTGCACCGGGATCGTCCATGAGCACGAACTTGATGTTTTCCATGCCAAGTGCCTTGTAATTCCAGTAGTTCTTATTCTTTGTCATGGTTATATGAGAACCGGGAACCCACTCGGTTACCTTGTAAGGACCATTTCCGATATAGGTATCGGGTTTGGTTGCCCAGGCGTCCCCATGAGCTTCAACGATGTCCTGACGGACAGGTGAGAAGGTGGGGAATGCAGTCAGCTCAAGGAAGTAAGGAATTCTGTTCTTAAGGGTAACCACAAGAGTCTTGTCGTCGGGTGCGGTTACATT
>LFSK01000050.1 GCA_001512555.1 Clostridiaceae bacterium DTU059 | reverse complement strand
TGTATCGCCCTCTATGATTCCGGGAATTACGCATACAGGGTCTGCCGTATATTTGAGAAAAAGGGGTTGGTGTTTGAGGTGATCGCAACGCCCTGCCGGATATCCCATATGGGTTGCGGGTATTGCCTGAAATTCCCCTGCGAGTACTTAGAATCAGTACTGGCTGAGAGTCTTGCCTGCGGATGTCCCGTGAGAGCGGCCTATAAAGTGGTTGAGCGCAGCCATAAACGGGAATATATAAAGATCGAGAGATAATGCAGGGATAATTCTGTGAAAGGAGCATACAATGGATACACGCAGGGCAATAAACCTGTTTAAGGAGCTTGCGGGTGCAGCAGGCGAAAAGATACTGGAGATATACCGTGAGGGCTTTACTGTGGACTATAAGGAGGATGACTCTCCGGTTACCGAGGCCGATAAAACGTCCAATGAACTGATTGTGCAGGGTCTTAAGGACGAATATCCACAGATTCCGGTTCTGGCAGAGGAATCAGCCGACGATTTATCCAGATTATCGAAGGAATACTGTTTTATCGTAGATCCCTTGGATGGAACCAAGGAGTTTGTCAAAAAAAGCGGTGAGTTTACGGTCAACATAGCCCTGGCAAGAAGCGGGGTTCCCATAGCAGGTCTCATTTATGCCCCCATACTCAGGGAATACTATTATGCCTCTGAAAACCAGGGCGCCTGGTGGCATAAGGAGAAGGAGAAGGAGAGACCCCTTCGGGTATCGGACCGGATAGGTGATATCCGTCTGGCGGTCAGCAGATCTCATCGTACCAGGGAGCTGGACAGGCTTATCGAGGTAAATGGCATAAAGAATATCATTGTTGCCGGTAGCGCATATAAAGGCTGCCTTTTTGCCCGGGGCGATGTGGAGGCCTACTACCGTTTTGGCAAGACCATGGAATGGGATACGGCGCCCATGCAGATCATAGCTGTCGAGGCTGGTGGTATTTTTATGGGGATGAACGGGCGCCCCTTTACCTACAACAAGGCGAATTCGGAGAACCCTACAGGTTTTTTCATGATAAACAGGATGGAGAACTGGCTGACTTATTAAACTCGTATTATTTAGGGCTTCAATAATGTCATAGATTGGTATAAAATGAGTATATCAATTGCTTTCTGCAAGGAGGAAAATTTAATGAAGGATGTTCCTGTTTATCTGGACGAATCAAGGAGCTTCGGGGAACGAGCCAGGGATCTTGTATCCAGGATGACAA
>LFSK01000147.1 GCA_001512555.1 Clostridiaceae bacterium DTU059 | reverse complement strand
GTGAAATTTTCATGCGATAAATTTGACCCATTTAGGGTGAAATATTCAAAAAGTATTGACAGGTAGTTTACCCATCATCCGGGGTACTTTATTAAAAATTTAACACACTTTTCTTTGTGGTTATATCCATCTTTCCCCGATCAACTAAAAGCAATTCCTTCATCTATGGAGAAGGGGCGAAACACGTTTGTAGGATACAAATGTCAGCAATGAAACAATAATAACTTTGATGATATTGAAGGGTACAACTCCAAACAGTATAAGGGTCTTGAAGTCCATAATACCCTGATTTTCCTCGGCACTCATCTGGATAATGTTCTGCATGGACTGTTCAGCAGTGATATTGAACTGCTTGGCGAAGATCTCCACATAGAGGGGAATCATAACAAAATAGTTAATAAGTAATGCCAGAACCACCATGGACAATGAGCCGATGACCAGCCCCTTGATGGCTGTCTTCATCGTTTTGTTCCGCTTATACACCAAGGCCGCTGGAACCACCAGAGCACAGCCCACAACAAAGTTGGCAAATTCGCCCACTCCCCCTGTTATGGTAAAGGGCAAATGAACCAGGTTTTTGACAAGCTCAATGGCCACCCCTGCCAGGGGTCCTAAGGCAAATGCTCCCAGCAGCACGATTATTTCGCTTAGATCCAGCTTCAAAAATGGAGGCATAAAGGGAATCGGGGTTTCGATAAACATGATGGCCGAAGCCAGAGCCGAGAGCACACCAACCTTGGCAATGAATTTTGCTTTGCTCTTCTGCATAAAAAACACTCCTTCTTTTTAGTACAATCAGGGTGTCCATTATCTTGAGAGATGCTTGCAGGGTCAAGATATGTACTGCCTTCAAAAGCCGTAAAATGAAAAAACCCTGAAGCAATCTCAGGGGTTCTTTTATAGAACAATGTCCATCTTCTCCCATCCAGACTATACTGTCGGCTCCGGAATCTCACCGGATCGTGCTTTGCGCTCGCGGGCTAATGGCTGAGCCATATTACCGCCGGTAGGGAATTTCACCCTGCCCCGAAGATTGTACCGTATGATATTTATTATGTTATACCCATTGTAAACCCATGTGAGCCGAGAGTCAACATCTTTCCAACAAATTATGGGGATTTAGGGCTCCACATTCTGTTTAATACACCTTTAGTGCAAACACCGGGCAGGATGCAGAACAATACCCGCATAAAACACATCTGTCATGGTCGATCCGGAGTTTGCCGTCCTTCAGGGAAAGAGCCTTTTGTTGGCAGCGCTCGGTGCATCTTCCGCAACCCTCACACCAGAAATCCACATGCAGTGCCTTCCTTGACCCTGTGGCAAGCCGGGATCTGTATTGACCTATGGCTTCGATATCCTGAAATAAAGCCACATTCATCCGAACCTCTTCAATGCTCTGCATGCCAACTGCAATGGAATCCAGCCATGGTATGCCTAGAGCAAACCTTAAGGCATCCTCAAAATCACCCAAGAGGTTGCCTCCGCCAAAGACCTTCATTCCGTATATGCCCTTTCCTGCATCATGGGCTTCTTTTATCGCTTCCAGCATTTCCTCGGCAGTGCCGTCACAAATCCCCAGTCCCCGCTTGTTTATAATGGGATGGATAACGTCCATTTCTGGAATCGCAGCAGCGGCCTTCACTGCCGCAATATGATGGGTGGAAAGTCCAACGGCTTTTATTACCCCCAACTGCTTTTGTTCCAGGTAGTATTCAAAAGCTTCCCAGTGCCCCCGGATAGTATGTTCGCTTTCCTGCTCATGCATTAAGAAAAGATCGATGCAGTCAACACCTGTTTCAGTAAGCGCCCTGTCAAGACAGCGCTTGGCCTCCTCCCGGTTGTAGGCATAGCATTTTGACGAGATGACAGGACGGATCCCGCTTCTCTCAATGGCACGTTTAATATACGGATATGTGTCGTAAAGGTCGGCCGTATCGATGAAATTAACGCCAAGCCTCAGGGCTTCCGCAATAACCTCCGATCCCTCTTCCACACTCAGATTCCTTTGAAGCGGCCCTATAACCAAAGCCCCAAAACATAATCGTGAAACCTTAATTTCTGTGTTTCCCAAAAGATGATATTCCAAAGCGGTCACCCCTGTACATAGCCTGTTGCCTGCATTTTCTGCTAACAAACTGGTTTTTGATCAATCCTCTCCTAATATATCATAAAGTTATTGCCCGGCATATTCCGGGCAATAAAAAACCTGCCATTAGGCAGGTCTTGTTGTATCATGGGTCAAACATCTTGATCTAAGTAATGGCGCAGAAGTTCCTCCATGATCTCATCCCGTTCTACACGGCTTATGAGGCTTCTGGCATTCTTGTGGCTGGTAATGTAGGTGGGATCTCCAGACATAATATACCCCACTATCTGGCTGATGGGATTATACCCCTTCTCTGCAAGTGCTTCATATACCTTTAGAATGATATCACGGGTTTGGTTCGGATTCTCATTGCTAAAGCTAAATCTCATGGTGCCCTGACTCATGGCTTCACCCGCTTTCTCCATAATCAACCTGCGTCACTTCCCACAGCATGCCGTCTTCAAATAAGCTTTTATTCTTCAATGCTGAAGGCTGACCTCTGCTACGGTTGTTTGGCAACCTGTTGGATATAAGACATCCATACAATTGCATGATTATTCCAACCATCTACTTAATCTTAATATATCATCCGGCTTAAATCAAGCATCCAAAACCTTTGTAACCAATCTTTAATGTGACAGAACGCCCTTCATGCGTTCACCATGAATCCCTTCAATCCTGACAGGCAATATTTCTCCAATCACTGCCCCATCAAGCGGTACCTCCACCGGAATATAGTTGTCCGTAAGCCCTTCCGCCAACTCCGGGAACCCATGCACGGGCTGTTCAAACAATACTTTTTGCTCGGTGCCGATAAAGCGTCTGTAGAAGGCCTCACGGTTCTTTTCCGCCAGAGCGATCATAGCCCGGCTCCTCTCCTCCTTCTCCTCCGGGCTCACCTGATCCTTGAATCTGGCTGCCGGCGTCCCCTTCCTGGGAGAATACTTAAATACATGTGCCCATAGAAAACCCATTTCATCACAGAAGGCAAGGGATTCCTCAAACTCCTGCCGGGTTTCACCGGGAAAACCCACCATAACATCGGTAGTGATGGCCACATGGGGAATCGCTTCCTTTAAGGCAAATACGACCCGCCTGAAATCATCGGGCGAGTATCTGCGATTCATCCGCTCTAGTGTTGCGGCGCTTCCGCTTTGCAGGGAAATGTGAAAATGGGGACAGAGCTTGGGTGTATTTCTGGCATGCTCAATGAACCTTGGTGTTATGAACAATGGTTCAAGAGATCCCAGCCTGATACGCTCAATACCTTCAATGTGGTTTATCTCACCGGTGAGGTCGGTCAGATCCGATCCTGTCTCGCTGTCCTTAAAAGAGGTCAGGTGTATGCCTGTAAGCACAATCTCCTTGAACCCCTGCCGGGCAAAGCCTTCCACTTCCTTTATGACATCCCCCATCTTTCTGCTGCGCACAGGTCCTCTGGCATATGGAATGATGCAATAAGAGCAGAATCGGTCGCATCCGTCCTGTACCTTGATAAAGGCCCGGGTATGTCCCGTATAGGTTTCCACAGGCAGTTCCTCAAATTCGTCAAGCTGCTGCCTGCCCCGGACATGAATCCCCTTATCAGCGTTGGCTGCCTGTTCCACCAAAGAGACAATTTCATTTTTTAAATTGTTTCCAACAACCAGGCTGACCCCTTCAATCTTAGCCGCTTCCTCCGGCGACACCTGAGCAAAGCACCCCACAGCGGCAACCACTGCTTCAGGGTTTATGCCATGAACCCTCCGGAGCATCTGCCTGGATTTGCGGTCCCCCATATTGGTTACTGTACAGGTGTTGACTACATAAACATCTGCAAACTCATTGCTTTCAACTATCCGGTAGCCTGCCTTCTCAAAGAGTCTTTTCATTCCTTCAGTCTCAGCTATATTTACCTTGCATCCAAGTGTTATGAATGCCACGCTTTTTTCTTTTATCATCTTCTCAATTCCTTCCAGGTAGTTCCAATGCACCAGAACAAGTCTGTTGTATCTGTGATATAATAATCTTAACTAATCAACTTTAACAAATTTTTAACAGAATGATTATTGACTACAAACCTTAAGGATACTAATATATAGTAGTATGGTTAATTTTGTAGCAAAAACGCATGAAAGGCGGTGCAATATATGACCACATATAATATTCTACTGAAGTCCATCAACGATGTGAAGGACTTTGTTAATATTGTCAACAAATATGATTTTGATGTGGATCTCACATCAGGAAGGTACATTGTGGATGCCAAGTCCATCATGGGCATCTTCAGTCTGGATCTCAGCAAGCCCATCAAGATGGAGGTTCATGGTGACACTCCTGATACATTCATCAACGAGATTCAAAGCTTTATAGTTGACTGACCGGTCTGTCTGAAGCTTTTCGCTGCGATTCGCTGCAATTGGAACCGATGCAATTACTTATATGCGGTTAAACCAGCAATAATTCTAATTGACAGATCAACCCGAAAATCTCAATAATTAAAGCCCGATACACTTGTATGGGCTTTCTTTATTGCCTGTCACCCTATCTTCATCACAGGCGCCAACCCCAGGTCATTGCTAGTATTCAGAGATTTGCTTCGTCGCTTCCTGTCTCGCAATGACTTAGAATTGTCATGGCGAACAAAGCAGTACCGCACATCATTTTCAACTTCCTACTTTTCACGCTTCACATCCAGTATGGCATTGCGGGTGTAGCGCTGTGAAGCCCCGTGTCATTTTGAGCGCAGCTCGACAACCTAGCACAGTATCAGCCCCGCACCCATAGCGATGAGTACAATAAGAATCACATGGATTTTTGTGAACACAGCCGCGAGAATAGCTCCCACAAAGATCACAAAAGGTCCCCAGTTCACTAAGAGCGGCGCCTGAAGATTGATAAAGGATTCCAATGCAAAGAATATGGCTGCCGAAGCGATGAAGGCAACCGTGACAGGCCTTATTCCCTTCATGCAGGATTCCACAACACTGCTTGTTTTAAACTTTAAGATGAAGTGAGCAACCAGGATTACCAGAACGAAGGAGGGCACAGATACACCCAGTGTAGCCACAACCGACCCCCAAAATCCCCCAATCCGGTATCCCACATAGGTAGCGGCATTCACTGCGATAGGACCCGGTGTGATCTGGGAGATAGCTGCGATATCGGAAAACTCCTGAATCCCGATCCAGCCCCGCTGGGTCAACTCCCTCTGGATAATGGTTAGTATGGAATACCCTCCGCCAAAGCCGATCAGGCCGATCTTTGCAAATACCAGGAATAGTTCAATCAGTATCATGGTGCCTCATCCTCCTGATATGGTAATAAAGATAGCCTGCCAAAGCCCCGGCGGCAATAATGATCACAATGCTTACCCCAAGCCATGTAGTCAAAACAAAGGCAAGCACTGCAAGGACAAGGGCAAATACGTCCTTTATCACCGATTTGCCCAACCTGAAGACAGTGACCGTTATAACACCTGCAACGCCTGCCTTCACTCCTGTCAGAGCCTTATTCACATAGACATTCCCACTTACGGTGGTAAACAGTATGGCAATCGCCAATATGATGATGAAGGAAGGAAGAATCACGCCAAAGGCCGTCACAACAGCCCCTGCTATTCCGGCTATCCTATAGCCGATATAGATGCCGGAGTTAATTGCAATCACGCCCGGAAGGGATTGGGACACGGCAAAGGCATCCACGATTTCTTCCTTTGATATATACTTCTTTTTATCAACAATCTCCCTTTCAATTATGGGCAGCATGGCCAGCCCACCACCTATGGTAAAAGCGCCGATTTTAAAAAAGGTGATAAAAAGATCAAATAGCAGCGCTGCTTTCGTTTTTTTCATACTGTTCTCCAAAAATCCTGATTTATATAACAGCTTTGATTGTATCATAGGGTATGAAAATGTAGCAATAAAGATACAAAGCGCTGTTCATTTTCCGAACAGCCTTCCCTGTTCATTGACCACCTTTTTTCATTATGATAAGATTCAACTGAAATGCAAACAATCAGGATGGGTGATTCATTCATGAAGAATGCTACTAGAAATAACACGGTTCTGGTCACCGGCGGTGCGGGATATATCGGGTCTCATACGGTGGTAGAACTGCTCAATAAGGATTATGACGTCATAATAGTTGATAATTTCTCAAACAGTAAGCCCGAGGTTCTTAAAAGGATCAGGGAAATTACCGGGAAGGACTTCATTTTCTATGAAAAAGATCTTCTGGATAAGGAGGGTCTTGAGGAGGTTTTTAAAAAACATCAGATAGAGGCTGTCATTCATTTTGCCGGCCTGAAAGCCGTCGGAGAATCGGTTTCTATCCCCATAAAGTATTATCATAATAATCTGACAGGCACGCTGAACCTCTGCGACCTTATGCAAAAACATAATGTGAAGAGAATGGTCTTCAGCTCTTCGGCCACGGTTTACGGCCTTAACAACAAGTGTCCCTTTACCGAGGACATGCCCCTTTCTGCCACAAACCCCTATGGCTGGACCAAGTTCATGATTGAGCAGATGTTACGGGACATCTATATTTCAGATAATTCCTGGAGTACCATCCTGTTAAGGTATTTCAACCCCATCGGGGCTCATGAAAGCGGAAGGATAGGCGAAGACCCCAGCGGCATCCCCAACAACCTAATGCCCTACATCACCCAGGTTGCAGTGGGTAAGAGAGAACACCTCAATGTTTTTGGCAGTGATTATGATACTCATGACGGAACAGGCGTGAGAGATTATATCCATGTGGTAGATCTGGCAAAGGGNNGGAGTGGGATACAGTGTCTTAGATGTGGTGAAAAGCTTTGAGAAAGCCAACGACATTAAGATTCCCTATAAGATAACAGAAAGAAGGCCTGGCGATATAGCCACCTGCTTTGCGGATCCCAACAGGGCATTGGAAGTACTGGGATGGAAGGCCGAAAAGAATCTTGAAGATATGTGCCGTGACTCATGGAACTGGCAAAAGAACAATCCGGATGGGTATGGAGAATAGAAAGACATAGATATAAAGTGCAGCCGCCTGGTGCTATCCTGGCGGCTGTTATAATAATATGAAAAAGATGCCTTGGAGCGCTTAACCGATCCCTACGTTTTCATACTTCCTGATGCGCTACTTCAATGATTGGATCCTCGAATATATGGCATAAATCAGAAGAAACACCAGCAGGGCAACAGAACATATAACTCCCAGGATATCATGAACAAAAAAACCCCCGAGGCCAGTACCGGCTTCAGGGGTGAACAATGCTTAAAACCTCTATTTATCCTTTAATTCCTGCCATGGCCAAACTCTCCATGAATTTTCTCTGGCTGAAGAAGAATACGATCATCATGGGCAGGGTTGAAAATGTTGCTCCCGCCATGACCAGATTCCATTCCACCCCCATCTCAGAGGCGAACAGCTTAAGACCCAACGGCAGTGTATAGGTTCTGCTGTCATTTAGCAGTACCAGCGGCATCAGATAATCGTTCCAACTCTGCAGGAAGCTGAAGATTACCAGAGTTGCTATTGTTGAGCTGGCCAGCGGCAGCATGATCTTATTGAAGATCCGCAGATGGCTTGCTCCATCGATCTTGCCTGCTTCTATCAATTCGGTTGGTACCGTGATAAAGAACTGCCTCATCAGGAATGTGCCAAAGGCACCACAATATCCGAATATGGGCTGAATGATCAACCCAAAATGAGAGTTGGCAAGGTTCATCTCTGACAGAGCGAGGAACAATGGAATGATGGTGACCTCTATAGGCATCATCATACCGCTCAAGATGACCAAAAACAGGAAGTTGCTGCCCTTGAACCTGATCTTTGCGAAGGCATAGCCCGCCAAAGAAGACACGAACACAACGCCCAAGGATACAAGTGCCGCTATATAAACACTATTCCACAAATATGTAAGGAAAGGATGCCTTGAGAACAGCTCTATATAATTATCAAGGGTAAATGGATCCGGCCACCACTGCGGCGGAAACTTCATCACATTGCTATAGGTCTTTAAGGACGTGGTTAACATCCAATAGAACGGAAACAGCATGATCACCGCAATGATGGAACAAACCAAATAGTGAACAATCTTTTTTCTTTTCTTTGTGCGTCTTGCCCTTTCAGAATCAATTCTCATGATACACCCATCTCTTTCTCATTTTCCACTGGATAAGCGTCAGAACAACTATAATGGCAAATAGAATAGCCGATATGGACGACGCATACCCGAAGTTATAGTACTTGAAGGCCTGTTGATAGATATAGTAAACGAATACAAATGAGCTGGTTCCCGGGCCTCCCTCGGTGAGAGTATCGATTTGTGCAAATACCTTCAGTGAACCTATGATTGTGATAATGGTAACCAAAAATATCGACGGAGCTATGGAAGGCAGCGTGATGCTGAAGAACTGTCTCAGTTTTGAGGCTCCATCAATTTCTGAGGCCTCGTAATACATGTCCGGTACATCCTTCATAGCTCCTATAAAGATGACCATGTTCAATCCAAGACCCTTTACCAGGGTAACAAATACTGCTACCGGTATTGCCAGCTTGGCATTATACAGCCATTGGGGTCCTTTGATATCGATCATGCTCAAAAGAGTGTTAACCAGGCCATTGTCGGTCTGAAAGATGTATTTCCACAGAATACCCCAAACAACAACCGTGGTAATGACGGGTGTGAAAACCGCTGTTCTGAAGAATCCCACACCCTTGAAGTTACGCTTCAGCAGTGATGCCAGGCCAAGGCAAAGCACCAGATTGGACGGGATAAGCAATACGGTGAACAAGATAGTGTTCTTTGTAACCTTATAAAACAGCGGATCATTAAACAGTTTTTTATAATTCTCAAAGCCTATGAACTCCACTTTATTATTCAGCAGCGCCCAGTCGGTCAAACTGATAATAAAGGTAGCTATGATGGGCAATAGGCTGATGACAATAAAGCCAATGAGCATTGGGGAGATGAAAGTGTATCCCCATAACGGATCTTTGCCGTACAGTTTTGATTTGCTTCTCATATATAGGTCGCCCCCATTTTACGTATGATACCTGCGCCGCTGATGACGCAGGTACCATACGTCACACTGTGATTTGATAGATTCTAACTGTCCCGAGTATTATTGGTTCAGCAATGCCCTGACGGCCTGTTCCATGGCTTTAACAGTTTCCTCAGCTGAAGAATAGACTCCTGCAAAATAGTTGTCGAAATCCATGGTGATCTGATCCTGGATCTTGGAGAAGTTCTTGTGTGCAGGATAGGATCTTAAGCCGCGCTCCTCGATAACATGAACAAAGGAACTCAGAATTTCGTCCTTGGTTGGCTTTCCACCTTCCTGCTGCAGGAACTCTTCTGAATTCAGCAGGGAAGCACGGGGTGCAACAAATGTGTTAACCATGGTCTTCATCATGTCGGTGGTGGTCATGTACTTCACAAGCTCCGCTGCCAGCTGGGGGTTCTTGGAGTTGGTGGTTACGCAGTAGTATGCAAAACCAGTGACAACTGGTGCGTTGGCAGCAGGTCCTTTCGGAACGGGCACAACTTCCCATTCAAAGTCCACATTTGATCCCTTGATAGTCTTGGCATAGCTGAATGTGCTTCTGGCCATGGCTATGGTCCCGGCGGTAAACTCGGTTGCGTCACCGGGTTTCAGATGGCTCTGATCTTTGTAGATAACATCGTAAACTGCCTGAACAGCGGCTATACCTTCTGGAGTGTTGAGTGTGAAGTCGGTGGTATCCTGGTTGAAGTAATCTGCACCATAGGCCAGAACCAGATCATAGAACGCATAGACATAGTTGGTCGCAGAACTGGTATCCCACAATTTGAGACCATACTGTCCCCTGGATATATCGGTCATCTGCCTGGCCAGGTCATACATGGCTTCATAAGTCCATTTACCTTCAGCAACATACTCCGAAGGGCTCTTAACGCCAGCCTTATCAAACAGAGTTTTGTTTACATAAATAACACGCGGGCCAAAGGAGAATGGTATACCGTAAACGGCATCGCCATCGGTAATGGCTGCCATGGCTGACTCGTATAGGTCCGGATAATTGTAGTCAGAATCGTTCTTGACATAAGAGGATATGTCCACCAGGTTGCCGCTCTGCAAAAACTGTGCTTCCATACCGTCTGCCAGCCATACAACATCGGGAGCGTTTCCGGCTGCTAGCTGGGTTGCAAGCTTTGTTGCGTAATCCTGGTATGCAACAAGGTTTACGACCACGTCACAGTTATTGGCTTCTTCGAAGGCAGCAAAAAGTTCTTCAAAGGTCTTTTTTCTGTTTTCATCGCCCCAGATGGCAATGGTGATTGTGGGCTTTCCTGAAGATCCCGTTTGCGGTGCAACACTGGCTCCAGGTCCTTCCGGTTGAGCAGGAGCCTGGGTTCCCCCGCAGGCACTTAACAGGCTTACAGCCATCACAATAATTAACAATACACTTAAAATTCTCTTCATTTTATCTTCCCCCTTTTTGGTTAATGAAGCCTTTTAGTTTGTCTTAGGTGACTTGATCTGAAAGATTTGCCCTTGCATGCTCACCCCCTTTTTCACTTTTGGAAAAATCGGCAATAGACGTCTTTATTGCATTTGGTTTTCCTTCATCAGAATCCCGATGCTTAAGAATGTATTTTCTGATTCCGTAATATGAAAAGTATGCTGAAGTGAACATGGCAAGTGAGAACAGCACCATAAGGCTAAGAGGCACTGTCACAGGAAACAGCAGCACCCCTATACCCCCAATGATCAGGATATATACACCTGAACACAGGCTGTACTTTATGTTGAGTATTGCAAGCATGTATGCGTTTTTAATGATGTCCTTTATTGGCAGATCCAATATAGCAAGCATGGTGAATATGTAGGAGCTCATCAGATAAACCAGCAATGCGATTGAACCGATAATAACGGCGGGTACCATAAAGAAAAGGTTTTCCCCGGCGAAGCGGATATAGAATAAAAACCCTGTTACCGATACCAATAGCGCAAGCAGTACCAGAATCCCCGCGAGCAAGGACCTTCCAAATTCCCGTTTGAATACGGGTAACACATCTTCCTTAAAACCTGGCTTTTCTCCCCTGGCAATACGCACGAATACATAGTGCATGGAAGTGATGGCGGCCGGTATGGTCACTACGGGTATGCAGCACAGTAGAAACATCAGGTTATACCGCACCAGCAGGAATAATTCGTCCCAAATACTGCGAAAATAGTTCTTCCAGCTGAAGGGAGACTCTTCCTTATCGATTTTTTCGTTCTTTACCAGCTCGCTCATCACTTGCTCACCTACTCCACGTTGTGCCTTTTAGCGTGGAAAATCAATAGATTCGTACTTCGAAAATGCGGGCAGAGGGATATCCATGTGTTCTATAAACGGTTATCCTAACACTGTCACAGACCACATTCGGGATATCCAGGATATTCAGGCGCTGGGTATTATCCTTAACTTCCCAGGTGTACACTACTGTTTCTTGGTTTATACACTCCACTTTATAGTCCCTGACAAGTTCAGCAGGCATCCCCTCAACTTGTCTGTCCAATACCGTTTTGGTAATGGAAGGCATGATTTCCTTAGTGAAATTGGGATCAAAGTAAATCCTGATCTCCCTCACATCTGACTTTTTGTCAAGTGAAAGGGTTATGCTTTCACCTTTTTCCCCCAGGGGCTTCGATTCCCAAACATTTGACCCTGACTCGGTGGTACGTGATATGCCGTTGATAACATTCTCAGGACCGCATCCTTCGGTGCTGCTTGTTGCCGAGACCTTCGCCTGTCTGGCCATATCCTTTTCGTCAATGTTCCTGAATCCCGGGATGAAGCAGTCGTCCTTGAGCAAGGTCTGCTGCAATTCAGTAATCCTTTGCTGACCCAGTTCCCTGGGGGTGCAATTGTATTTGACAGCCAGGGCAGCCGCAGTACCTGCAGCCTGGCCGCCGATGGCGCAGGTGCCCATGACCCTGGTGGAGCCAAAGGCCATTTTTGAAGTGCTGATATTTCGTCCGGCCATCATCAGGTTTGATACATTCTTGCTATAATAGCAGCGGTACGGAATGGTGTAGTTGCCTTCAAAATTGAGTATACGGGATGGCAGCTTGTCAAAATCCATGATGCCGCCCCTGGTGTGTTCGTCCATGGGCCATCCGCCATAAGCAACAGCATCGTCAAATATGCGGTTTGCACGTATATCGTTTTCTGTGAGTATGTAATCGCCTTCAAGCCTTCTGCTCTCTCTGTATCCTGGCACGATACCCACCCAATCCAGGTCATAATTGGTCAGGCCATGGTCACCACAGTTCTTCAAATGATCCCATACGCCATAAACGCATTTCAGCAGTTCGTCCCTTATGTCTTCAGCCTGCCTGATGATATCCTCATACTGGCCTCCAAGCTCTATCCACCAATAGCCTGAGTCTACCGTTGAAAAATGGGGGAGTTTATTCGTTTTCTCCACATCTTCCTCGACAAACTCACCGCCATCGGCAAAGACGGTGGTTTGATCCACATGGGGCCTGTATTTCAAATCATCTTCGGTAAAGGTATAAGCCCAGAACGGCTTGACAAACTTCACAGGTCTTCCTCTGTCTATCGCTTTAAACATCAGTGTATTGCCCATGGTATCATTGTTGGGCTCATCTGGAGCATTAGGTTCATTGAATTCTGCCTTACCCTCACTGCCCATCCTGCTGGTGGCTCCCGCCAAACACCCCAGTGTACCGTGGCCGGTAGCGTCAATGAAGATCTTTGCAGTAAACTCATACTCTGTCTCGGTGGTGTTCTGATGACAGATAATGCTCTTGATCTCGTTACCCTCAGTTATGGCGTGATCCATATTGGTATTCAGATACATGTCCAGATTTTCCTGATAGCGAATCTTCTCCCAAAGGACAGTATCCCATACCGAGAAGTTCTGGCTCTGGTTACGTGCCTTGTTTGCCAGGAGAATCTCCATAAGAATGCCGCCCTCACTCAGGTTTTCCTTAGATGCGTGGCAGTTTGCACCAACGATATGCATGCGAATTTCGGAACTGGCATTACCTCCAAACATGGAGCGATTCTGGATAATGGCAGTTTTAGCTCCGTGACGAGCGGCTGCTAAAGCAGCACAAACCCCTGACATGCCTCCGCCTACTACTATTACATCATAGTGTTTTGATTGTTTATGTACAGACATATGGCACTTCTAACCTCCGCTCAGCAAATATTTTTTACATGTAACAATTGTTGACGGTTTCAATATAACATAATGCATACATACTGTCAATATAAACGACAAATTCTTTGTTATGTATTACATTTAGCCCGGTTGTACCGGATAATTTTGCTGAGTTTATATATACATACTGACGAAAATACAAGATTAAAATAAGACATGACAAATAAAGCAGACCCTGCTGTTCTATATGCCTGATGCATATTAAACAGCAGGGTCTGCGTCATCAGCCCTGTTTGAGTCAAAAATGATAAACATACTTACATATTGATGGATTTACAATGCAAATTCTGAGTTCTACAGTCTGACCCTCAGGATAAACTTGTTCCTGTCGGCAGGATAGCTGCTTTCGGCGTATTCAATTTTTCTTCCGGTTTTATCCCATATAATCGCCTTAACAAACAATGCAAGATCATTTTCTCCAACACCCATGAGCCGGCTTTTTTTTGCATCCAGATATTCGGTCATAATCTCCTTTTCAACTATGTCACGATAAACGCCATGCTGTCTCAATGTGGTGTCAATTGTTTGCTTCTCCAGATCATAATGCTGGACAAATGACAGTTCATCTAAAAAGTATGAAACAGTGTAGACGATGGGACCTGTATTAAATTCATCCTCAAGGTAGCGCAGCCTTGTCAGCTTGGTTACCGGATCCCCAGGTTTTATCTCAAGCTGTTTAGCCACATGATCCTCTGCTGGTACTGTGCGGAATTCCAGTACTTCAGTTTTTATTCTGTCCTTCTCTTCCTCGTAAAAGCTTTCTATGAAGAGGGTTGTTTTTTCAAGGATCTGGGTCTTCTTAACGAAAGTGCCCTTACCCTTTATCCTTACCAAATATCCTAAGTTGACGAGTTGCATCAGTGCCGCTCTTATGGTGGGTCTGCTCACGTTGTACATCTTGCATAATTCTGTTTCTTTTGGCAGCATATCGCCTTCAACAAGCTCGCCATTGTCTATCTTACTCTTTATCTCATTGCTTATTTTTTTATACAGTACTTTCAAAATCCCAATCCCCTTACTGTTTCTTTAAATCAATTATAATTATTATGTTAGTACAAATCAATAAAAAAAACCAGATATCAAAAAAAAGGAACAGGATCTATACATTTATGTATTAACATACTGTTCAAATATGATTATGGCATTAAATACCGAAATCGTATTATGTTTCTCACTCCAGTTTCAAATCCCCTTCTTTTATCCAGCCAATGCGCCGGCATACAAGCCCCAGCGCCCAGCAGATAACAGCCGGCAGAATAAAGGAAATCAGAATCAATCCTGCCCAGTCAAAACCTGTCACTGCTTGCTTGAGTCCTTTGGCAATATCCTCAACCCAGCCGGTATAGACACCGATGGGCCCTACCATACCGCAGGTTCCCATCCCGGAAGATACTGCAGGTCCGTTCATTTCCAGCCTGAACACACATGTAGCTACAGGCCCGGTTATGGCACTTGTAACAATGGCCGGAATCCATATCCTGGGGTTGCGGACGATGTTACCCATTTGCAGCATGGATGTGCCCAGCCCCTGGGAGATGAGCCCACCCCAGCGGTTCTCGCGGAAGGACATAACAGCAAATCCTACCATATTGGCACAGCATCCTGCCAGCGCGGCCCCTCCTGCCAGTCCGGTGAGATTAAGGGCGGCACAGATGGCAGCGCTGCTTATGGGGAGTGTTAAGGCAATACCCACAATAACCGATACCAGAATCCCCATAATAAAGGGCTGCTGCTCGGTTGCCCACATAATGACCTGCCCAACCGAGTTAGCGGCTGATCCAATGGCCGGGGCAATAAGCACTGAAAGGGCTGTGCCTGTGAAAATGGTTACCAGGGGCGTGACAAGAATATCGATCTTTGTTTCCTTCGAAACCAGCTTGCCTGCCTCTGCTGCCAGAATGGCAATGACGTAAACTGCAAGAGGACCGCCTGCTCCCCCAAGATCGTTTGCCGAGTATCCAACGGCCGCCAGAGAAAACAGCACCAGAGGGGGACAGCGCAACGCATATCCGATGGCTATAGCCATAGCCGGTCCGGATACCTTTACAGCGAACCCGCCGATGGTGTTTAAAAACGGCAGTCCAGCCTGGGTTCCGACAGTGTTTATGATTGTACCGATGAGCAAAGAGCAAAACAGGCCTTGCGCCATTGCGGCAAAAGCATCAATACCATAACGGCGAAGCGAAAAAATAATATCCTTTTTCCTTAAAAACTCTCTTACCTTATCCATGTCCATTATACCTTCTTTAGCAAAGTAGTACGCACAGATGGGTTTTTCCTGCCACACTTCCATACCTTGGGCATGCCAAAAAACCATTAGTATTTACCATAAGACAAAACTGGAAAAAAGGCAAGTAAAAATTTATAATTTAAAGAGTTGGGAAGGATATCAGGATATGTACAAAAACTCCCACTGCCTGATACAATGGGAGCATTTTTCTGGAGCCACCAAAGGGACTCGAACCCTTGACCCGCGCATTACGAATGCGCTGCTCTACCAACTGAGCCATGGTGGCATTTTCGGAGGTGAGATGGTGGAAGTTCTCACTTCTCACTTCCATTTTGGACGAATGCCATATGACACTGCGAGGAAAAACGACGAAGCAATCTGGTTTCGCTCGCAATAACTTATAAGTGGCGCTCGCATGACGGTGCGCCATAACATTTTACATGGCAAGGGTTACGCTGTCAATATCAGCGGAATCCTTTTCTCTTGAGAAATGTAGGAATCTCGGGACCTTCAGTGTCTTCTTCGTCCAGAACCAGCCTCTTCGCCGGAGACTCCGGCTTCTGCCCGCCGCTTCCCACTGCAAACAGGCGATCCGGCCTTTTGAGCTCGGGCACCTTGTTGAAACCGGTGGCGATAACTGTTATAACCAGCTCGTCCTTCAAGTTCTCATCTATAACGGCACCAAAGATGATATTTGCTTCCGGATCGGCGGCTGCCTGAATCAGTTCGGCCGCCATATTGACTTCCTGCAATCCAAGATCCAGGCCGCCTGTGATGTTCAGAAGAACACCCTTGGCACCCTCAATGGAGGTTTCCAGCAGAGGGCTGGATATGGCCTGCTTTGCAGCCTCTTCTGCCTTATTCTCGCCTGTTCCCCTGCCTATACCCATATGAGCCAGCCCGGTATCCATCATAATGGTCTTTACGTCTGCAAAGTCCAGATTTATGAGTCCGGGAACGGCAATCAGGTCGGATATGCCCTGAACGCCCTGCCGCAGAACATCGTCCGCCAGACTGAAGGCCTTCACCAGTGACATCTTTTTATCGGCTATCTGAAGCAGCCTGTCGTTGGGGATGGTAACCAGGGTATCCACTACGCCTTTAAGGGCTTCCACCCCGTTTTCAGCGTGCTGCATACGCCTCTTGCCTTCAAAGGTGAAGGGCTTGGTCACGACACCCACGGTTAGAATACCCATTTCCTTCGAGATCTGCGCTATGACCGGTGCAGCTCCTGTTCCGGTGCCGCCGCCCATGCCGGCGGTTACAAAGACCATATCGGCATCCTTGATAGCCATGGCGATTTCATCGCGGCTTTCATTGGCTGCCTTTTCCCCGACCTCCGGATTGGCTCCGGCTCCCAGGCCTTTTGTGAGTTTATCACCAATTTGGATTTTTGTATTGGCTTGCGAAAGGAAAAGCGCTTGTTTGTCCGTGTTTACGGATATAAACTCCACGCCGCGGAGACCGGCGCTGATCATGCGGTTGACAGCGTTATTGCCCCCGCCTCCAACACCAACAACCTTCAGGCGAGCAAAGCTGTCCATTTCAATATCAAACTCCAACACTTTTGTGTCCCCCTTTATCGGTTATCGTAAGTAAATCACTCTTATTCTTAACTGGTTTCTAAAACCGGACACGTAAGCTTTCGAATACTCTAATATCATTATATTAACAAACCCTGTCAAAGGCAATGATTTCTTTCAATTTTCTGTCCTTTGGCATCAATATATTGAGTGTTTTTCATCATTTACGTCTGCTCACACGGTATATATAGTATTTATTTCAATTCTTCCAGCTTTAACAGTTTCCTTCTTATATTGCCGAAATTAATGAATATTCTGTTGCCAAAGGCGAAGACCGCAGCCAGGTAGAGTTGGATTCCCAGCTTATCCCCGATGAAAGCAAGCAGCGCTGCCAGAAGGGAGTTACCAAAGAAGCCCGAAAGAAATACCCTTATATGGAACTTGCCGTCCAGTGAAGCCGAAAAGCCGCCCAAAACCGAATCCAGAGCAGCCAATATCGCCACAGCCGCATAGTTGGAATATGCCTGTGGGATATGGAATGGAAGAAAAATACCAATAATCAGTCCTGCAATAAGTCCAAGTATGGGAATCATAATAACCACCTCAATCCGGAATAAAACTCGGGTTTTGACCGCGGATGAATTCAAGTCTTCCCCGCTCTGTTGCGCTAATCTTTGTAAAAAAGATCTGCTTGGAAAAATCAATGGTATACTGGAGCTTGTCCACTGGGTCGAATCTCACCACAACACGGTTGTCATAGGACATCATGGCCGTGTTATCATCCACCACATCTATCCAGTCCACCACGGGCCATAATTTGAAATCGGAATTCTCATCGGATTTTCTGACCGCCCTGACAATATTGTCTGCAATCCGTACATGCTCGATATCATCTGTTTCAAGCTGTTGCCCCACTGAGTACCTGGTGAATTCAATACCACGCAATTCCTTAAGGCCTGCTGGAGGCATATTCTGATTTACCTCAAGCACATATCCTTCGGGATCCACTGTCAGATA
>LFSK01000016.1 GCA_001512555.1 Clostridiaceae bacterium DTU059 | reverse complement strand
TGGTTAACGTCATTGCCCCGATCTTGACAGAGTCTGGGGGAGGGGTATGCCGCCAGACCATATTCTATCCTTTTCTTCACACATCGATGTTTGGCAGAGGCACGGCTCTCAGACCCATCGTTGACTCACCAAAGTATGACTCCAAAGATTACACTGATGTTCCGTACATTGAGACTGTGGCCGTCATGAATGAGGAAGACGAAGAACTGACACTGTTTGTGGTGAACCGGAGTCTTGAAGATGCCATAACCATTTCTTGCTTCTTCAGAGGTTTTGAGGATTATATGTTCACGGAGCATATCGCTTTGGAGAATGAAAACCTCAACGCAGTCAATACCCTGGCCAATCCCGATGCCGTGGTTCCGCATATCCGGCAGGGTTCCTGCGTGAGTTTGGGGAAAGGAGAGTTTACCATTGAACTTCAGAAAACGTCGTGGAACGTGATTCGATTCAAAAAAGCGCGTTAAGTGTTATTGACCGGAATATCCGGTGATTATGGGTATTCCGCTAAATATAATTATATCAATGAAAGTGAGGTTGCTGGAAATGAAGACAATGAAACTGTTGTCCGTATTAGTCGCTATCGTGATGCTTGCAACTTCTTTGGCTGCTTGCGGAGCACCATCCCAGACAGAATCACCTACACAGGCTCCAAGTCAGACACAACAACCGGCGAACGATAGTCCATCGGATCCATCTACGGTTGCTGCTCAACCGGTAGATATTGAGTTCTGGACATTCCAGGATCTGCATGTAGCGTTCTATGAAAAGATGGCGGAAAAATGGAATCAGGAAAATCCTGATAGGCCCATCAATTTTATTCCGACTGTCTATCCCTTCGACGACATGCATAATAAGCTTCTTATCGCGCTGCAATCAGGGGTAGGAGCACCTGATCTCGTGGATATCGAGCTGGGTAAATACGCTAACTTCCTCAAGGGCGATATCCAGTTGGTTACGCTTAATGATATTGTAGAGCCGGAACTTGACAATATCGTTAAGGCCAGAGTGGACATCTACTCCAAGGACGGTAACTACTACGGTATATGCTTCCATGTAGGTGCTGCTGTGATTTACTATAATACCGAGCTTTGTCAGCAAGCAGGTGTTGACTGGAAGAGCATCAAGACCTGGGATGACTACTATGCAGCAGGTAAAGCTTTCAAAGCTGCTCTGCCCGATAAGTATTGGGTATCGGTTGAATCCGGAGACGTATGGCATATGTGGCCCATGCTCACCTCCCAGGGCGGAGACATGCTGAAAAAGGATGGAACCCCCAACATCAATTCGACGCAGATGGTCAAAGCTCTTGAGTTTAACCGTAAGATGATTGATGAGGAAATCGCGGTTGTCGCTCCAGGTAACTTCCACCATGCAGAAGAGTTTTATGCCATGATGAACAGTGGTGCCATCGCATCCATTTCTATGCCCATGTGGTATATGGACCGCTTTACCGACCATATGCCAGATCTCTCTCAGAAGATTGCGATAGCTCCCCTTCCTGTATGGGAAGCCGGTCAGCCTCGTTCGGCAGGCATGGGCGGCACAGGTACTTCCATCACAAAGCAGTGCGAGAATCCTGAGCTTGTAAAGGAATTCCTGGCCTATGCAAAGTTGTCCAAGGAAGGCAATATTGAGGTTTGGAATACTCTTGGCTTTGATCCTATCCGCACCGAGGTATGGTCTTTGCCCGAAATGATGAATTCAGTGAATAAATTC
>LFSK01000177.1 GCA_001512555.1 Clostridiaceae bacterium DTU059 | reverse complement strand
TATGGTCTGGCGGCATACCCCTCCCCCAGACTCTG
The DNA here is from genome assembly GCA_001512555.1 of Clostridiaceae bacterium DTU059. Lineage (GTDB taxonomy): Bacteria > Bacillota > Clostridia > DSM-8532 > DSM-8532 > Thermoclostridium_A. The sequence goes on along the minus strand of LFSK01000177.1, from coordinate 2,230 downwards.
TCAAGATCGGGGCAATGACGTTAACCAACTGTGCCATACATGCAATCTTCAGTCTGTCAGCGTGCTTTAAAAACGTAATCAGCATACAGCCAACAACGAGTGCATCCTCAAAGGTATAGATGTCCTCGAGAAGAGACGGAGAGGTTTGCCACGGGTTTCCTTTCATTTGATTATCGTCGTGTGGCTTTGAATGATACCATACATTCCACTCATCGAAGCTCAGCATGATATCTTTTTTCCCTCGTTTTTTAGCCTTAACATAATCGCATACGGATATGACAGTCTTGATGAAATGCTCCGTCTCCAGCGAACGAGCAAGAAAATTTGCTGTGTCACCGTCCTCATTACCAAAGTACTGATGAAGCGAGATATAGTCGACCACATCATATGTGTGTGTTAATGTTTCTGCCTCCCATTCTGGAAACGTATCCATGAAGGTATGGGAGCTTCCGCATGATACAAGCTGTATATCAGGATCAAAGCGTTTCATGGCACGCGCTGTTTCTACGGCGATCCGCCCATACTCCTGCGGCGTCTTGTGCCCTACCTGCCAATCGCCGTCCATCTCGTTCCCCAGACACCATATCTTGATATCATGGGGATCTTGATATCCATGCTTAATACGCAAATCGCTCCAATAGGTTCCAGAAGGGTGATTGCAGTATTCTAAAAGGTCGAGAGCTGCTTCTATCCCCCTTGTGCCCAGATTGACCGCAAGCATTGGTTCCGCTCCTGTACGCTTACACCACGATGCAAATTCGTTTATTCCAACTTCATTGGTTTCCAGCGTGCGCCATGCAAGATCAAGCCTCTTTGGACGCAATTCTACAGGGCCAATACCATCTTCCCATCGATAGCCTGAAACAAAATTCCCACCAGGATATCGAACCACCGAGACACCCAACTCCTTGACGAGCCCGGCAACATCTTTTCTAAAGCCGTGTTCGTCAGCTTCCTTATGGGTGGGTTCATATATTCCGTTATAGATACCTCTGCCCAGATGTTCCACAAATGAGCCAAAAATCTTCTTATCTACTTCGCCTATTGTATACGATCTTTCTAAAGTAACCCTGGCTTTCTGTGTCATGGCATCCGTCCCCCGTATATGATTTTTGATGCAGATAATTTTTGCGTTGCTAGTTTTGACTTGTGATTAACCTATAGGTTTACTAACTTTGTTTTTATTGCGATGTGATTAATGTTTTGGTTCACCGCTTATTACTTCATCGATGATATGCGGTATTTCATGTGTATACTATACTCTATTCTATGGCTAATGTCAATGAATATTGCACAAAAACACAGCAGTTTTGCTATAAATTTTTGTTGAATTAACATAATGATTAATCAATTGTTCATATATCTTTTTTGGGTTAACCTTTTTGTTAACCACTCCGTTCCAAATGTTGCGGTTTATCATTTTCACGACAGGTAAACTCCGGTGTTTCATTCATGAAGCATGCACTTTACTCACAGTGGTCAAGGGAAGAGAAGCGGGGGCAACTTAAAAAAGCCTTCCTGCCGTAACCCGGCAAGAAGGCTCATACTCCAACTGTTAGTGATAAGGAGAGGTTTTTTAAACCTCTCTCCTCATTTCCTGCAACCATGAGAACGTTAGTAGACAATAATACTTATTATACTTTCATGGGGTTGAGTTTTACATTTTAAAGCGATTGATCAGGCTTGACAACTCCTCAGACATACTTGCCAATCCCTTTGCAAAAGATATAATCTCCTCTGTCAAAGCTACCTGCTCTTCGCTGGATGCAGAAACATCCTGGGCATTCGTGGAGAATTCCTGACTCACCTCATTTATCTCCTGCATAGTGCGTTCAAAGCTATTGCTGCTCTCAGTCATTACTTTTACACTTCTCGTAACGCGTGCAACAATATCTTTAAGCTGTTCAGCCTGTTCGTTAATCGCAGAGAAAATACTTCCGTTCTCCTGAATGGTCTGTACACTGGAATCTACAGATTTCATGCTGACATCCATCTTATCGACAGCAACGTCTACTCCGTTCTTAACTTCCACAATCAGCTTGGCAATCCTGTCGCTGGCGTCCGCTGATTCTTCAGCCAATTTCCTGATTTCATCGGCAACCACGCTAAAACCTTTTCCTGCTTCACCGGCCCTGGCTGCCTCAATAGCTGCATTTAGAGCAAGTAAATTGGTCTGTTCAGCTATTCCGCTGATTAGCTCAATAATCTGCCCTATCTGATTAGAATTGTT
>LFSK01000100.1 GCA_001512555.1 Clostridiaceae bacterium DTU059 | reverse complement strand
AAAGCATTGTCAGCTTTACTGATGCCCGGGATGCAGCCTCACAGGGCTATTATCCCTGTGACCTTTGTAGGCCATAGGTCGACTTTCAGCAAGGTTACTCCACAATGAACAGCCTCTTTTTCTCCTCCGGGGTGAGGATTCTTCCCTGAAGCTGCCTTTCGGCCTCATCAAGAAGCATCTGTGTGTCATAGAGGGGAAGGACGTACAATTTTTCAAAATAAGCAGTGAACAAATAGCCTGATTTCAGGTCTGCTGTGCGGAGAATTGGTATATGGCCAATGGGTTTATGGGTATCAGAATTCCAAATAGAGGCCTCAGTCAGCCCTTTCGTTATGTAGATGTTCCTTTCCTGGCTGAAGAGGAGGTCAGTCAATCCCTCAACCTTTTTATCAAGCATGCTTATCAGCGTTCCGTCATCGGTGCTGTAACGCCCCACTGAATGGTCATTGAATGAGATGAACAGTGTTTTGTCCGAGGGGTCGAAAAAAACTGCTTTAGGAATGGGTCCTGAACAGTCTATAGTCAGTTTTTCCTCCAAAGTGTTTACATCCAACAGCTTAACGCTTCTGTCGTCTATGCATGCCAATGTTTTGTCGTCATGGCTGAGGCGGAACCCGTTAAGCGTATATGCGTTTGTTGTTATTTCTTTTGTAATGGCTCCACTGGCTATGTCCAGGATGGAAAGCCCATTGTTGTTTTTAAGAATTGCCCTGCTGTTGTCATTAAGGAACACTACCTCCGATCCTATTGTACCGGTAACTGCCATCACAGTTTCAAGATTGCTGGTGTCTATGATCCTGTCTTCTTCCCATCCCATAA
>LFSK01000002.1 GCA_001512555.1 Clostridiaceae bacterium DTU059 | reverse complement strand
GTGGCATCCAAGCTGGTGGACCGGTACCACAAGCCCGCTTTTGTTTTTTCTGTTGAAGACGGGACAGCTGTGGGTTCAGGAAGGAGCGTACCCGGATACAATCTTTTTAAGTGTATGGAGTCCCAGAGCAGCCTTCTGCAAAAATTCGGCGGACACGAACAGGCGGGAGGATTAACCCTTGCAGCAGAATGCATCCCTGCGTTCAAGGAAGGGGTCAACAGGCATGCGGCTGAGAACATGACCCATGAGGCGATGGAACCTATCCTGAACATACACTGCATCCTGAACCCCGAAGACATCACAATGGAGAACGCAAAGCGGCTGAGCCTTCTGGAGCCTTACGGACAGGGGAATCCTATGCCAACCCTTCTGGTGAAGGGTGTCAGGGTTTCGGACATACGGTTGGTTGGAGAAGGGAAACATCTCAAACTAAGGTTTGGAAACGGCCGCAGCGCCTTTGACGCGGTTTTCTTTGGACAGGGTGAGTTGGAAAGATATATAAGGATCGGGGACAGGCTCGATATTGTATTCAATCTGAGCATCAATGTCTGGCAGGGGGCAGAATATCTGCAGGTTCGGATACTGGACATGAGCATGGATGAGGAGACTGTTTCAAGGAACCGGTTCCTTATGGAAGCAGCCAGGCGATTTGAGTTACTTGATTGTGATTATGATTGGCTTTATAATGGGATTAATAATCGCTTGGTGAAAGCTGACGACATTACTGTACAAAGGGATGATCTTGCCGCAGTTTATCGCTATGTGATGAAACATGGCATTGACAGGATGGCCATTGCTGATCTGTTTTGGCATGCCAGGGTTATTGCCGATGAATTTAAGAGAACGATGAATTTCTACAAACTGATGCTGTCCCTTCTGATTTTTGATGAGCTCCAGCTCATGGATTTTTCCATTCAGGAAGACGGCAGCTACAGGCTTAAAAGATACGAGAATGCCGGAAAGGTTAATCTTGAAGAATCCGAGTTGTTTGCGTATCTTCAGGAAAACACACAAAAATGCGGTTGATGATAAATCAGTCGAGGGCAGTTATAGGCAATTTGCTCCTGTATTGTATAGAATGATTTTAAGGGTTATAACAGATAAAATTGAAAGGCTTACAGGTTATGCTCGACCAATTTGAGACGCTAAAGGAACTCGTAACTAAATATAGTCCGGAAGCCAGTCTGGAATTGATCAGCAAGGCTTATGAGTTTTCCAGGGATGCTCACGAGGGTCAGGAAAGGGTTTCCGGTGACCCATATATCATCCATCCTCTGGAGGTTGGCATCATTCTTGCTGAACTTGAGATGGATACAACTGCCATTGCTGCAGGTATACTTCATGATACGGTTGAGGATACCAGAATGAGCATTGAGCAGGTGAGGTCCGAATTTGGGCAAGAGGTAGCTGAACTTGTGGACGGCGTGACCAAGCTGACCAAAATTCCCTATACCACAAAGCAGGAGGTTCAGGCAGAGAATTTCAGAAAGATGTTCCTGGCTATGGCCAAGGATATCCGCGTGATCATCATCAAGCTGGCTGACAGGCTGCACAATATGAGAACACTGAAATTCATGACCAAGGAGAAGCAGGAGCAGAAAGCAAGGGAAACCCTGGAAATCTATGCCCCCCTTGCACACCGGCTTGGTATCCATAAGATCAAATGGGAGCTTGAAGATTTGAGCTTTCGCTATATAGACGAAAAGAGCTATTATGATCTTGTGGAAAAGATCGCAAAAAAACGCAGAGAACGCGAGGAATATATACAAAACATCATCGAGGTTGTGAGGAGCAAAACCCTGGAAATGGGTATCGAAGCCGAAATCGAAGGCAGAGCAAAGCATCTTTACAGCATTTATCGAAAGATGACCACCCAGAACAGAACCCTCGATCAGATATATGACCTTTTTGCCATAAGGCTCATAGTGGATTCTGTGAAGGACTGCTACTCTGTGCTGGGGCTCATGCATGAACTTTTCAAGCCGATGCCCGGTCGATTCAAGGACTATATATCCATGCCCAAGCCCAATATGTACCAATCCCTCCACTCAACGGTTATAGGTCCTGAGGGCATACCCTTTGAGGTGCAGATTCGTACCCAGGAGATGCACCGGGTGGCGGAGGTTGGTATTGCGGCCCACTGGCAGTATAAAGAGGGGGCAAGGTATCAGGATAAATCCTATGTGGAAAAGCTTTCCTGGCTTCGTCAGATCCTCGAATGGCAGAAGGATGCCCGGGATCCCGATGAGTTCATGGAGAACCTGAAGATTGACCTGTTTACCGATGAGGTGTTTGTCTTTACGCCCAAGGGCGATGTGAAAAGCCTTCGTGCCGGATCAAACCCCATCGATTTTGCCTACTCCATCCACAGCGCCATAGGCAACAGGATGATTGGCGCCAAGGTTAACGGGCGGATTGTAAACCTGGACTATGAGCTTAAGAACGGCGATATTGTCGAGATCATAACATCTTCGGCCAGTAATGGACCCAGCAGGGACTGGCTTAAAATCGTCAAGACCTCTCAAGCCAGAAACAAGATCAATCAGTGGTTTAAAAAGGAGAAACGGGAAGAAAACGTTGAGCAGGGCAAGGAGATTTTCGAAAAAGAGGTTAAAAAGAGCGGCCTAACCATGAGCCAGGCCGTTAAGGCCGACTATGTGGATCCAATTCTGAAAAGGTATGGATTCAACAATATTGAGGATCTCTATGCCGCCATTGCTTTAGGAGCCATTACGGCCACCAAGGTTGTATCAAAGCTTAGGGAGAGTTACAGACAGAGCCTTCCGCCTGAGGAGCAGACCGAGCTTTTGCTCAAGCAGATCGAGAAGGAGAATAAGAAAAAGGCAAAGAGCATGCCTGAAAGCGGCGTGGTTGTGAAGGGAATCGACAATTGCCTGGTCAGGCTGTCACGGTGTTGCAACCCGGTTCCCGGTGACGATATCATCGGATATATCACCCGTGGAAGAGGAGTTTCGGTTCACAGGAAGGACTGTCCCAATGTCCGGAAGAACCTTATTGACGGGGATGCCAGGCTTATTGATGTATACTGGTATAAGAGCGCAACACCCAATGTTTCCTATCTGGCTGAGATCACACTGAAAGCCCATGACAGGCCAGGACTTCTTGTGGATATAACCAATGGCATAGGCGAATCACGTATTCCGCTTAGGGCTCTTAATGCACGCACCAATAAGGATTTCTATGTGGTCATGCACATGACTTTGGAAATCAATAACGCTGAGCAGTTGGATCGCATCATCGCAAAAATCAGTAAGATCAAGGATGTCTTTGAAATATCAAGGAACAAGTAAGTTAGGTGTCCTGCGGTATGCTTTTTGTTTCGACAGCCTTGTTTTGGACATAATGATGCTGGTAGTGAACGGCTCGACAGACGAATTGTTTGGAAGGCCGTATTTATTGCAAGGAAGGATTGTGTCATGAGAGCAGTTGTACAACGGGTCAGCCGTGCTGAGGTCAGAGTAAATCATCAGACCGTCGGAAGGATCGGGAAAGGTATTCTGGTTCTTTTGGGCATTGGTCAGGACGACGGGGATCAGGATTTGCAGTGGCTGGCCGATAAGGTGATGAACCTTAGAATATTTGAAGATGAAAATGATAAGATGAATTTGTCGGTGCTGGATGTGAGGGGGCAAGTCCTTGTTGTTTCCCAGTTCACCCTTTTCGGTGACTGTAGGAAGGGTAAACGCCCCAGCTACTCCTCAGCAGCCGCTCCCGGTGATGCGGAGAGGATGTATAACACCTTTGTTGAAACCATCGAACAAAAGTATGGAATAAAGGTTGAAAGAGGCGTTTTTCAGGCCATGATGGAGGTAGACCTTGTGAATGACGGGCCTGTAACCCTGCTTCTGGACAGTAAAAAAACCTTCTAGCCCGACGGGAAAGGATATGGATATGGCACTTTATGTTCTTCAAAATGGTATATTTGATTCCAACACCTATATTCTCTCCGATGACAAGGAATGCGTCGTGATCGACTGCGGCGTGAACCCCCGGGAGATAATGAATATTGTTGAGAGCAAGGGGCTTAATGTTAAATACATCATCCTCACCCATGGTCATTTCGATCATATCTATTATGTTCATGATCTTAAGGAGAAAACAGGGGCCAAGCTCTGCCTTCATGAAAACGAGCTGAATCTGTACCGGGATCCATTACGAAACGGCTCCATGATGTTTGGCTCCGGTCGTGAAGTTAAAACAGTTATGCCCGACATTCTGCTTAAAGATGGTCATAAGCTTCAGGCAGGAAATTTAAGCCTTGAGATAATCCATACCCCAGGCCATTCTCCCGGCTCAATCTGCATCTTGTCAGATGACATGCTGTTTTCAGGGGATACCCTCTTTGCCATGTCTGTTGGCAGAACGGATTTTCCGGGCGGAAGCGCTACGGCTATGAGAGAGTCGCTTCATCAAAAGCTTTTCACGCTTGACGAAAGCATTACAGTGTATCCGGGGCATGGTCCTAAGACCACCATCGGCTACGAGAAGGAGCACAACCCCTATGCCTGATGGAAGGCTCTATGTTCTGATCCGCGGCATGGATATGGCATATGATGCCATGGTGCTGCTGGGTCTTTTTTATGATAGGAATAAGATCATCATGATAAAAGAGGGGGATCTTCCCACGCCAGATTTGGGAAGTATGCTGATTACCCTCGATAAAAAAGAATATGGCGGCGGGTTTTCTGCAGAAGCCTCCTTTTACGATACTGTCAACGGCCATGAAGAACTTATGGCAATCCTAAATGGATGTCAAAAGCCAGCTTTCAGCTCTTCCATGAAGATTACCGAGGACGATATGAGCCGTCCCGGTGGTTACCTCATGCGCAACAGAAAGATCATATGCGGGACGGTTCTTTATCACATTCTCCAAAGAGCTTTTCAAAAAGAATTGCCCTATGGATCACTGACAGGTGTACGCCCTGTTAAGATGGCGGCCATATGCCTTGCGGACGGTATGGATGAGGATCAAACGGCCGATCTGCTTCAGCGGATCACGGGAATAAGCCGTGAGAAAGCCCGCCTGCTGTATGAAGTGGCCTGTCAGGAGAGAAGCTATATGGATAGTGACGACACAGAGGTGAACATCTATATTGGGATACCTTTCTGTGCTAGCCGCTGCCTTTATTGTTCATTCACCTCTTACCCCATAGAACGTCTGTCAAGCCTTGTAGATCCATACCTTGATGCCCTGAGCAAAGAGATGGAGTTTGGTTTCCAATGGATAAAGGACAATAATCTAAGGATTAATTCCCTATACATCGGAGGTGGAACCCCTACCGCACTGCCGGATAACCGGTTTGGCCGGCTATTGGCCATGGTGCGGGACTTTTTCGGCAAGGCAAGGGAATTCACCGTTGAAGCTGGCCGTCCAGACACCATCAATAGGGAGAAGCTTCGTATGATTAAGGAAAGCGGAGCAACCCGAATCAGTATCAACCCCCAATCCATGAACCGTGAAACCCTGAGGCTGATCGGCAGAAACCATACGCCGGAGGATATAGCCGAGAAGTTTTTCATAGCAAGGAAGTTGGGTTTTGACAACATCAACATGGATATAATAGCAGGCCTACCGGGGGAGGACCTCGATATGTTCCTTCGAACGCTGAGGCAGATTGAGGAACTGAAGCCCGACAATTTAACTGTCCATACCATGGCCATAAAACGCGCTTCAATATTACATCAGACCACGGATGAATATGTTTCCGCTTCTGATGATGTGGTTGAGCAAATGTTAATGAAAGCCCGTGAATCAACAAAGAGGATGGGGATGAAGCCATATTACCTCTACAGGCAGAAGAACATGCTGGCCAACCTGGAGAACACGGGATATGCTGTTCCAGGCAAGGGCTGTCGCTATAATGTTGAGACCATGGTCGAAAGACAGAGCATCCTGGCTTTTGGCGCAGGATCCATCTCAAAGATAGTATTCAATTCTGAAAACCGCATCGAGCGCACCGATAATGTGAAGGATGTAGCCCTGTATATTGACAGGGTTGATGAGATGATTGTGAGGAAGAGAAAGCTTTTAAGCAAAATGAAATAGATATTAAGAGCATTTAATAATTATATTCTTTTATAATCATATAACAACTTATATATGTTATTTGCATGCAAAGATCATGCGAATTATTACTTGATTAATGCATAGCGTAAAGTTACTGTAGGGTTTCAAACAGGAAGAGAAATAGAAAAGATGATGACAACCTGTTAAGATAAAGTTACCAAACAAAATCAAAACGGAAAGGTGTCGTCTTCTTTGTATAATAGTATACAGTATTTTAATAATTTTGGTGTAAAGAAAATTGAGGAAAGAATAAAAAAGTTTTTTATCAGAGGGTAAGGACATTGCGGATTTAATCCTGGATTTAAATCAAGATTTAATGAAACTAGGCAGAGATATTGTAACAGAAGTGCTTGAGGATATGGATGAGTTTCTAAGGAATGATGGAGTCCGAAAAAGGGACTGGGAAATTGTCAGAAAACAAGAGACAGGCCTTTTAACAACTTTTGGACAGATAAGATATAGCCGGACATATTTTAAACCGAAGCATGGCGGAAAACGTAAATATCTTGTGGACGAGCTTGTGGGTATAAAGCCACATGAAAGAATGAGTGCGGATGTTGTTATTAACACTCTTGATGAAGCAACAGAAAGCAGTTATCGAAAAGCGGGTGAAAAAGCCAGCTGCGAAGATATAGTTAGTAAACAGGCCGTTATGAACAAAGTACACACTGTTGAAGTCAAACCTCTAACGTTAAAAGATGTGGAAAAGAGAGAGGTTAGAATTTTACACATAGAAGCTGATGAGGATCATGTAGCGCATCAAGCTAAGCGGAAAGGCGGCTCAAGATGCCTAATGCCTAAACTAATCTATGTTCATGAGGGAATCGATTTAGAGAAAAGCACGGCTAAAAGAAAGGTTTTAAAGAACGTCCGCTACTTTGGAGAAGACTGTAAATCAGAAGATTTATGGCTGCAAGTTGCTCAATATATATCGGAACAATACAATGAAGAAAAGATTGAGACCATCTACATATCCGGGGATGGGGCTTCATGGATAAAGCAAGGACTTAACTGGATACCTAAAAGCAAATTTGTGTTAGATAGCCACCACCTGAACAAATATATTAAGGCAGCTACTGCCCATTTAAACGATGAAGCGATTTATCAAGGATTAGTGGATGCTTTGGATTGGTCAGATAAAGAAATGGCTCAAAGAGTGTTTAAGAGAATTTTAGAGCTGTCTAAAAACGAGACGAAAAGAAGCGCTGTGATAGACGCTAGAAAATATATTATGAACAACTGGGACGGTATTGCCATTAAAGCTGAGAAAGGCTATGAAATTGTGGGCTGTAGTGCTGAAGGACATGTAAGCCATGTCTTATCAAACAGACTAAGCAGCAGGCCGAAGGGCTGGTCCAAAACAGGCGTAAATCAAATGACAAAACTCCTGGTATACAAGAAAAATGGTGGAAAAATCTATGATCTAGTAATGCTGCAAAAAGAGAAGGAACGAAAAGAGCAGCAAATTGAAATCCAAGAAGAACTTATTAGGCGACTGAGAGGCTCAGGGAAAAGATACGAAAACAGCATTAATGTGGATTTGCCAGCTATTAATGGAGGACATAAAACAGGATTGTATCATGCATTGAGAAAACTGGTAGGGAGATGTGGATAAATTGGCAGAGAGCTTTTATACCTCGAAAACCTCTTGATAATGAGTTTAAGGCATGTTAGGTTTATATACAGGGC
>LFSK01000106.1 GCA_001512555.1 Clostridiaceae bacterium DTU059 | reverse complement strand
GTTATTAACAGCATGTTGGAAACCGTTATCTTCCGCCTGGGAATCTCGGGAAGATAGCTTGCCTTTGGATTATCCCTTAAAGGGAGGGGGATGAACATATGAACAATACCACCTTCATGGGGATGGAGATTGCCTTAAGAGGTCTCTATTCCTCTCAAAGGGGCATGGCCAATGTGAGCCATAACGTGGACAATACCAATACACCGGGATACTCAAGACAGGTGCTCAACCAGAGAGCAGCCCGGCCCATGCTGGTTGCCAACAAGGCAGGTATGCTGGGAATGGGATCCGATGTGGTCTCGGTGGAGCGGGTTCGGGATACCTATCTGGATGAAAAGTACTGGAGTGAGGCTCAGTACTATGGTGAATGGTCTGTAAAAAACACAATCCTTACCGATATGCAGGCTATTTACAATGAGCCTTCCGACAGTGGTTTTGCAAAGATTATCAGCGATTTTTACACTGTATTGCAGCAACTTTCCACCGATCCTTCAAGCCCCGGCATCAGGAATGCTGTGAAGGAAAAGGGAATCATGGTGGCAAAATACTTTAACAGCGCAGCTGCCCATTTTGACCACCTTCAGGAGGATCTGAACAATATGGTCTTTGCCAAGGTATCCGAGGTCAATACCCTGGCGGATCAGATACAAAACCTGAACCTCCAGATCTATAATTACGAGGTAATGGGCAATATGGCCAATGATCTCAGAGACCAGCGCTCCCATCTGGTGGACAAGCTGTCCCAGATAGTCAATTGCAGCGCTTATGAGGTGGAAACCGGTCTTAAGCTGCCCAATGGGATGCCCGAGAAACGTTTTGTTGTGACTATAAGCTACAAGGCTTTAGTGGATCATCAGCACATCGTCCATCTCAAATGCGAGAACCGTAAAGAGAAGCTGAATGCCGAGGATCTGGGCAATCTCTACGAAGTTTTATGGGAGGATGGCAATACCATCAACATCAAGTCCGGGGAACTCAAGGGATATCTGGATATGAGGGACGGCAATGACGGAATGCCGGCACTAAGTGGTGAGGGATACAGCCCGAATGCCAAGGGGATACCATATTACCAGCGCAAGATGAATGAGTTTGTCCAGGTATTCGCCCGCACCTTCAACGAAGGGATCATTGATGCTGACGGGGATGGGAGCCTGGATAAGATCAGCGGGCATGCGGACGGATATAAGCTTAGCTCGATTGAGGGCGATCCTCGCTCAGGCATCCGCTTTTTCACCATGCTGGATGAGGAAGGTAACCCCATGAGCAGTGAGGACTTTGTAAACAGGATATACAAACAGGCGGAGGCAAACGGTATTGAGGATGATCCCGATACCGA
>LFSK01000026.1 GCA_001512555.1 Clostridiaceae bacterium DTU059 | reverse complement strand
GTGCAGTATATTCTGCCCTTGAATCCCCGCTTCACCAAAAGGGGTATCCTGCCCGAATGGTCAACATGGGCATGACTTAATAGAACGAACTCAATTTCTTCGGGATCGAAGTCAAATGGTTCGCTGTTGAGCTGGTCCATCTCATCGCTTCCCTGAAACATACCGCAGTCCAGCAGAAATTTATGTCCCCGGGTTGTGATCATATGACATGAACCTGTTACCGACGTGTTTGCGCCCAGAAACTTTATTTTCATAATTCGGATATCCTCCCGTAAAGGTGATGATGCTTTATCCCTAGATTAAATCGATTATATCCATGGAACAACAGGGATACCTCTCACCATTATACCACATCAGGGTGTTTGCCTTATCCTAAGCGATGTTTCTCAGACAAATTTTACCCTTCAATTTCCCCTGCCTTTTTAAGGGCCAGTTTTGATACCACAGGCCCCACTAACTCATAAATCAAAGTGGCGCAAAGGACAACTGCGCGGATCTGACCGGCATATTCCGGGACAACCTGATCGACTACAAGGGTAAGCCCGATAGCGACCCCCGCCTGCGGTATGAGGGTCCAGCCCAGGTATTTTTTTACCGGTTCAGGAGCCTTGGTGATGACAGAACCAAGCCAGGAACCACATAGCTTTCCTACAACACGCATAATGATGTACAACGCACCGATAACCCCTATGGCAGGGATGAGTGATACATCAAGCCTGGCACCTGACAGAACGAAGAAGAGCATAAAGATAGGTGGAGTCACGCTATCGGCAATTCTGAATACGGGCACTGCGTCTTTCGATATGTTTACAAAAACCGCTCCTAATACCATGCATGCAAGCAGTGACGATGCACCAAGGTAATCGGCAAGTGTCAGGGTAAGGAATACAACTCCCACGATTGCACAAATCCTGTTGGATTCCTTTTTGAAGAAACGAATCGGTATAAGCAGAATCAGAGCAAATAAGACGCCGATGATGATGGAAAGAAACAAAGTGATAAAGGGATCCAGTATGGTTATCAACAAGTCAGAGCTGCCCCCCTTAAAAGATTTGGTAACAGCTATGGCAAAGCCAAAGGCAATTAACGCTACCGCATCATCCAATGCAACCACACTCAAAAGCGTTTTTGTGACGGGACCATTTGCCCTGTACTGCCGGATAACCATGATAGTAGCTGCAGGCGCTGTGGCAGAGGCTATGGCACCAAGCATAACCGCGATGGGAAGGTCGTAGCCGAACGCAAGCAAAGTAACAGTAACAAAGACTATGGCAAGGGTTCCTTCCAACAGAGCGATTATGACAGGAGTTTTTCCAACCTCCTTAAAATATGAGAGCTCAAACTCAGCGCCTATGGACAGGGCTATAAACCCAAGAGCCATTTCGGATACAATGCCGATTCCCTCCGTGGCTTCCAGGCTTATTATCCCAAGAATATGAGGTCCGATGATCAGCCCGGCAACAATATATCCGGTAACATTGGGAAACCCTACAAGTTTTG
>LFSK01000089.1:7228-17877 GCA_001512555.1 Clostridiaceae bacterium DTU059 | reverse complement strand
GACCATTCGGGCAGGATACCCCTTTTGGTGAAGCGGGGATTCAAGGGCAGAATATACTGCACCGATGCTACAGCCGATCTGTTGGGCATCATGCTAAGGGACAGCGCTTTTATTCAGCAGAAGGAAACTGAATGGAAAAACAGGAAGAACCAGCGTGCCGGATTACCCCTTGTGGAACCCCTTTACACCATGGCTGACGCAGAAGCCGCCCTGAGCCTTGTTACTCCTGTCCTCTACGATCAGTTGATAGAGCTCAATGATGGTATCAAAGTAGTGTTTAATGATGCAGGGCATATATTGGGCTCCGCTATTATCGAAGTCTTTGTTACAGAGGATGATGCTGTATCCAAGCTGGTCTATTCTGGAGACCTGGGATCGAGGAACCGTCCCATTCTGAGAGATCCCACAATAATTAAAAAAGCCGACTATGTCATCATGGAATCCACCTATGGTAACCGAATCCATGAAAGAAACTCCGACAGCATTGAAAGGCTTGTGGATATCGTTATTAAGACCATACGAAGGGGCGGAAATGTGGTCATACCCTCCTTTGCTGTTGGAAGAACTCAGGAGCTTATCTATGAGTTCAACCGCTTCTATGAAGAACACTCGGAAATCCATAAGGAATTGAACGATGTAATGGTATACATCGACAGTCCCATGGCCACATCCGCTACCGAGGTGTTCCGGAGGAACGCACAGGTCTTTGATGAGGAGACCAAGAACTACATCCTGCGTGGAGACCATCCCCTGGACTTTAAGAATCTCAGATTTACCAGGACGGTTGAGGAATCGGTGGCACTGAACACCGATCCTCAGCCCAAGATAATCATCTCTTCTAGCGGCATGTGCGAAGCAGGCAGGATAAAGCATCACTTGAAGCATAATTTATGGAATCCCAGATCAAGCATTGTATTTGTAGGCTACCAGGCCGTGGGAACCCTGGGTCGATCCATTGTCAATGGCGATAAAAGGGTGACCATCTTCGGGGAGAAGATACAGGTTGAGGCAGAAATCTACAACCTGGAGGGCTTTTCAGGTCATGCGGACAGGGACGGCTTGCTGGAATGGATCTCGGGCTTCCAAAAAAAGCCCGCAAGAATATTCCTGGTCCATGGAGAAGAGGAAGCCAAGGAGGCTTTTGCAAAGACCGTAAAGGAAGTTTTAGACTATGACTGCACGGTGGTAAGAGGAAATTCCGAATACACCCTTTCAAAGGATACCGTGATATCTGTGGAAGAGGCCATGGACGAGAGGATTTCCCCTGAAGCCTTAAGACAGATCAAAAGCAAGATCTCCTCAATTCATGATGACCTGGAGAAAATACTCTACCACACACATCTTGCTGTGGGAAGCGGCATGTCACCCCAGCAGATTATTGAGATTGGAAATATTGTGCTGGAGCTGGAAAAACATACTCTTAATCTAGGGTCGGCAGTTACCCGCGAAGCAGAATAAATGTTTTAAGGTTTTATGCAGGAATGGAATTAACCTGTGAAAAGCGGAACGATCCAGCATCGTTCCGTTTGTAATTCCTTTTATATTTTCATACCAGCTATGTATTAAACCTGGTCAAAGTATGTATATGATTTACGTCTTACTTGAAAGGAGTCAGTCAGCTTTGTTTCGTCTTCTGGGCAATCTAAAAAAATCAATTATCAGTTATTTCGGTCAAGGTATACGGCGGGAGGTCATATCCATAACCTGGCCTGCGTTCATAGAGCTGGTTCTTTCCACCCTGTTCGGTATGGTGGATATGATGATGGTTGGCAATTTAAGTTCAGCGGCCATCGCTGCGGTCGGGCTGACTACCCAACCATTTTTACTACTTATGTCCGTGTTTGCGGCAGTTAATGTAGGAACAACCACTTTAGTGGCCTGGAATATTGGAGCGGGGAAGGTAACCAAAGCCTCCGACGTAACACGCCAAATCATTGTGCTCAACGTTTTTATGGGCGTCATCATGAGTGTTGCGGGAATATTTCTGGCGCCCCACATCGTCACGTTCATGGGAGCAAATGAGGACACTCTCAAGGATGCCACCATATACTTTCAGATCGTCTCCGGTGGTCTTTTGTTTCAGGCCATGACCATGGGAGTAACAGCAGCTCTCAGGGGCGCCGGACAGACCAGAATCCCCATGTATTACAATATCGGAAGCAACCTTCTGAATGTTTTTGGTAACTACGTTCTCATTTACGGAAAATTGGGCTTTCCCAAATATGGAGTTGCCGGAGCTGCCATTTCCACTACCTTTTCCAGACTTGTGGCCTGCGTCGCTGCATTGTATATCCTTTATTCCGGAAGAACCAAAATACGCATAAACAGGATGGGCAGGTTCCGATTTGATCCTAATACAATCAAAAAGGTAATGTCCATTGGAATCCCTTCTGCACTAGAACAGTTTGTAATACACAGCGGGCTCATGATGTTTGCCAGGACGGTTTCCGGACTCGGAACAACACATTTTGCAGCCCATCAGATCGGGCTGAACATCTCAGGTCTGTCCTTTGCACCCGGCATGGCCTTTGGCGTAGCGTCAACCACCCTTGTAGGCCAGAGCCTGGGAGCCAACGACAGGCAGCGGGCAAAGATATGCGCCAATGTTGTCCACCATATGGCCGTGGCTGTGGCAATCTTTGTTGGATTAATCTTTGTGCTGTTTTCGCACCCCATGGCAAGGCTATACAACAAGGAGGCTGAAGTGGTAGCCCTTGCCGGCCTGGTTCTTAAGATACTGGCACTGGCATTGCCGGGTCAGTGTACGCAGCTTTCATTGGCCGGCGCCTTGAGAGGTGCCGGTGATACCATGTATCCCTTATATGCCTCCGCTTTCGGCATATGGGGCTTCAGAGTCGTGGTCGCCCATGTGTTTGTGAAGATTTTCCAATGGGGACTTGTGGGCGCCTGGGTGGCTTTGGTGATGGATCAGACCATAAGAGCCCTGATAGTGTATGTTCGATACCGCTCAGACAAATGGCTGGATGCCAAGTCAAGGCATTCAAAGGAGGATGCTATTAAGGCAGAATTGTAGTATCGGCGTCCTTCATGATAAAAAAAGGGCGGGAGCATGAACTCCCAACCCCTTACTTCTGTCAAGGTATTTGATTTCATTTGCAGTTATCAAAGTCTATCACTGCGCCCTGCTCCTTGAGGGTTTGCACAAGCAATGGTATATCCATCTTGCTCATGGCAAGACCCTTCTTGGACCCAATTGCTGCAGCAGTACCCGCAGCCTGTCCCATGGCCATGCAGACAGCCATTACCCTCACGGTTCCGAAAGCAGCCTCATCGGCACACACACTGCGGCCTGCGACAATGATGTTCTTACTGTCGTAGGGCACCATTATACCATAGGGGATATTGTATTCCTGCTCAAGAACCACCAGCTCCTGATCAATACTGTCCGGTTTGTGGATATCAATTACATGAGCTCCCTTGGCGATGGTATCCGGGAAAGGCTTCGGATTGATCACATCGTCGGTTGTGAGCTGGTACATCCCGACAATATGGTAGGTCTCACGAACACCGGTCTGAGTACCCGATTTGAGCACCCGGCAGTTTTTGAATTCCGGGAAATTCTCCCTCATTACTTCTACAACCTTAAACAAATTCTCACGCAAATTGCATTCAGTTTTTGTGAACTGCTCGGGAGAGCTGGCATCGGTAGCCTCACGCAACAGGTTTATGCTCACCGTTCCCTCGTTGAAGCCTTTGCTAATCCATGGTCCTCCAAACAGGGGCATTTCGCCTTTACGATTCAATTCATCCAGCCGGTTTCGGATGGTTTCGCTGACAGGCAACTGATCATTTTTAGCATCTTCGAACAAACCCTGTTCCTCAAGGGCTTTGGTGTCAACTCCGCTGAGCTGGAACCATAGGGTGGCAGGCTGTAGGATTGTTTCCTTAACAGTTTTATATCCTGCGGCTCTCACAACATCCGCATCGCCCGTACAGTCTACAATTACTTTGCCCTCATAGGCCACACGCCCGGCCTTGTTCTGGACAATGATATGGCTGATCTGCCCGTCGGTTGTTATACAATCCGAAAAATAGGAATGGTAAAGCAGTGTCACACCGCTTTCCAGAAGCATCCGTTGGGCAGCCAGTTTGAAAACCTCGTCATCGATGGGATAATTTCCGCTTTCAAATGAAATATTTGCTCCTCCAAACCGATTCGCAAGTTCCATCAATTCATAGGGCATACCGTCTATGATACGTTTGCCGTTCTTACAGAATTCGCTGATGGGAGTCACCAGTGCATTGGTTACCATACCCCCGACAAATCCATAGCGCTCAATAAGAAGTGTCTTTGCTCCATTTCTTGCCGCCGCTACGGCAGCTATGATACCGGATGGCCCACCGCCACAGACGATGACGTCATAGCTTCCGGCAACAGGTGTCTTTCTTTCTCCCTCATAAATGAACATATGGCACCTCCCCATTAAATTCCATACTTTAGGTAAAAGTTTCAGATCGCCATTCCACGCTCGCAGCCATCGGAAAAGCTGCTCACCGGCCAAGATAGTATCCCGTATCCTTACCCTTCCATTGCTTTCGCATACTGTTTCTCAATCCAAGCCTTGGCATCGGCCACGGTCTCCATGTCATCCTGACCTTCCTGATGCCACATCTCTATTAGGTATGGGCCTGTATAGCCCATCTTTTCCAACGTTGAGAAGCAAAGGGGAAAATCCACACACCCTTTGCCAAAGGGCACATTCCTGAACTGTCCCCCAAAGGAGTCGGTAACTGCCAGGGTATCCTTAAGATGAACCTGTATAATACTGCCCCTTCCCTTTTCCAGTTCGGTCACAATATCGTTACCCCATGCGCTGAGATTACCCACATCGGGGTATACCTTCAGCCACGGGCTGGAGATCTGTTTCTCATAAAAAAGGTGCTTGGTGATAGAATTTAGAAATGATGTATCCATAATCTCATTGGCCAGCATGACCCCCTTCCGGGAGGCCTGGGCTGCCGCCCATTGCAAGCCCTCAAAAAAGAGCCGACGGCTGTCGAATGTGGATTCTTCATAATAGACATCGTAACCTGCGATCTGTATGGTTCGAATGCCCAAGTCAACAGCAAAATCAATGGCCTGCTCCATAATCCGGTACGCCTTTTTCCTTATATCCGGATCGGCGCTGCCAAAAGGAAACCGCCTGTGGGCGCTCAGGCACATGGAAAGGATGGGAACACCCGTTTCATAGGCGGCTCGCCTTAATTCCTCACGTGCTTCTCGTGTCCATTCCAGCCTGGCCAGACGTTCATCCTTTTCGTCGATGCAAATCTCTACAAAGTCAAATCCCAGATCCCTCGCCTTTTCCAACCGTCTATGCCAATTGTCTTCGGGATCCAGCGCTTTTTCATATATTCCCAGCAAGTGTTTCCCAAGCATTATACTTCCTCAATACTCAGACTCATGTTGCTTACTTGTAGCCGTCCATCCCCCGGATCCCTGAAAAGTCGGTCAGTCATGCTTCGCAACTGCCGCCTGCCTTTATCAAGGCCAAATCTATCAGGAAATCTAATAGATATACCGGGGGGCTGCAGTCCTAAATACATGTAAATGCGCCGTCGATAACAAAGTCAGCACCTGTGGTAAACTGGCTGGTATCACCTGCAAGATACACGGCAATGGCCTGCAGTTCCTCGGGTCTGCCCAGACGGCGTACGGGTGTCATCTCCTTCCACTTGTCAATGAGAGGAACAAGTGTAGGGGAATTCATTACCAGATCGGTGCCAATATAGCCCGGGCTGATGGAGTTCACCCGCACTCCCTTCATAGCCCATTCCACAGCAAGGGACTTGGTCAGCTGTATCACGCCTGCCTTTGAGGCATTATAAGCACACTGGGGCTGCGGTACATTGACGATATGGGCGGACATGGACGCCGTATTGATAATTGAGCCTCCACCCTGCCTTATCATCACCTTTCCGGCAGCCTGAGCTGTCAGGAATACCCCGGTCAGATTTATATCAATAACTCTCTTCCATTGCTCAAACGTCATTTCCTCTGCAGGCGCGTTGATGCATATACCTGCATTACAGAATGCCGCATCTATCCTGTCAAACTGTTCAAGGACAGCAGCGATCATTTCGTCAACCTCCTGGGGTTTGGTGACATCTGCCCGGAGAGGAATAACCCTGCGCCCTGTATCGGCGGATATCTGCTGTGCTGTCTTTGCAGCCTCATCAATGTCAACGTCAACTATAGCCACATCGGCACCCGCTTCGGCTACCCCACGGGCAATGTTCATCCCTATGCCTCTCGCGCCGCCTGTGACAAAAATCTTCTTGCCGTCAAGGCGCATTTTTTCCATTATTCCCATGCTGTTCCCTCCTCACTGTTGTTCCGGCTGTCCGGTATGTAGTAAAGCCTAAAGGCTATTCCATTGTTCCAGCCCCTAAAAGATCTTGACAAACTCATCAGTCAAACAGATTCACACCGCGATCCAGCAGAACCTTCTGAACCTCTTTGTAGTCGATCTCACGGGGATTGACACCCTTTTTTGCCGCGAGAGCAGCTGTTACGCCCGACGCCTCTCCTATTGCCATGCATATGGACATGACCCGATATGAAGCATGTGCCCTGTGGGTACCTGAAATACATCTCCCCGAAAGAACCAGTCCATCAATTTTTTTGGGTATGAGGCATCTGAGCGGAATGTCGTATGGGGTTACTTCCTCAGGCACACCTTCTGCCTGGGCGCTTCCTGCAGGGTTGTGAATATCAACAATGAAGCTGGCCTTATGGACAACCACATCATCAAATCTGCGTCCTACGCGAAGATCATTATCTTCCAGGATATACTCCCCAACGAACCGACGGGTTTCTCTGACCCCCAGTGTTTCAGCTGAACCTTTCACATAACAGTTTTGGTAGCCGTCCACATACTTGCGAAGGAATTCGGTCACCTGGTCTATCTGTCTGCGGAGGTCTACTTCAGCCCTCGCGACATCGTCACTGTCGGTAGCAAAAATGCCATTTGCCTGAGTGGTGTTTACAAGACGCTCCCCGGGTACCAAGGTGCGGAACAAACGTACAGATGCCGAGTAAGGTGGCAGGTGCCCTTCCTTGCAGAGTCTGGTGGTATAATCAAGGAACCTTTCGCCCTTATACTGAACAAAGTCAACCTCACCTATGCATGTGAGGGCATCCTCTTCAACCCCTTGTAGAGTGAACATCAGTGTGACCGGCTGTACCAATGAATCGCCGTCCCGACCCATTTGGTACTCTGCCCCGGCATAAAATGCCACGTCCCCATCACCGGAAGCGTCAACAATAGCTTTTGCACGAAGCACCTTAAGCCCCGTTTTTTCCGATATGATGACTCCATCCACCCTGTCGCCGTCCATGACCACGTCAACAACGGCTGTCTGCAGATATAGCTTGACACCTGCTTCGTGTGCAAAATCTGCCAGTACACGTTTAGCCTTCTCAAAATCATGGCACTGTTGGGTGGCACCGATCTCATCACAGTCAGGTACTCCCAGACGCTCTACCAGTTCGTCCCTCAAGGTCCCCTTTGAAACACTGCCAAGAATAGGGGCAACGGCACCAACTGTCAAGTTACCGCCCAGTACGCCATAACGTTCCACAAGAGCGGTTCTGGCACCCATACGCGCCGCAGAAACTGCTGCACAGATTCCGGCCGGGCCTGATCCTACAACTACTACATCGTATTCTTCCTTTATCTGTAAATCTTTCTTATAGGATATTGTCTTAGTACTCATATCAATCTGTCTCCTTCATATATGAAAGCGGGTGGTGTGAGATAAGAGGTTGGAGGTTGGATTTCGATAGCGCAACTTCGAGACACTTTCTTATTATCCTTCTTCCAACACGTCTAAGGTCAAAATTCATTCATGAGATTGCTTCGTCGGCTATGCCTCCTCGCAATGACAAGTGGAGAAGCGCTCCTGGAAATGTCATAGTGGAGAGAACACTCCTCTCAAAAGGCAAAGTGGAAAAACGTTTATCAAAGTAGGTGATGGGGATGTCATTGCGAGCGAAGCGCCAGCGTAGCACGGCAATCCCATCCTGCGACGCAATATATCAATGCGACAGATTGCTTCGTTGGCTGTGCCTCCTCGCAATGACAGAGTGGATAAACGCTCCTCGCAATGACGTAATAGAAATACACATCCCACTTCTAATCCCCGAGATAAGCCCCCTGCTCCTTAAGAGTTTCACGAAGCTTTTTCACATCAACTTCCGCGGGCAGCTTGTTGTCCTTAATGGCATGGGCTGCTGCAGTACCGGCTGCCTGTCCGAATACCAGACAACAGGGGATCATGCGTATGGCGGCTCCTGCCATGGCATCGGCCGAGATAGCACGTCCTGCCACCAGAAGATTGTTCACGCCCTTTGCAACCAGACATGGATAGGGAACGCCAAAATAAGGTCCGTTTTCAAGAGTATAGTAGGTTCCTCCCGGGTCATTCTTGTTATGGGTGTCCATATTGGTAGCCATAACTGCAATGGTATCCTCGGGAACACGACAATTTTTCACATCATCCACTGTCAGCTTGTACAAGCCTTCAATATGTCTGGTTTCACGGATACCGATAGTGGAAGCGGTTCCCATAAATTTAGCATTTTCAAATCCAACGGCGTATTTTTTCATAAAGTTGAAAACCTTGTGAGCCTGTTTCAACCCTTCCAGTTCAGCTCTGGTAAGATCTTCAGCTTTAGTACCATCAATGTCCAGAATACGGGTAACATTCATACGATACTCCCCAGGCTCCGGGCTTTCAAACAGGCAGACCTCGGCACGGGGCACATCTCCCCATTCCTCCTGCTTCTCCCTTATAAGCCAGCTGAAGGGGCCATAGAAGGGTCGGATTTCATGCTCGTGTTCCTTAATGTGGGCGGTGAGTCTTTCTGTGTCCACATTGCAAACCCGGAAGAACAGTGTGGCCGGCTGCATGTTGCCATCTTCCACCCTGCCCAGTTCATATTTAACTCCAGATCTGGCGGCCACATCCGCGTCACCGGTACAGTCTATGATTATCTTCGCCCGAATAACCGACATGCCGTTCTTATTGGCAATTATTACTCCGGCTATCTTATCGTCTTCCATAAGTACGTCCACAAATTGTGTGTGCAGTAAAAGCTCGGCTCCTGCTTCCAGAATCATATCTGAAGCAACAATTTTCAAAGCCTCATGATCAAAGGGGCCTACATGGTCATGGCCAATCAGGTAGAACCCAGCCCGGGAACTTCCGGATCTTACTTCACTGGGATGAATGGCTCCGCCCATCTCGATCATGCGATCAACAATCTCTTCAAATATTCCTTTAATAATCTGCTTTTCACTTTTAGCGTCATATACAGTCATAAAAGGCCCTACAAGGCCGTTGGTGGCCTGGCCTCCCACGCATCCTGCGCTGTCAAATACAAGTGTTTTGGCACCGTTTCTTGCGGCACAGATTGCTGCGCCAATACCCGCAGGGCCTGCTCCTACCACCAGTACATCCACATCGCGGTATATCGGGAGTTCTTTTGAATACTGGACTTTACTCATATTCATTCTCCTGTCTTTTATGATAGCAGCAGTCCCTGCGGGGACTGCCGCAATTGATAGCCTATGATGTCAATGATTAGTTGCCATAGAAGTCGTCGTACCAAGCCTGCATTTCTGCTCTGACGTCTTCACCGCCGTTGTTCTGCCAATCCTTCATGAAGGTAGGCAGGTCATTCAGAGACTTGGTTCCAGCCATGAGCTGGAGGATGAAGTCACTGGTAGCCTTAAACAGGGACTGGTTGTACTTGGCGTAGCTCTCCAGTGAAGGCATGAACGCAAAGGTGTTGGGCACGAAGATTTCAGGTGTATGCTTGTTTGCGTAGTTGGTTACCGCATCGAAGGGCTCCCACATAGCCCGGCTCTTACGAACACGTGACGGCCATTCCTTAGCAAACGCTTCCTCATCGGTGCTGTTGAGATACCAGTAGGAGTTACCGCGCTCTTCAGCAAAGATGGGGTTGATAGGATCGATCTCTCCGTTTTCATCATAATTGAAGTGTACGCCTTCAACGCCGATGTTGAGGTAGAGCTGGTTCTGCTGCTTGATGTTGATCCAGTTGATAACATGCTCAGGATGCTTGGCGTTCTTCAGGATACATGTAACCTGGTTTATAGCCTCTGTTCTCATGTACTTGCAGGTACCGTCGGAACCGGACAATGCACCGATGTATCCAAGATCATCCCAATCCAGTCCAAGACCTTCGTCACCCAGCATAACCGGGGTGGTAACCATGGTACCTGTACGGTTGGAAGCAGCGATGATAGCCTTGCCGGAAGACAGTTTTTCGTTAACGGTTGTTGTGTTGTTAACAGCCCAGTCACGGTCAAGGAGTCCTTCATCCATGAGCTTCTGCATGAACTCGATCATCTTGGGGAAGTTCTCATGCTCTGTCATGTAAATAACTTTACCGTTATCATCAACCATCCAGTCGTTGTAGATACCGAAGGCAGATGTGATGGTCTGGGGGATATCCCAGTTAACACTGGCCTCTGATGCCTGACGGAACGGGCCGGTTAAGATGATGTACTTGTCACCAAAGTGTGCCTTCAGAGTCTTCAGGGTGTTATAGAACTCGTCTATTGTTTTGGGAAGCTCGTTAATGCCGGCTTCTCTCA
>LFSK01000089.1:4756-7159 GCA_001512555.1 Clostridiaceae bacterium DTU059 | reverse complement strand
GCTCCCTGAGCCAACAGGGTCTGGAACTGGGGAACACTGACCTGCATAACATCATAGTCAGCGCCGGAGGAAACGTCCATAAGGAGCTTCTCGTCAGCGTTCTCAGCAGGAAGTACATGGTACTCCACCTTATAGCCTGTGGTTTCCTCATAAATACCTGCCATAAGATCGGTATTGGGGTCAAAGCTTACATTGTAACCCAGATACTTTAATACAGGTTTTTCACCATCAAGAGGATTGGTATCAGGTGATGTCGATCCGCCTGGTTGACTTGAAGCTGTCTGTGACGGTGCAGGTGTGTTAGAAGCCTGATTGCCTCCGCAGCCAGCCAGCCCAAACACAGCCATAATAGCTACCATTAGCAATGCTAAAGTTCTTTTCATGGATTTATCCCTTCCTTTTTTTTTATTTTTACCGGTTGCCCGGTAAATATCTAATTAATAATCAGCCTTTAACTGATCCAATAGTGATACCATGGACCATAAAGCGTTGAACAAACGGATACAGGGCGACGATGGGTATTAATGAGAGCACTACAACCGCCGCTATGATTCCGTCAATGGAGACATTGGTGTAGTTACCGATAACAAGGCGTTCCACCAGGGTCTGGGTGTTGTTGATGGTGTTGTAGATGAAGACCTGTAAGGTCTGCATTTTAGTGCTGGTAGTATACATCATGGCATGGAAATAGTTGTTCCAGTAGTTAACGGCATAGAGCATTGACACTGTAGCCAGCACTGGCTTTGACATGGGGCACACAATGGATACCAGAATTCTCATATCACTGGCCCCGTCTATCCTGGCCGATTCTTCAACACTCTCAGGCAGTCCTTCAAAGTAGTTCTTTACTACGAACATATTGAAGTGGACAATGAAGAACGGCAATATGAGCGCAATGTATGTGTCAATGATTTTCAGGGTTCGAACAACCATGTATGCAGGAACGATACCGCCGAAGAACACCATGCTGACAATATAAGCCATGATGAAGAACTTCCGTCCCTTAAAATCCGGCTTTGACAGCGGATAGGCTGTGCCGATGGTCACCAGCATACTGATGACCGTACCTACTCCGGTAACAATCAGTGAGTTCTTCATAGCATTCAGGAACGGTGTTTCTTCAAGCACATACTGCATGGTCTCAAACTGGGGCTTGACAGGCCAGAACAGAACCGATCCCGAAGTAACCGCCGCGGCGCTGCTGAAAGACTTGGATACCACATGGAGTATTGGAAGTATGGCGCACAAGGTCAGCAGGCCCATAAATATATAAGAGATAGCTGATATCACCTTTTCACTGGTGGATAGAGATATTTCGTTGACATTCTTTCTTTTTCTTAGTTGCATTTTTTCACCCCATAATACGCATATACTCTAGTCGGATTACCAGATACTTCTGTTAAGCAGTTTCTTGCAGACTGTGTTGGCTCCGACGATCAGTATGAAGGCCACAACCGAGTTAAACAAACCGAGGGCTGTGCCCAGGGAGAAGTCTGCCTGTCCAAGTCCCATGCGGTAGACATAGGTCTGGATCACGTCGGCCACATCGTAAACCGTAGCATTGTAGAATACCAGGATCTGCTCAAAGCCGGTCTCAAGAATATAACCTACCTTCAGAATAAGCATCAGAACTATGGTAGGAGCCAGCCCTGGCAGGGTTATATTCCATATCTGACGGAGTTTTCCCGCACCATCCACACGTGCCGCCTCATAGAGGGTAGGATCGATAGCTGTGATAGCTGCCAGATATATGACAGTATTCCATCCAACTTCCTTCCAGCCCTCGGTGAAGACCAACAAGCCACGGAAGACATTTGTATCGGAGAAAAAGCTGATTCTCTCATAACCAAGCGCTGCCAAAGCACTGTTGACAATTCCATAGGTCCCCAATAAAGAATAGAAAATACCGAATACTATAACCCATGAGAAGAAATAGGGGACGTAAATGGCTGTCTGCGCAAGCTTCCTGTAGGCCACATTGCGGATCTCATTGAGCATGATGGCGCATATGATGGGTATCGGGAACAGGAACAGGATCTTATACCCGTTAATAATAAGAGTATTCAGTAGCACCTTTACAAACTGTGAGCTTGAAAAAAGGCGGTCAAAATGCTTAAGTCCTACCCATGGACTCTTTGCTATCGCGTCAATGGGATTACTGCCCGCAAAGATGCTGTAATCCTTAAAAGCAATAGTGATACCATACAACGGTAAAAACTTATAGACGATCAGAAAAAAGAGACCGGGAACCAACATCAGATATAATAGATAATGATCCCGCAAATATGCCAGAAGTCCATAGGGCTTTCGAGGTTTAATCCCCGGCCTCAGCCTTGCTGTTATATTTTTCATAAATTACACTCCTCGTTAGATTCCATAGATCCTGGTTGATCAGTCATGGCT